>JAJYDL010000022.1 GCA_021777495.1 bacterium
TGACGAGCAGAGAGGCGAAGGATCTTCTTGCGAAGATGTTCGAGACGGGACAGGACCCCGATGCGATCGTAAAGGAGGAAGGCATCGGGATCTCGGAAGCGGGCGAGGTGGAAGAGACGGTGGATGCCGTGATCGCAGAGAATCCGGCGGCGGTCGCCGATTATAAAAAAGGGAAGACGGCAAGCCTGCAGTTCCTGATCGGCAAGGCGATGGGGCGCCTCAAGGGAAGGGCGCGTCCCGATATGCTGAAAGGCCTCTTCGAAGCCCGCCTGCAGTAGGGGTTCTTATTCCGCAAGGAATGCGGCCACGAGCCTTTCCGCCTCTTTTTCGTCCGTCACCCGGCAAAGGCCGGGCTCTTTTTTGAACCAGGTGCGCTGGCGCTTTGCGTAATCGACGGTGTCCTTTACGACGGCTTCGCGTGCCTCGGCAAGGGTCGTCTCTCCTCGGAGATGCGCGAGCACTTCCCGATAGCCGATCGCATCGAACGCCGGTGCGTCCGGGCCGTAGCGCGCAACGAGACCCCGCACTTCCTCCACGAGCGCATTCCCGCGGAACATCTCGGTCACGCGGCGCCGTATCCGCTCTTTGAGGATATCGGCCGGGATATCGAGGTAAAGCGCACGCGTGGCGAACCGGGAGGGGGATTGCGCGCGCCGGACAGTGAAGGGAGCTCCTGTCGCGGTGATCACCTCGAGCGCGCGCACGACGCGCCGCGGGTTCTTTCCGTCCACCGCATGCGCCGCGTCCGGATCGAGGGCCGTGAGCTTTGCGAACACCGCCGCCAGGCCGTCGCGGGCGATCTCGGCTTCGATCTTCGTGCGGAACGAGGGATCGGGTGCGACGGGAGGTATATTCATGGTTCCGATCACGGCGCGCACATAGAGGCCCGTGCCTCCTACGAGGAACGGGATGCGGCCGCGCGCCTCGATGCCGCGTATCGCCTCGAGCGCATCGTTCCGGTAATCGGCGGCCGTATAGCGCGCATCGGGGTCCCTGATGTCGATGAGGTGATGGGGGACCGTGCGTCTTTCCTCCGCGGTCGGTTTCGCGGTGCCGATGTCCATTCCTCGGTATATCTGCCGTGAATCGGCGGAAACGATCTCGCCATGGAACCGCAGGGCAAGTTTTACGGCATGCGATGTCTTTCCGCTCGCCGTCGGTCCTATGACCGCGATCAGTTTCGATTTTTTGCCATCTATGGGGCTCATGTGGTATGATAATTCCTGTCGTATGCGTCACCCGGAGAGGTGTGCATGCAAATTGCGGCAATGATTCTTGCGGCTGCGCTTCTCGGCATCTGCGTGGTGATTCCCATGCACGGTGTCCATCGAGGGCATAAATATTTCAATAGCGACCGGACGAGGCTTTGAACGGTCGTCTTCTCCCCAATCCAGGCTCCGCGGATATTCATCCCGGAGCTTTTTCTTTTTCGATCGATCAGAGCGACCTCCGTGATATCTCTCCGGAAACCCGCTCGGTGAATGCTTCGAGCGGCATTTCCACGCCCTGTTCTTCCGCGGTTCCTTTGCGGCCGCGCACGTTCACGGTGCCCGCGGCCGACTCCTTTTCTCCCACAACGAGAATGTAGGGGATTTTGGCCATTTCTGCCGTACGGATGCGTTTGCCGAGAGATTCGTCCGCAGGGGCGAATTCGGCTCTGATCCCCGCCGCAATGAGCGCGTCGCGGGTTCGCATGCCGTATTCCGCGAATGCGTCGCTTACCGGGACGACCGCGGCCTGTACCGGGGCGAGCCAGACGGGGAATGCGCCGGCGAAATGTTCGATGATGACGGAAAGGAACCGCTCGATGGACCCCATGATCGCCGCGTGGATCATCACGATGCGTTCGTGCTCGCCGGCATCGTTCACGCAGAAGAGATCGAACCGTTCCGGCATGTTCATGTCGAGCTGGATGGTCGCAACCTGGTGTTCGCGCCCGATTGCGTCTTTGCCCATGAAATCGAGCTTGGGGCCGTAAAACGCGGCTTCGCCGATGCCATCGAACGCGTCGGCGTTCTTTTCCTTTACTATCTCGCGGAGCATGTTCTCGGCGAACTTCCAGCGCGCTGCGTCGCCGAGATATTTCTCGGGATGGGCGGGATCGTGGAGCGAAAGCCGTACGCGGAGCGTAAAGCCGAATGCGCCGTAGAATTCATGGATGATATCCCAGATCTTGATGAATTCCTCCTTCGTCTGCGACTGGCGGCAGAAGACGTGCGCGTCGTCCTGGGTGATCGAGAGCACGCGCGCAAGGCCCGCGAGCTCGCCCGACTGCTCGTCGCGATAGACCTTCGTGGTGTTCGCATAGCGTTGGGGAAGTTCGCGGTAGCTCCACTGCTTGCGTGCATAGATCTGCGTATGGTGCGGGCAGTTCATCGGCTTCATCGCGTACTCGTGGTCCTCGCGCGTCGTTATTTTGAAGAGGTCGTCTTTGTACTTATCCCAATGGCCGCTCTTTTCATAAAGCTCTTTCTTTGTGATATGGGGGATATCCACCTGGGCGTAGCCGCGTGCCTTCCGGAGCGACCATACGAAGTCATCGAGAAGGTTGCGCACGAGCGTGCCTTTCGGCGTCCAGAGCGGCAGGCCGGGACCCACGAGTTCGGAGAACGTGAAGAGATCGAGCTGGGGGCCGAGCTTCTTGTGGTCCCGCTTTTTCGCCTCTTCCATGAGTCTCTCGTATTCCTTGAGCGCCTCTTTGCTCTCAAATGCGAGTCCGTAGATGCGCTGGAGCTGGGGGTTCTTCTCGTCGCCGCGCCAATAGGCCCCCGCGATCTTATCGAGCGCGAAGGCGTCCCCGGGTATCTCGGCGGTGTTCTCCACGTGGCCGCCGCGGCAAAGGTCCATGAACACGTCCCCGGTCTTATAAACCGTGAGCTTCTCGCCGTTTTTTGCGAGATCTTCGATAAGTTCCAATTTGAACGGCTGGCCCGCAAAGAGCGTTCTTGCCTCTTCCGGGGTCACTTCGTGGCCCGTGAACGGAAGTTTTTTGTTGACGAGCGACCGCATCGCTTTTTCGAATGTCTTGAGATCGTCGGGCGTGACGGCGCGGGAAAGCTGGAAATCGTAGTAAAAACCGTTTTCGACGGTGGGACCGATGCCGAGTTTTGCGTCCGGAAATTCCTGAAGCACTGCGGCCGCGAGGAGATGTGCAAGCGAATGGCGCATATGATCGAGCGCTATCGCTTTTTCTTCCGGGGATGAAGGATGGGGCATAGGGTCATCATAGGCAAAATAGCGGGGGATTTCAACTCGTAAGTAAAGGCCCGCACGATGATGGTGCGGGCCGATGTCCGGAGCGGCTTCCGGACGGAGGCTATCGTTTGTGGAATTCCTTTCCGCATACGATCTGCCCGTATTCCCGTGCGAGCGCCGCAATGATCTGCGTTTTGATGGACGGGGGATGCCCTGTCAGTTTCTTGAACACCTCCCGCGCCGCGGCATCTCCGAGCTCTTCCGCGCTCGCCGCCGCACCTGCGCCGGCGCTTTTTGCGTGGGCGTCTTTGCATGCTCTCGCGAGCCTTTCGAGGATCGCCCAGTGGATGAGGAGGCGCTCGTCGCCCTCCGGCACTTTTTCCACCGCAGCATCCAGGATCGCTTTCAATGCACAAGGCGTTGCCACCGCTTCCGGGGCTCCGCTTACGGCTGATAATGCCATAAAACCCTCCTTTTGGGTTTGAGTTGGGGGTAGGGTTGACAGGAAACTCTGGCTCTAGCCTAGCAGAACTCAGCGGGGTGCGCAATGGCTAGCGGATCTTCGTGCGATGGCGATGCACCATGAGCCATGACGTGAACATGGATACAATGGCGACCACAATGACGAAGCCCGCAATGTATTGTTCCGCATTGGGGAATATCATGCCGAGCCAATATCCCGTGCCACTTGCGACCGCGACCCATATTGCCGCTCCTGCCACGTTGTACAGCGCGAACCGCGGATAGCTCATCTTCCCCACGCCCGCGAATGCGGGGGCGAGCGTTCGTATGAAAGGGAGGAACCGGGATATGATGATCGTCTTCGGTCCATGGCGATCGAAGAATTCCTTGGAGCGGTCGATGTAGGACCTGTCGAGCCATCGCGATCCGTCCTTTGTGAAGACGCGAGGTCCATAGCGCCTTCCGAACCCGTATTCCAAGCTGTCCGCAAATACCGCGGCAAGGAACGAAAGCAGTGCGACGATCCATATATTGAAATATCCTATCGATGCGAGGACTGCGGCGGTGAAGATGAGCGTTTCTCCGCCGGGAAGGAAGAGTCCTATGAGGAATCCCGTTTCCGCAAAGACGCCCGCAAAGAGGCCGATGTAGCCTGCGGCAAGAAGGAATGCCGCGGAGTTGAAATGGAAGAATGAGTTCAGGGAGGTAAGAAGGGTCATGGCATCGCGGCGCGTGCCGTGGCCTTAGTATATCCCTTTTATGGCGTTCCGTTGAGGGGGCGCTTACGCGGAGGGATTATTCGCGGCGAACACGCGTCCGGGTTTCCAGGGCACCCCAAGCCAGGGGAGGAGCCAGCGATCAAGGCCGAGCCATCCCGCGTTGCGCCAGGCAAGGATCAGGAAGAGTTCGATGGCGAGAAGGATCGGGTTCGTGCTCACGGCCCCTGCAAAAAGATAATTGAGGTTCATAAACGCTCCCGCGAACGCCGCGATACCCGTGAATGCTCCAAGAATGAGGCCTGCGCCCGCGGCCACCTCCCCGAGCGCCACGATGTTCGCGAAGATGCCTGCGTGCGATGCCACGATGTTTGCAAGGAACCATGCGTACCATGACGCGACGTTGGGATGCGGGCCTCCCTGCTGTGCGATCGCGCCGGCGAGGAATCCTTTGAGCGGTCCTCCCGCGCCGGTCCCTATCCAGCCGCTCCCCGTCACTTTCTCCCATCCCGCCGAAAGCCACTGGTATCCGACATAGACCCGTGCCACGAACCAAAGCCATCCGAGCCGGCTGTCCCCGAAGAGGAGCTTCGAGAGCGGCGGTTCGGGGATCTCCACCGCATATCGCGAGGTTTTTTCCATAGTTCCATTATATCAAATCGGTCCTGCGGGAGGTCACTTGATGAGCATGCCGTCGCCGAAGGAATAGAAGCGGAACCGTTCTTTGGTGGCGATGCGGTAGAGGTCCGTGATCCCGCGCGACGCGCCCTTGTGTTCGAGGAACGCCTGGACGAGCATCATAAGCGAGGTTCCGGGAAGGTGGAAATTGGTGATCATCGCATCCGCAATGCGGAATTCGTAGGGCGGGCGGATGAAGATATCGGTATCTCCGGACATGGACCCGTCTCCTTCCGCGAGAATCGCCTTTGCCTGCGATTCGAGGGTGCGCATGACGGTGGTTCCGACGGCAACCACGGGATGCCCTTCGCCCTTCGCCGCGTTGATGGCGTTCCGCGCCGAGGCGGGGACGACGAACGATTCCTTGTGGAGCTTTCCCTGTGCGAGATGCTTTTGCGAGACCGGTGCGAACGTGCCGATGCCGACATGAAGCGTCACGAACGTCCTCGAAAACCCTTCCGCGGCGAGCGTTCGGAGGAGGCGGCCGGTGAAATGGAGCGATGCGGTGGGCGCCGCCGCGGATGCGGGCTTTTTCCCGAAGACCGCCTGATAGTGTTTCCGGAGCGCAGCTTCTCCGAGCGGCGTCCCTTTGATGTATTTGGGAATGGGCGTCACGCCTTTTTTTGCGAGTAAGCCGAAGAGCGACGAGGGAGGAAACTCGGGACGGAGATGAAATATGTTCTCATCCTGTCCCAATGCGGTAAATGAGGCTCTTTCCCCGGGCCCCGGCGTGTTCCAGAAAAGCTTCGCGCCGATCGCGATCTTCCTGTCCGCAATCGCGGGCACCGGGCCCCTGCGATCCCATTCGTTCACAAGGAACAGCACCTCCACTCTCCCTCCCGTTTCCTTGCGGAGCTCCGCGCGGGCGGGGACCACCTTTGTGTCATTGAATACAAGGAGGCTTTTGGGCGGAAGGTGATCCCCGAGATGCGCGAACGTGTCGAACGAAACCGCATCGGTTGCCGTGTCATACACGAAAAGCCGAGCCGCATCGCGGGGTGACGCCGGACGGCGTGCGATGAGACCCGAAGGGAGCTCGTAATCATAGCGATCGCTGCTCATCTCGCGCGCCACGCTATTGTTCGGGGGACACCGATATTTTCCTATTGCTTTCCGCGAACACGGGCGTGAGGGGGCGTGCCGCTACGGTGGCGACCCCGAGCGCGCCAAGGGCCATATCCATCACATCGAGCACGTAGGAATGGTGTCCGATGAGCTCGGTAAATGAGCGCGTAACGCCATCCGGACATTTGTAGAACACGCGATCGTACCAGAATTGCCGTCCGGGAAGTTCCGGATAGTCGTCCATCACCGCCCGCACATTCTCCGCATAGCGGAGGTTGAGGGAGCGGTGGGTCTGCGGCATGAAGAGGACCGCGCTCCTTTTTTCCTCGCGTATCTCACGGACGAATTCCGCGAAGGATTTCGCATGAGTGAGATTTATGGCACCGTTCGGTTCGAAACTGTGCCGGTCGCCGCCCGATACGACCGGGAGGCGCGCATCGTCCGCCATATTCGCCACCCTGCGGTTCATGTTCCAGGGCTGGAGGGCGTTCACTTCAAGCGCATGGATCGATGCGCGGTGCCGCGCAAGGAATTCCTTCACGCGTGATTCATGGATCTCGAATCCTATGCGCCCCTGGTCGGAGAGGGGATGATTGAAGACGATAAGGACGTCGGGAAGCGCCGCAATCTCGCCGAGGACGGTTCCGAGCGAATCGTGGACGGGGTCTGCGGTGTATGCCTTCAGTCTTTCGAGAATCGCACCCTTTTCTTCATAGGGAAGGTTGTGTATGCCGATATGGAATATTGCGCCTTTGTACGGAGCGGTCCATTCGAGGGATGCCGGGTGATCGGGGAGGTCGGCGGAGGCATCGAGCGAATCGTGGTCCGTGAGCGATACGAGCGGCGCAAGGCCGAGTTTCTCGATCTGTCGCGCCTCAAGGGCCCTTGCCATGCCCGGTGCGACGGGCGAGGTCCAGTATCCCTGCGAATAATCGAATCGGCGCTTCCACTTCCTTTCGTAGCGGCTTTCCGCCCAGCGGAGGAGTACGGGAAGAAAATAGAGTTTTTGTATCGCTCCGGGTAGGAATGCGAGGCCTTCATGGGAGTGCCATGTATGACTATGGAGCGACACGCCCCCTCGCCATTGTTTCCCGAGCTCTTCGGGGCTGCCCCCTTTTTTCCACTGATAATAAAACGTCGTCCCGGCGGCGCCTTTTGAGATTTCCATGGTATAGGTAATCATACGATACGTCCCAAAATCCTTCAATTCCTCCGAAAGCGGAATGTTCATAGAAAAAAAGCCGAGGGCGGGAGCCTTCGGCGATGGTGATGATGTGCTGCGGGGCTGATGCGGGTCAATGTACGATAAGGCCCGCGTTCGCGAAATATAAAGGAGCCATTTTTTCCATGGTGACCCTGATGCAATGGGCCCTCGTCCGTTTGGATTGAGGCCCCCAGGGAAGCTCTCCGCGATCGATCCGGTCCATGAAATGCATCGAGAAGACCTGATGGATATCGGCGGCGATCGAATGCAGATGTGAAGCATCCGCACTCAGGATCCGTTCGCCGAGCCCTATCTCCCAACAGGCCGCGAAATTCTCTCCCGTGGTGTGGCGGAACTCGGGCAGGAACTTCAGCCGGTAGTGGCAGTTCTTAAAACCGCGATAGCGTATGTGCACGGTTTCGATGGGGCCGATTGCGCGCAGGGTGCAATAATGGCGCGCCGTTTCGAGCAGGGTGAACACTTTGAGCTCGGGATGCGCGCGGCAAGGGCATTCGCGGGCATGGGGGTAATGTCCCAGTGCCCGTATAAGCGCGTGTCCGTTGGGGGTCGATGCTTCGATGAACATCAGTTTGGGATTCCCGGTCACTGTTTCGAGTTCCAGGATCCGTTGTGGCAGGATGGTATTCGGGTGGCCGGTGGCAACCGTCATTGGCGTCTCCTTTTTATTTTCAAACAGCGATCCAGTCCTTGTTGGGGGCTGGCGCAGGTCCGTGCTTGTCGTTGTTTTGCGGATCTGCGTCAGCGTCCAAAGAAAAACCCCGGCGGGAAGGCCGGGGTTTTCGGATGTACGTTTCAGTGGATCACGTAATCCCGTATTCCCCGGACCTTCCGGTTCCGTATGCCTTGGGCATAAAAAAGCCGGCCTGCCAAATCTTGGCGGAGACGAAGCGAATCGAGCAAAGGTGGCGGGCGGTTGCGCGTTTCATGGCGGTATGTCGTTCTATTATAGGATATCCTCGAAAAACGTCAAAAAGCACTCTTCGGGGGCGACGAATTCGTCGTGATACGGTGTAGGAAGGGATTGGGAACCATGTCGATGCAACTCCATTCGCTCATAGAACGGCTGGGATATTCCCCGCATGAGGCTGCGGTCTATTTGTCGGCGCTTGCGCTTGCGGGAAGCACCGAAACCGAACTTGCGGCCAACGCCGGGCTTCCGCGTACCACGGTCGCGTCCGTGGTGCTTTCCCTTAGGAAAAAAGGATTGATGACCGCATACCTCAAAGGTCGACGGCGGATGTGGAGTGCGGAAGATCCCGCCCGTCTGCTTTCATCCCTTACGGAGCGGGAGGCGGCGCTCAGAACGGCACTGCCCGCACTTCATGCGCTGCGGCGCGGCAAGGAAGCGCCGCGCTCGTTCAGGGTGTATGAAGGCATCGAGGGCATCCGGCATATCCTTGCCGATATCGTGGCGTCGAAGCATCATGTGCGTGCGATCCTTCCTTGGGATGACTGGGTTGCCCTTCTTGGCATGCGCCTCGTGGGGCGCTTTGCTTCGGTGCGGAAGCGTCATTTTCTCCGCATCCATATTCTTGTTCCGAGGACGAAACTTTCCTTGGGGCTTGCGGCGAGTGACGGCGTGAATCTTGGCGTCACGCGTTTTCTTCCCGAGGGGATCACTATCGGAAGCGCCCATTTTCTCTACGGGAGCAAGGTTGCTACGGTGTCGCTCGGCACGCGTCCCGAGGGAGTGGTTATGGAAGACCCGGGGATCCGTAAGACCGAAGAAGTGCTTTTTGAAAGTCTGTGGCTGAGGAGCGGGGGAACGTTCGATGAGCTTTGACGACGGGAACGACGGCATTCCAACCGTGCCGCAGGGGCGCAGGAGTGCATGGTGCGTCCGTATCTATGCATAAAGCGTTGCTGCCGTGCGAAAAATCCTTTGCCGGGGTACCAATAGTGCCGGCGGGCGGGAAGCGCCCCCCCCATCCCCGCACTCCGGCGTATAAAAAGGGATATATAAATCATATAAATCATCATATTCATGAAAGTACGCGACGTTATGACGAAGGAGGTGGTGGTGCTTTCGGAAAGCACTCCTTATGAGGAGGCTGCCCGCATACTCTACGGGAATAAGATAAGCGGCGCTCCGGTGGTGGACGCCACGGGGAAGATTGCAGGAATCCTTTCGGAAAAGGACCTTTTTCGGGCCATGTTCCCATGCTACGGGGAATATCTTGCGGAACCGCATGCCTATCTCGACCAGGAATCCCGCGAGGGTATGGTCGGCGATATACGCTACGAACCGATCGAAAACTATATGACGGCGCCGGCGGTGATCGTCGATGCCGATGCTCCTCTTCTTCGGGCGGGCGGGCTCATGCTTGCGTATGGACTCCACCGCCTTCCGGTCATGGAAAAGGGGCGCCTCATCGGGATCGTGACCCGCGAGGAGATATTCCAAACCATCCTTCAGCGGCATCTCTTTTCCCGGTTCTTAAAGGTCGATGCGGGTCAGCGCAGCATCATTACACATCCATGATTACAAGCACCATGCCTCAAGAGGGGACGCTCGTCGGTATTGTGAGGCACTATTTCGGAAGGCCTCATGTTGCCGTCGTCAGGTTCGTGAATGACGTACCCATGAATACGAGGGTGCATTTCGTCGGCAGACACACCGACCTCACCGAAAAAATCGATTCCATGGAATACGATCATCGTTCGGTGATCGTCGCAAAGAGCGGCGAGGAGATCGGCGTTCGCGTGGCGACCAGGGTTCATAAAGGGGATCGCGTGTATGCGGCATAGCGAGGGCATTGCCATACGCTCCGGGAAGGTGTATATGGATTCTAGTTCCGGACTTTACGCGGAATGGAAAGGGGGTGGCCGGAATGCCGCCTCAGGTATTGCCTACCCGCCAAGAACTTGGGCATGTATGGAAGCGTCTCGAGCCTCTCGGATCGTTTCTTGTGGAAGGGCTCTCGCACTTTTCCCGTACCGTCAAAGGGATGAGGGCGGAGCCGCCATCGTTTCGGGAGGGAGCGGAGCTGGGGTTCGCCTGGCAGGACCGCGACCTTGCCGTGGTTGCCTGGACGTCGTACGTTCCGTCCCTTCGCGCCGCACGCCGGCGTGACAGGGGATGGATCGTCATCGAGCAGTCCGGCGATCCGGTCTATTTCCTTCCCATCAACAGGACGAAGAATTTTCTTCGTACACTCGAGATGGAATTCAGGATCGCACGGTTCCGCATCATCTACCGTCCCGAATGTCCGCTTTGCAAAGAGCGGATGATCATCGCGCAGGGCAAAGGGCTCGGCGCGCGGTATTGGCGTTGTCCCGCCGGACATATGCGTGCGGACTGGGACCCGTCGGCGTTCGCCGCCGCGCTTCCCGCCGCAGCCAAGAGCCATCTCCTTCGCCGCCGCGCTTCCCGCGAACGGTGGCAGGAATCCTGCCGCAAGGCCGGGAGGCCGATCAGGCAGGCGATGCTCAGGCGGCGCAAGTGGCGCCGGGTGCCGCTTCCCCGAGGAGCGTTCTGATCCCCATGCGAGCCGGACACGCGCTGTGTCCGGCTCTTTTCATTTTTCTTGGCTGTCGAATCGCACGCTTAGAATCTTAGCCGACGCTTACTTTTGCGATGCTGAAAATGGAGCGCATCGTGTAGTGCGACGAGAAGGGGATATCGTTGCCGTTCTGCACATAGGGATCTTTCATGATGTAGTTACCGGACCGTCCGCTGATCAATACCACGAAGTGGGTTCCGCCGTAGGCCCGTACGCCTACGATCACGGGATTTCCCGACGAGAGGGTCGCATCGATCGTGGCCGCTTTTCGCGTGGCGGTGGCCCCGCCCGCATTGATGGTCATGAGGAGGTATGCGGGATAATATGCCGCAAAGTTTGCGGGATTTGCATTGATGGTCACCGGGGTGACGTTTTTATATCCGTAATGCGTCATGACCATCGCCATGGCCGTAATGAGGCATCCATCGCTCGCGAGCGTATAGCGCGTGCCGTTCAGCGAATCGCTGCCCCAGGCGCTGTCCCGTTGGCTGTAATAGCAACCCCAGGCGTCGCACTGCGTCTGATTGCCGAGAAGCTTCGATCCTCCCGCATTCTGCGTGAACGCGGAGAAGCTTGAGAGCTGCGCTTCCGCGGCGGCCAGGAGCTTTTCGTAGTTCGCTTCCTTTGCGCTCGTCTGGGCAAGAAGCTGGTTTTTCTGCTGGACCGTCTGCGTGAGGTCTTGTTGCTGGGAGGTAAGGGTCTGCTGCTGGGAGGAAAGCGCCTGCTGTTTGGTCTGTGAGGCGGTCTTCGAGGATGCAAGGGTTTCCTTTTGGTTCCTGAGCGTCGCCATTGCATTCGTCACGGCCTCCTGCATCTGGAGTGTCGCGTTCACATCGCTCCATGCGGACGAAAGGTCGTTGGAGGAAAGCACCTGCATGATGAGGGGCTGTGCTTCGTCCTTTTGGAGCAGTATGAGATACTCGGCGAGGGCGGACTGGTCTGCGGAGATGGCGCTTTCCG
>JAJYDL010000023.1 GCA_021777495.1 bacterium
ACGAATACGGCGAAGGGGAGATATCTTACGAACGGAAAGAGGACGAAGAGCACCGTACCGATGCCCCGCGTGACGAGCATGCTTTTCAGGAATCCGAACCATCGCTCGAAGAGCGGCGCCGCAAGGAGCGCGAAGGACCCGATGAGGCCGCTCAGGAACGTGTATTCCGCCATCTGCGCTTTCGGGATGTGGTATACGATGAGGAAGAAAGGGATAAGGAAGGGAACGATGAGCCCCTGCGCGAGCCCGTTCAGTATTCCCGTGGCACTGAACTTTCCGATCGTCGCCTTCGTCTTCAGGACGCGGAGCGCGGCTCTTCGCTCCGTCACTTCCACAAAAAAGAGGAGCGGGATACCGGCGGCCGAGATCGCGGCCGCCGCAAGGAACACATCGGTCGTGCTGAACGCTTTTACGAGGAGCGCGCCACCCGCGCCCGCCGCACCGGCGAGGAATGTGAAGAAGGAAAAATATGCGGTCCGTTTTTCTTTCGGGATGAGGTCCGCAAGCACCGCATTCTGGACCGGCTGTACGGCGCCCCCTACGCCGCCTCCCGCGAGGGATCCCGTCGCCGAATAGCCGCCGAGCATCGCTGCCGCCACGATCATCCATATATTCCCGGACGCGAGCACGAGGAGCGCGCTTATCGGCAGAAGCGTGCTTGTGAGGATGAGCGTCCATCGTTTGCCCCACGTGTCGGTCGTGACGCCGAAGAGGAAGCTCATAAGGGCGGTCGCGAGGGTTGCCGCGACGTAGATGAGCCCGATCACGGATGCGCCGTAGTGAAGATCCGCGAGGACGTAATAGGGGAATGCCACGTTGATCATTCCCGCGGCAACGCTTCTCGCGATGCGCGAAATGCCGATGAAGGCGATCCCTTGTTTCTTGGGGTGTGCCGCGGCGTCCGTATGATTCATGCCTTGCGTTGGATTGCCGCAAGCTCTTGGAGAAGTTTCAGCAGTTCCTCATAGAGCGATGCAAGCAGTGTTTCCTCGGCGGCGCGGGACATTGTTCCCGTACTCCCGCTTGCGGCCGATATTCCGGTCGAAAGGTAGTTTTGAACGCTCCATCCGGTAGTACCCCCCGCATATGCTACCTCATACCAGACGTATCCATCCTCCCTTACCGGTCCTGCAACGATCGTTCCCTGCGTTTCGGGGGGTTCCGTTCCTACTTTGGGGGAATAGAGGGAATGGGAAGAGTGGACGTTGAGCCAGGAGGTGGTCATCGTGGAAGTGGTGTTCGGAGGGAGCGACCCCGCTCCTTCCGAAGATTGTCCCGTTCCGGAGGAAGAGGTATTCGTTCCCGAAGTGGTCGTCGTTCCTTCATTTCCCGTTCCATATCCCAAGGATCCGTATGACGCGCCGGAATTTCCATATGAATTTCCGCCGTATGAGGTGCTTCCGGAATATATATAGCCGCCCCCGCCGGCGCCTCCCGAGGTTGTTTCCGAAGTGCCGGATCCGGATGTTGTTCCGGTCGTGCCATTGCTTCCCGTACCCGTATTTGTGTTCGTGTTCGCTCCTGTCGATGTCCCCGTGCCTCCGCCCGAGGTGGTTCCCGGAGATCCCGTTCCGGACGTTCCTGATCCGGTTCCTGCTCCCGAAGACGTACCCGTCCCCGTGCTTCCGCCCGTGCCCGAAGACGTTCCGGTTCCGGAAGAGGTTCCGGTAGGAATCTGGGCTGCGAGGAATGCCGCGACCACGTTCGATTGCTCGTCGGGTGATGCCGATGTTGCGGTTACGGCAAGCGTGGCGGCAGATGCTGCCAGTCCTTGAACCGTTGTGAAGTTTCCGATGGCTCCGTCATCGATCACTTTCGTGAAGCCAGGTGCGGGAGTGATCGGTTCCGTGCCGTTATTGCCCTGGAATGCGGCAAAGAGGAGGTCGCCCGAAGCGTGCGTGGTAACATTTCCCGAGGTCCACGATGCCGATGCGGTTGATTCGGTATCGGACGTCGCCGTTCCGTCGAGGGGAGATGTTTTTGCGATCCCGGAATATTCCTGTATCGCGATGATGTTGTATTGGTTCATATCGGCGAACGCACAGGAGACCGCATCGGTGCCCCCCTTTATATTTGTCGCGTACCAAATATCGGTTCCCAGCCCTTTTGTGTTGTTGATGCCGTGCACTGCTTCGGAGAAGGTGTCCCCGAGGCTGTCCGTGCAACCGGTTACCTCGTCGGATGTGCCGCCGTATTCGAGTCCTATAATGATGGCATTTCCCGCGGTCACGGGATTCGAAAAGCTTCTTCCGATGTTCGCATAGGAAGAGCCCCCCGATGCCTCCGAGGTGTTATCGTTTGCCTGCACGAGCATTATCGCCGCCGCCGTAGTGGAGCTCGGTGCGGGTGAGGTGCTCGTGGGTGCCGGGGTCGGGGTTGGCGCAGGGGAAGGGGGAGGGGGATTCGATGATCCTCCGGACCCCGTATTCGAAGACCCATAGCAGGAGGATGCGTCGAAGGCGAGGGGATTGTTGCTTACGCCGTCCGGCGGTCCGCCCATGACGTTCAGATAGCAATATTGCGCGGGGATCGCATAGACGTGGCCCGACCATGCGGATGCGTTGAACGGAGATCCCGCGCATTGCGATGCCGATGTTGCGGGGAGTCCGTTGTACTGGCCTGCGGCATTGAGGGTGCCGCTGCACTGTCCGATATTGCCCCCGGAAACGTCGGGTCCGATTGCAGGGAAGGGGATGGACGAAGGCCACCAGCCCGGCCTTCCGTTCAGATAGAATGACGCCGGGAGCGCGGTCGAGGCGGGTACCGAGTTCGGATATACGGGGATGCTGCTCGGCACCTCGGAGGCGTTCATACAGATGCTCGACCATCCGGGATCGGAGGAATTGCCGCACCAGTGCGTCGCGCCGGTGCCGATATCGAAGTTTCCCCAACGGAAGAGCGTCGCGCCGGTGGCCGGGTCGAAGGGGATGGCGGGGGAGGCGCTTTCGTTCCCGTCACCCACGATGTATGCCGCATTGAAATTGCCGTAGTATTCCGCGGAGGATTCGGAGTAGTTCACGGTGACGCCCGGAGTGCCGAGCACGTTGCCGATGAAATTGCTGTAACGGTTATAGCCGAGGTCGGCGATGGCGATCGTCCCGGCATCCTTCGCGGAATAGCTTCCGCAATTCCCATTTGCGCACGATTCCCATCCGGTGAAGAAGTTGCGGAAGGCGGTGATCATGAGGTGGGTTCCGTGGACATCGTCCTCGTTCAGATAGGTGCCCACGTTGCCCTCGTAGAGGTCGTAGTCATCGCCGTTTGAGTGCTGCCAGTATGCGCCCCATACGTAATCGGAGAGGTCGTACTGGTTGATGCAGAGGTTGTAGGCGGTCACATCGCCCACAGCCGGCCCTTCGCCGTTCGCGACGCATACGCGCGCCTTTTGGATGATGTTATTCTGAATGAGGTTGTCCTCGCCCTGGCTGTCCTTGATGCCCCACGGATCGCAGGCATAGCCGCCTCCCTGGCATGTCATGTTCTGCCCCACGTCGAAGATGTAATTGTTCTGTATCGTGGCATGCGCGGCGTCCGAAAGCCAGATGCCGATCACGTCCGGATGGATGATGCGGACGCCCTGAACCCACGAGTTCCATGTGTTCGCGAACCCTATGCCGTCGACGTCGCCCGTCCCGGTCCCGTCGATCGAGAGGTTCTCCACGCCCACGTTCTCCGACGGCTGGATGACCCATGCCTGGGGTGTTTGCGATGCGGTCCAGTTCGGATGGATGAGGCCGGGAGTGATGGTCATTGTTACCGGTCCCGTGCTGCCGCATGAAGGCGTGCAGGAGACCGCTTGGACTATCTCCGATTGGAAACGATGCGGGCGACCGAAACTCCCGTCGGGACCCGGATAATCGCAGCCGGTCGATCCGTTGTAGAGATCGCTGCAATTGAAATAGTTTCCGTTGTCCACCGACGATCCGGTGCAGGGTGACCCCGAGTATCCCGTGTCGCATTGATCGAGGACGATCATCGTGGATCCCGGTATGATGGTTACTCCCGGAAGTCCGTTTGGAAAAGTGATCGAGGTCGCCCCTTTTGCGCCCCCGTTCCAGTTATATGCCGCCGATACCCCTCCGGGATATGTTCCGTCATTGCTCTCGAACCCTATGAGCGTGGTCCCTGCCCCTTCTTGGCAATTCGCCGGCGATGCGAACGTGAGAAACGTGGCATTCGCTCCCGAACCCCGCAATTCGACATTGTTCGCCCCTTTTACGCAGATGCCGGTGCTTAGGTGGTATGTTCCCGGCCCGAGCAGGACATAGGTATCGGCGGGGGCATTTTCGAGGGCCGCCACTATCTGCGGCGCCGTGACCGATGTGCCCGCAGCGGTCACGGTCTGGCAGTATGAGTTGGTGCATTGGGCCCATGAAGCGCTCGGTATCCCACCCACGACGCCTGCCTGGCTCCAGTCGGCGCCGCGGTTCGCGCTCAGGATCCCCGCCCACGGGGTTGCCGCCTGGGCCTCGGGCACCGCAGACAGGAGTATTCCTCCGCCGACCGCGATCCCCGTCACCATCGCCATGAGCCCCACCCGGACCAATTTTTTATAGTGCATCCTTTTATTATATCAAATGCCCTTTCTTGCCTTTTCGAACCTATTCTCTTATAATAATCAAATGATGTTCTGGAAAAGAAAAGAAGCGCCCCCCGCGGAGGAACAGCCCTCGAAGGAGCAGCTTATACAGGAGGCTCACCAGAAGATCGCTTCGCTTACCGAGGTGAAGGATCAGATTCTCGCGTACGCCGGGACGCCCGATTGGGGCGGTATCGCCGATCGGAACCGTCTTGCGGATATCGAGAGGAGGCTCAAGGATGTTGAAGCGGAATTGAAGTCCCTCACGGGATCCGAAGCGGAAACATCTTCCGAATCCGAGGAAGACGCGCAAAAAGCGGCATAAATTAGCGTTCCTGCCCGCGGGTCATTTGAAACCCTTTCGGGTCTTTTTGCGTATATATAACGGAAAGGTCGTGTGTTCAGGATTACGTTCAGGATTACATTCAATCGTCGTATTTACATCAGCTTTACAATGAAAAAAAGATCCATACCATATACCATTGCAGTAATTGCTTCTTGTGCGGTCTTTGCGGGTGCCGCGGGCAGCGCGTTTGCGGCCGTTCGGGGTTATCAGAATGTGCGTGGCGGAGGCGGAGGCTTCCCGGGAGGCCCCGCGCCGTACGGGATGATGCGCGGCGGGATATTCGGTACGGTGACCGCGGTGCAAGGCACCGTGATCACCATGCAGGAAATCGGCCGCGGCGGATTCGGTCCCGCGGAAACTTCGACTGCGGCGGCGGCCGTCACGTATACCGTCGACGCGTCCGGCGCCACGGTGGTCAAGGACGGCGCCACGTCGACGCTGAGCGCGGTGATCGCGGGGGACCACATCATGGTCCGCGGCACGGTGAACGGCACTACGGTGACCGCATCTTCCATCGTTGACGGCGTCGTTCCGGGCGCCCGCGGCGGCGGACCGTTCCGCGGCGGTGCGTCTTCCACGTCCCCCCTGTTTCAGGGGAACGGCGAGCCCGTCGTGGGAGGAACGGTGACGGCGGTGAACGGGGTGATGTTCACCATCGCGAACTCAGGGAATGCGACCTATACCATCGATGCGTCGAACGCGACCATCGTGAAGGGTGATGTCACGTCGTCCGTGTCGGCGATCGCCGTAAACGATAGGATCCTTGTTCAAGGTGCAGTGAACGGCAATTCGGTGACGGCGTCCGCGATCGTCGACCAGGGCCCGGTTCCCGGCGCCGCAAGCACGACCGCGCCGAATGCGCCCCGCAGGGGTTTCATGGGGCGGCTCGGGGGGTTCTTTGGCGGCATCGGTTCGTTCTTCCACCACCTTTTCGGGTTCTTCTGATCCCGTACGGGAGGTTTCGGTGAGCCAATGCGCGGGACCTTGCGGTCCCGCGCATTGTGTTTGGTGCCGCTCCTTGGTATAAAAAAAGAAGGACGTTTCAACCCACGCCCCGAAGGAGGGGACAATGCCGCCGAACAACTCCCACTCTATCGTCACCCCTTGTCCTTATTGCAAGGGAAATATCCGCTTCAGGTTCACCGTGCCTCTTATCGGTGAATATCTGGAATGGGATTGTCCCTACGTAACCTGCCGGAGGCCTATCGGTATCTTTGTAAAGTTCGATGATGCCATGGCTATCGAGGCGCGAGTCATCATGGCCGTTCCTCGGATTCCCGAGGATAAATGGCTTATGAAAGAGTTCGCCGAAAGACTCTCTGATGCCATTGCGTCAAATCCCGCGCTGCGTGAGACGGTGGAAAAACTGCGGCGGGCGGGCATCGAACCGGGTGTTCTCGCTGAGGTGAGGGCGTGCCTTGAAGAAGTGCATCCTTTTCCCGAACCCCACGTATCGCTCGTAAAGGACGGCGAGGTTCTTCCCGGAACATTCACCGACGACGACGGTGGATTCCTCGGCACCCTCCATATAAAAATCATATAATCCGATTGCACAAGAGGCCGTGTATATCCCCATCCCCAGCCGCGTTCCCCGACGCGGCTTTTCTTTTCCGCATTATCCCTGCGTGGGCGGAAGGGTTATCAGGATCCCCCCGGAAGGGGTTGTGGAAAGTTCGAAATACGTGTTCGAGGAACCGCCGGTCGTAAAGCTCTGCGGCATCACGGTCGGGTCGACATTGAAAACGACCTGCTGATCCGGGTAGGATGCTCCCGGTGCGCCGATGCACGTACCGTTCTCCCCGAACGTAAAAGCGCTCGTGAGCGGCGGTTGAAGGTTGCCCATTTCGTTCGCGACAAGCATGAGGTTGAGCGGCACGCATTCTGCGACCGATCCCATCTGTACATTGACGTCGAGCGTGAGCTGGGACCCCGAGAGCGACGCTCCGGTGATCGAAAGCGTATCATAGCCTTCCATCCAGCTCACCGGGGGCGTGGCATAGGTTGCGGAGTAGGATGCGAGGAGCGTGGAAGATGCGGTCGAGCTTGCGGTGGAAGAACCGTTTCCGCCGGATCCCGGCGCCGTCGAGCTTGCGGTCGAACTCGCCGTCGAGCTTGCGGCATCCGTCAGGTTATACGCTACGGTGCCCGTGGGGAGCGGCGAAGTCACCACATAGGTCCCTCCCGTGTTGAATACGGTGACATACGCGATCACGCCAAGCACGACCGCGGCCGCGAGGAGGATGAGGAGGAGGCGGTTCAGGGTGAGAGAAGTGCGCAGCCAATGCATCATATAAGACCATTATAGCAGATCAGCGGCGTCCGCTTCCGCATTTCCTGTCCGCATCATGCCCGGTCCTCTTCTTTCTTCTTGTGCGCGTGGTCCGTGGCGCGGGCATCCACTTCGTACGATGTGTTCTGGGCTTCGAAGAAATTCACGAGCTCAAGGACGTCGGTCGCGCCGCTCATCCATTTTGCGGGGTTCTTCGCGCCATAATGGGCTCCGATGCCGAGCTCCTCGAGGCGCCGGTCGGCGACGTACTGCACGTACTGGTTCACGTAATCCGCGTTGAGTCCCAGAATGCCGCGGGGAAAGAGATCCTTGTTGTAGCTCACCTCGAGGTCCACACCCTGCACGACGATGTTCTTGATCTCTTCCGCGAATTCGCGCGTGAGGATTTCGGCGTTTTCTTCGAGGATGTTCTGGATGAGGTTCATGCCGAATTTAAGGTGCAGCGATTCGTCGCGGAGCACCCAGTTGATGAGCGAACCGAGGTTGCGGAGCTGGTTCCTCTGGCGGAACGAGAGCACGACCATGAAGCCGCTGTAGAACCAGATGCCTTCCATCACGATGTTCGTGGCAACGAGGTTGCGGATGAAATCCTTCTTGCCTTCCGGCGTCGAGACGTCAAGCGACTGTTCGGTCATCCGCTTCATGTAGTGGTTGATATAATCCTCCTTCGCTTTCATCGAGGGGACGGCGATATGGCGGCCGAATGCCTCATCGCGGTCAATGGGGAACGTTTCAAGCACGTATTCGAACGCCACGCAATGGTTCGCCTCCTCCCACATCTGCTTTGCGAGGTACAGGTGGCATTCGGGCGATTTGAGATAGGGATAGATGCCGAGCGCTATCGAGCGGTTCACGATGAGTTCGGCGGGGTTGAAGAACGAGATGAGGAATTCGACGGCATGGCGTTCATCGTCGGTCATTTTTTCCCAGTCGAAGAGGTCTTCCTTGAGCGCGATCTCGTGGGGGAACCACGTGTTGCGCACCGCCTGGTTGTAGAGGTCATAGGCCCATTGGTAACGGATGGGGTGGATGTTCATGTCCTCGGGGGACGCTTTTCCGATCAGCATGTCGTTGGTGGTGTGTTCGTTTGTTCTTTATGCGCGTCGTCCATTCCGCGCATCATTGGCAACTGTCGCAGACGAGGTCGGCCTGAGGGTCGGAGGGCGGCATGATGCGCGGTTCCTTTTTCGCCGTTGCCTGCGGTTCCATGCGCGGCGCGCGCGCTTCCTGCGGCGCGGCGCGGAAGGCCGCTTCCCGTATCTCCGCGTTCGGCGTTCCCATGAACGAGGCGACGGCCGTGGACGCCAGGGGTTCCTTTGCAACGGACGCGAAGGAGGTCGAAGGGACGGATACGGTTGCAGGCTCGGATGCCGCAGCATCCGCCGGCGCTTCCGCGGCGGCGTGCATCACCGCGGCGAAGCCCCGTTTGCCCATCGCCTCGGCCTTGTTCACGTGTACGGTGCTTTGTTCGGCGGTATGGCGAGGCTTCATATGGAGGTAGTAGGTCGTCTTTACGCCTTTTTCCCATGCCGTTCTATAGATCTCCATCGTCTCGCCGATGTCCCGCGTTTCAAGGTACATGTTCCGCGAGAGGGCCTGGTCGATCCATTTCTGCGCGCGCGCCGCGACTTCGATGAACGCGTACGGCGAGGTGCTGAACGACGTTTTGTAGATATCGCGGATGTGCTGAGGGATCTCGCCGATCGAGGCGATATCGCCCTGTTCCGCGATGATGAGGTCTTTCACTTTGTCCCATATCCCGAGGTTCTTGAGGTCGTTCGCAAGATTATGGTTGAGATCCATGTACTTTCCCGATATCTTGTTGCGGGAGAATACCTGGGCGAAGCGGGGATCGATGCCCGGGGTCGTCCCCGCGACGAGGCCGATGTTCGCGTTGGGCGCTACGGCCATCAGTGTCGCGTTTCGCATGCCCTTTTTCACTTTTTCCCTCAGGGCATCCCAGTGGAGCCCTTTGTAATGGTGGGATTTGTCGACGGTAAGTTCCATGCCGCGTTCCGTTTCGAGCCGTTTTATCGAATCGACGGGAACCATCCCTTTTGACCATCCCGACCCTTTGAAATTGGGGTATGCGCCCCGTTCGGCCGCAAGATCCGCGCTTTCGTCGATTGCCACATAACTCACGAATTCGAACATGCGATCCGCGAAGTCCCATGCATGGGGGCTGTCGTAGGCCATGCCGAGCTGTTCGAGCACGTCCGCAAATCCCATCACCCCAAGGCCGATCGCGCGGTTCGCCTTGTCCGCGTGCTCCGCTTCCGCGATGGGGAGCTGGTTGATGTCAATGAGGTCGTCGAGCTGGCGCACGGCGTAGCGGATGCTTTCCTCGAGCCGTTCCCAGTCGATCTGTTTGTGGTGCACGTGGGCCGCAAGGTTGAGCGACGCAAGGTTGCAGACGGCGATGTTCTCGCGGTCCTGCGGAAGGCAGATCTCCGTGCAAAGATTCGACATATGGATCGTGCCCGTGTTGTTGTTAAGGGCGCGGAGGTTGATGGGATCTTTCCAGGTAAGCCACGGATGAGAGGTCGTCTGGAGCGCCACAAGGATCTGGCGGAACTGCTCTTCCGCCGGGACCTTCTTGAACACGCGGAGCTCGCCCCGCTCGGCTTTCTCGATATATTCCGCATAGCGCTTGCTGAAGGCCCTGCCGTAAAGTTCCACGAGGTCCGGCGTCTCTTTCGGATCGAACATGTACCACATCCCTCCTTCCTTCACCCTGCGCATGAACTCGTCGGTCATGAAGACCGCCGTGTCCGCCGTGCGCATGCGCATGTAATCGTCGCCGGCATTATGCTTCCAGTCGATGAACTCCGGGAAATCGAGGTGCCAGTTTTCCATATAGAAGCAGAGCGCTCCTTTTTTCTTGCCGCCGCGCTGGATCGCTCGGATTGCGGTATCGATGATCTTCGCAAAGGGCGTCGGACCGCTCGAAGGGGTGTTGTTCGAAGAAAGGGGAGATCCCGTGGCGCGCAGCTTCGTCACCGATGCGCCGATGCCCCCCGATGCCTTTGAAAGCATCATGACGTCCGAGACCGACTTCGCAATATGCCCCATGTCGTCCTCGATCTGCATGAGGAAGCAGTTTGAAAGCGAGGGGCGCGTGGTCCCGGCCCCGATGTTCGTCGAGCCACCGGAAATATACTCGTGGCGCGACATTTTCTCATAAAACCGCTTTGCCCAGAGCGTGGGGTCCTTTTCGTTGAATGCAAGGCCCATGGCAACCCGCATGAAGAAATATTGGGGCGTTTCGTACGCTTCCTCGTTCTTATCCTTGATCGCGTAGCGGTGGAGGAGCGTATCGAGGCCGCTGTAGAGGAATATCTCGTCCCGTGCAATATCGAGCACCGCGGCGAGCGCTTTGAGGTCGAAGCTCGCGAGCATGCGGGGGTCGAGGAGGCCGTCTTCCACGCCTTTTTTCACCCAGCCGGCGAATGCATCCCGGTGCTTCTTGCGGAGCACCTCCTGGTCGTTGTCGTATTCTCCGATCACGCGGCGATAGACGGTTTTGAGGAGCAGTCGGACCGCTACTTTGTCGTATTCGATATCCTCCTTTATGTTCTGTATCGCGGCGTTGATCGTCGCACGGTCCA
>JAJYDL010000002.1 GCA_021777495.1 bacterium
CGAGCGCCACGAGTCGCGCGGTGAATGGTACGGGATGGATCCCGATCAATTTCGGCGCGATCAGCTCGGGAGCCCCCTTCGGATCGCTTCCGATTGACCCGCTCGGGACCGGACAGAATGCGAATTGCGTGGGCGGTTCGCCTTGCATGTATACGTATCTTACGAACGGTACGCAGTACAAGATCGCGGCCAAGATGGAAAGTACGAAGTATCAGAACGGCGGTTCGGGCGACGTTGAGACCGGCGACGGTGGCAACAGCACGAGCACGTACGAAGCGGGAACGAACGTCAACCTCTAGCGCGTACGAGGAGCGTTTCCCATAAAACCCCGGGTACCCGGGGTTTTATGTTTGTCCCGCATTTCCTATATAATGAGAGATATGCAGTTACCGATCCCCATCGACCAGCTGAAACAGCTCCTCGTCGCCGACGGCGTCGTCGCGCCCGAGCGATTCGACGCGATCGCCGTCGAGGCCGACCGCAAGAACCAGAGCATTCTCGATGTGCTCGTGGCCGACCGCGTGGTGGCGTCGGATTATCTCGGCAATCTCATTGCGGGAGCGCTCGGCGTGGCCCGCGCGAACATCGCCATGGAATCGCTCGACCGCGAAGCGGTGAACGCCCTTCCGGAGGACATCGCCCGTTCCCGGCAGGTGATCCTTTTCGCCCGCGAGACGGACGGCACGTACGATGCCGCCATGACGGATCCCTCCGATCTTGCGACGCGCGAATTCCTCGAGGAGCGCCTCAAGGCGAAGATCCGGCCGTTCCTTGCGACGCGCGAGGATCTCAACCGGGGATTTTCCGTATACGGGTACGAACTCGGGCAGGATTTCAAGAAGCTCATCGACGACAACATCCGCGCCTCGCTCGTTGCGGGGGCCAAAGATGCGAAGGAGGCCGCCGCCGACCTTCCCATCATCGCCATCGTGGACAACGTCCTTTCCTATGCGCTCGCCTCGCGCGCGTCGGACATCCATATCGAAATCCTTGAGGACGCCACGTATATCCGTTACCGCATCGACGGCATCCTTTACGAGATCATGAGCATTCCGAAGGACATCCATCCCGCGATCGTGGCGCGCATCAAGCTTCTTGCGGGGCTCAAGCTCGACGAGCACTTCACGCCCCAGGACGGGCGCTTCCGCTATGAAGTGGGTTCTCAGTCGATCGACGTCCGCGTGTCGGTGATGCCCACGTTCTATGGGGAAAAAGCGGAAATGCGCCTTCTCGAATCCTCCGAGAAGCCGCTTTCCCTCGAGGAACTCGGCCTTTCGCAGGAGGACACGAAGGTCGTCGCCGAGAACCTCAAAAAGGCCTACGGCATGATCATCTCCTGCGGCCCCACCGGGTCGGGAAAGACGACGACGCTCTATACGCTCATGAACATGCTGAACCATCCGCAGGTGAACATCACGACGATCGAGGACCCGATCGAATACAACATGCGCTACGTGAACCAGACCCAGATCAATCCGCAGGCGGGGATCACGTTCGCATCCGGACTCCGCGCACTCCTCCGGCAGGACCCGAACATCATCATGGTCGGCGAGATCCGCGATGCCGAGACCGCCGATATTTCCGTGCAGGCATCCCTCACGGGGCACCTCCTGCTCTCCTCGCTCCATACGAACGATGCGCCCACCGCGGTGCCGCGCTTTTTCGATCTCGGCGTACCGCCGTTCCTCGTGAGTTCGGTGCTCAACATGATCATCGCCCAGCGCCTTGTGCGGAGGATCTGCCCGACCTGCATCTATTCCTATGAGCCGGATACGGGTTCCCTTGCCGCCATCGAGCAGCAGCTGAAGCGCGTGAGCGTGGGCGGTGTGCCGAAGGTGAAAGTGCCCACCGTGCTTTACCGCGGCAAAGGGTGCGCGGCGTGCGGCGGCACCGGGTACCGGGGCCGCATCGGCATCTACGAGATCATGGAGGTGGACGAGAAGATGAAGGAGATCATTACGAAGCCCGAATTCAGCCTCGAGGCGCTCCGCGAACAGGCGAGCGCGAACGGGATGGCCACGATGTTCGAGGACGGCATCCGCAAGGTGCAGCTTGCGCAGACGACGCTTGAAGAGGTGCTCCGCGTCATCCGGGAGTAGGGGCGGTCGGTGTGGTATCATTGAAGTATGCTGTTCCATTACGTGGCGGCCGACGCGACGGGCCAGATGACCGAAGGCGACCTTGAGGGCAACGACCTCCAGGACGCGCTCCATTGGCTTGCGGGAAAAGGGTTGCGTCCCGTATCCGTGAAGCCCGTAGAAGAGAAGAAGAATTTCCTGTTCGGCACGGGAAAAATCAATACTTCCGACAAGGTTTTCCTCACGAAATATCTTGCGCTCATGCTCCGCGTGGGCACGGACCTCATGTCCGCCATCAACATCCTTATCGACGATTTCGACAAACCGGCGGTGCGCGTATTCCTTCTCGAGGTCCGCGAAAATCTCAGCAAAGGAAGGCCTTTCTACGAGACCTTCGCCGCCTATCCGAAGACGTTCTCGCCCACATTCATAAGCCTCGTGCGCGCGGCGGAGAAGTCCGGCAATCTTCAGAAGACATTCGAGGACCTTTCCGTGTCGCTTGAAAAGGATGCGGAGCTGCAGAGCCATGTGCGTTCCGCGCTCATTTATCCGGCGGTGCTCGTGCTCATCGCGTCCGCCATTCTCACGTTCCTTGTGACGTACGCCCTGCCGAAGGTGGCGGGCGTGTTCTCGTCGAGCGGCATCGAACCTCCCACGTTCTCGCGCATCGTGTTCGGGGTGGGACTGTTCATCGGCGCCAACCTTTACATCATCGCGCCCACGGTCATCATCGTCCTTGCGGCTCTCGTATGGTTCGTGTGGAAAACCGTGACGGGCCGCCGGATCTTCGACGACCTTATGATGCGTACGCCGTTCATCAGATCGATCTATGAGGAGCTTGCGATGCAGCGCATGGCGTCCACCATGAGTTCGCTTCTGTCCGCGGGCCTTCCCATCAACCAGACGATCGTGATCGCCGCGGACACGGTCGGCGTGCGGAGCTACCGGGATGCGCTCATGCGCATCACGTCCGAGGGGCTCGAGAAGGGCCTTACGATCGGGGAGGCATTCAAGCGCGAGACGGTGTTTCCGAAGGTCGTCACGAACCTTGTCGCCATTTCCGAGCGCGCGGGGCACCTCGAAGAGGTGCTCGATACGCTTGCGCAGTTCTATGCCGCGAACGTGGATTCGAACATTACCGCGCTCGTCTCCCTTCTCGAGCCCGTCATGCTCCTTGCCATGGGCATCATGGTGGCTGTTATCGCGCTTTCCATCATCGTCCCGATCTACCAGCTCACCACCTCCTTCTAGTCGTATTCATCGCACCATGAAGCACCGAGGGTTCACGCTCATTGAAATGCTCATCGTCATCGCCATCGTCATGGTGATCGGCGTCGCGCTCCTTCTGAGCGCCCCCGGAGAGAAGGCTTCGCTCCAGGTGACGTCCGTGACGCAGGAGATCGCGACCACCCTCCGGGAGGCACAGAGCCGCACGATGTCGGGAGACGAGAACGGCCAGACCGTGAGCGGGTTCTGGGGCGTCGAAATGGCGAACACCACGGCCACCACGCCTTACTTCGGGCTTTTCTTCGCCACCTCGACCGCGGGCATCACGTCATCCATCGCGCTTGTGGGCGGGCATTATGCGCTGCCGTCCTCCGTCGCGTACACCACCTCGACCCTACCCGTCGGAGGATCGCTTTTCGTGTACTACTCCGCGGGCGGCGTCGCTCCGGGCCAGCCGATCGGCGCATACGGCATTTGCGGGGGGTTTACCTGCCCCGCGACGACGACCATCAGCGTGGGTCTTTACGAATCGCGTACGACCCCCCTCGTTTCCACGACCATCAGCATCGCCCCTACGGGAGAGGTGGGATACTGAAACATCATGACCATACAATCCCAAAGCCATATTCATACGGACGATCCCCGGCGTAACGGACAGATGTTCGTCGGCATGGTGCTTCTCATCGGTTCCGTGATAGGGCTCGTCGCTCTGCTTCTGCTCTTTCTTTCGGGATCGCTCATCGGATCGAGTTATGGGATAAAGTACAATGCCGAAGCGCAGGCGGCGGCAACCGGGGGCGTCGAGGATGCCCTCCTGCGCCTCACGCGGGGATCGATCGCCTCGTTTCCCGCATCGTACTCGCTTCCCGTGAACAACGTGACGGCGCAGGTGAAGGTGGCGAACAATACCCCTTCCGCGGGGTTCTATACGGTCACTTCGACCGCGACGGCATCGTTCCATACGAAAGCGATCCGAGTGATCGCCTCTACCGCACCCAACGGACAGATCAGCATCGTGTCCTGGACCCAGGTGCAATGACGCCATGCGGCGCCGCGGCCGGCGATTTGGTAAAATAAGCATATGGATTCCAAAAGGATTCGCCAACGATTCGATAAGCTGCTTTCTTTGCTCCATGTGACGAGCGATGTGGGCGGTCTTGAGATCACCGATCAGGTGCTCCGGCTCGCGTATCTCGACAAAGAAACGTGGCGTTTCGTGGCCACCGTGCTCGGTCCCGGCGTCATGCAGCGCGGCGCGGTGAAGGATCCCGTCACGCTCGCCCGGGCGCTCCAGGAGCTCCGTTCCCAGGTTCCGTTCCTTCACGGGCATCCGGGCCGGAAAATGACCGTTGTCGTGTCGCTCGGTTCCGCGAACGTCTACACCCAGTCGTTCACGCTCCCACTCCTCCAGGGAGAGGAGCTCAAGAAAGCGATCGATCTCAATGTGCAGATGTCCTCGCCGGACGATCTTGCAAAGTCCTACTTCGGTTCGCGCGTGCTTGCGAGCGATGCGGGCGCGATGCGGATCCAGATCGCTTCGGCCTTCATCGAACGGAGCGTGGTGGACGACCTCATCCCCATCCTTTTCGAGGCGGGATTCGTGGCCATCGACGTCGAGTCGCGTGCCATTTCCCTCGCTCGCACCATCAGGGAGCGGACCGCATCCCTTGATTCCTCGCGGTCGTATCTTCTCCTCGATATCGACGATACGGGCATCGATTTCCTCGTGCTGAGGAACGGCGAGCTCTACTTTGAATATCAGACCCCCTGGACCGATCTCGGCGATGCCAAGGGGCAGGTCACCATGGAGCGCTTCAACGAGGCTGTTACGGCGAACTTCCGGCAGGTCTTCAATTTCTACCATCAGCGGTGGCAGGAGGAGCTCGGGGGCGTCCTTGTGGTCGCGGTTGCATTCGGAAAAGAGGCGTCCTCGGCGATCGCCGGCGTCACCACCCTCCCCGTCCTTTCGCCGGCGTTCAATGCCGGCGAGGATATGCAGGAATGGCTTGCGGCCTACGGTGCCGCGCTCCGCGGCGGCATAGGGAAGGGGGAGATAAGCCTTTCGGGCGACGTTGCGGCCGATGCCTATCATAAACAGCAAACGATCGCCTTCCTCGATTTTTGGAGCGTGCTCGTGCCCGTCACGCTCGGCATTCTCGTGGCCACCCTCGCGCTCGCGTACAACTTCCTCGGCGGCATCACGAACGAGGTCGTTGCGAGCGGCGCGCCGGGAGGGCAGGGGAAGCTCATGTCCCAGATCGCGGCGCTCCAGGCATCCTCTACGGCGTTCAACAACGATGTGAGCCTCGCGCTCGCCGCGCAGTTCTCCGCGGATAAGAGCCACGATATCTTTGACCGCCTCGATACGATGGCGGCCTCGAGCTCCGTGACCCTGAGCCGCGTGACCTTCCAGGGAGCCTCGGCCCCCGTCTTCGTATCGGGCATCGCCTCCACGGCGGACGACATCGTCCAGTTCAGGGACTATCTTACCGCCGATCCCGCGTTCACGGGGGTGAATCTGCCTCTTTCGGCGATCCAGCCCTCCGGCAGCATGTATTCGTTCTCGCTCACCTTCTCGCTCTCCGGCCACGTCATTCCGTAGGGGCCGCGATCGGCGGGATCACGTCGAAGGCCATTTCTCCGGCAGTGCGCGCGCGGCAGCGCCGAACGCCTCTTTCAGTGTTTTCATATTCGCGGGGGTGATCGTCGAGAGTACGAATTCTCCCGCTTTTTTGCGATGCGCCTCGTGCGCCGCGCGGATCCCGATGCGGATGCGAAGGAACTCCTGCGTGCCGATCTGTTCGACGATGGAGCGTATCCCGTTGTGTCCCGCCGCGCCGCCGCCCATCGCGATCTTGAACGATCCGATCGTGAGATCGCTGTCGTCGTGCGCCACCGCGAGATTGCCGGGCGCGGCCTTGAACACCTTGAGTGCATCTTTCACGGCCCCGCCGGACTCGTTCATGTATACAAGCGGTTTCACGAACACCCACGTACCCGTCTTTGCGTATGCAAAGCTCTTCTTGTAGCGGACGAATGCGAGCGGGTTTTCTTCCGTCCCGAGCCCTGCGGCGATGAAGGGAAGCGAAAGCGCCCCCGTGTTGTGGTAGGTGTGTTCGTATTCCGGACCCGGGTTGCCGAGACCCACTATGATCCTGACTTGCGCATCGTGTGTCATGTTCTTTATAATGGTACTACTTATATGAGGAAATTTTTAGCGTCGCTCCTTGAGGTGGTGGAAATCGCCGTGATCGCCGTCGCCGCGGTCTTCATTATCCGCGCATTCCTCGTCCAGCCGTTCCTCGTGAGCGGTACGAGCATGTATCCCACGCTCTCGGACGGCAACTATCTCCTCATCGACGAACTTACCTACCGCATCCGTCCTCCGGAGCGCGGCGAGATCATCGTGTTCCACGACCCTCAGGATTATTCCACATATTTCGTGAAGCGCATCATCGGTCTTCCCGGGGATCGCGTGATCATCAATAACGGCTCGGTCACCATCGACGATGCCCAGCATCCGAACGGTCTGCTTCTCAAGGAGCCCTATCTCTCCGCCGGTACGGTGACCTCGGGCCACTACGACGTCATGGTGCCCCAGGGCGAGTACTACGTGCTCGGCGACAATCGTCCCCTGAGCTATGATTCGCGGAGCTGGGGCTTCATGCCGGCATCGGACATCGTGGGCCTTGTCCGTTTCCGCCTGTGGCCGCTCAATCAGCTTTCGGTGTTCTCCGCTCCCGCGTATCCCGCTTCCGCCGCAGGCGGTTCGTAAAGGTCTCGTCCGCACCACATCCACCAACAAGCGCCATGTCTTCCGTCGAAAACAAGAAAGAGAAAGAGCAGGCCCCGGCGCGTTCGTTCCAGGCCGTCAAAGGCATGCACGACGTGCTTCCTTCGGACGAGCCCTATTGGGAGAGGATCGAAGGGGTGACGCGCGGTCTCGCCAAGCGCTACGGGTTTTCCCGCATCGAGCCTCCCGTGCTCGAATTTGCGGAGCTCTATAATAAGACCTCCGGGGAGACGACCGACGTCGTCCAGAAAGAGATGTATACGCTGAAGACGAAAGGAGGCGATTCCCTCGCGCTCCGGCCCGAGTATACGCCCGGCATCGCCCGCGCCTATCTCGAGCACGGCATGTCCCGCATGCCCCAGCCCCAGCGGCTCATCGCGATGGGGCATATCTTCCGCCATGAGCGTCCGCAGCTCGGACGCGCGCGGCAGTTCACCCAGATCGATCTCGAGACCCTCGGAAGCGTGAGCGATCCCATGTACGATGCGGAGACCATCTCGTTCTTCAGCGACCTTCTCGCGGAGCTCAAGATCAAGTCGCCGATCCTCAAGCTGAACTCCATCGGGTGCCGCGTGTGCCGCCCGATCTACCGCAAACAGCTCATTGCCTACTACAAGTCCCACGAGAGCGAGATCTGCGAGGATTGCCGCGCGCGCGTGGATACGAACCCCCTGCGCCTTCTCGACTGCAAGGAGCCCGGATGCGAGAAGCTCAAAGCGGACGCGCCGAGCATCCTCGACAAGTTGTGCGTGAACTGCAGCAACCATTTCAAGGAAGCGCTTGAGTATCTCGACGAGGTGAAGATCCCCTATGAGCTCGATCCGCGGCTCGTGCGGGGGCTCGATTATTACAGCAGGACCGTGTTCGAGTTCTATGCCTCCGGCCCCGAGGAGGAGATCGGCGCCCTTGCGGCCGGCGGGCGCTACGATTATCTCATGGAAACGATCGGCGGGCACATCACTCCGGCGATAGGAGGCGCGTCGGGCGTCGAGCGCCTGATCGCCATCATGCGCGCCAAGGAGATCTCGCCGAACGGCGCCGCGGCCGCCGCCGCAAAGCGCGTGTTTTTCGCCCATGCGGGCGACCTTTCGAAGAAGCGTTCCTTTGCGCTTGTGAAGATGCTCCGGGAAAAAGGGATCATGGTCTCCGAATCGCTCACGAAGGATTCCCTCGGCAATCAGCTCAAAGTGGCCGATAAGGAGGGCCTCGGGCTTGCGCTCATCCTCGGGCAGAAGGAAATGTACGAAAATACCCTCATTCTCCGGGACCTCACGAACGGCACCCAGGAGGCGGTGGCCGTGGATAAGATCGTGGACGAGCTCAAGCGGCGCTTGTCCGCAAAATAGCAGGACGGTTCCGGTTTTGAGGGAGCCGGGTTTCGGACCTCTCGGCCGGCCGCCATGTCCGCGGCGGCTCTTGCCAAATACAGCCGGCTCCTATATACTCTTCCTCATGGCAATAGAAGTACGCAAAAAGGACGGTGAATCGCCGAACGCAATACTCTACAACTTCACCCGCCGGGTGAAGCGCAGCGGCATTCTGAAAGAAGTCCGCAGCCGGAAGTATCATGACCGTCCTATGAGCAGGATCAAGCGCCGTGCGTCGGCTATCCACCGCGAAGAGAAGAAGGCGGATATCGAGCGCCAGAAGAAGCTCGGGCTCCTCTAGCGGCAGCGGGTTCGGCGGTCGTTTTACCACAAGAACCTATGTCCCTCATCCAGAAAATCACCGATGATATGAAGGCCGCCATGAAGAGCGGCGATCATGCGCGCCTTGAGACGGTGCGTTTCGTGCTTTCGGGGCTCAAGGCCGCGGAAAAGGAAAAACAGGCAAAGGACCCGTCCGCCGTCCTTACGGACGAGGAAGCGATCACGGTGCTCCGGAAGGAGGCAAAGCGGCGCAAGGAGTCCATCGCGCTTTTCACGCAGGGAGGCCGTGCGGACCTCGCGGCGAAGGAACAGGCGGACCTTGCGGTGATCATGGAGTATCTTCCGAAGGAGCTTTCGCGCGAAGAGATCGCGGCCATCGTGGCAAAGGCGCATGCCGCGGGTGCGAACGATTTCTCCTCGCTCATGCGTGAGACGATGAAGGAAGTGAAGGGCCGCGCGGACGGTACGGCCGTCGGGGAGGTCATCAAGGAAGCATTGGGCGCGTAAGCCATTCGCACGCGCACGACCATGCCCCTCTGGACCGAAGCCGCACTCCATACGCTCGCAAAGAAGCTCTTGAAGCAGCTCAGGGTCACCGGCGCGACCCTCGATATCTTTCTCCTCAAGGATGCCGACATCGCGGCGCTCAAAGCCCGTTTCATAAAGAAAAAGACCGAGCCGAACGTGCTCTCGTTCAGGGACCCCCTCGCATTCCCGCATCCCGAGGTCCGGGCGAAGTATCTCGGCGAGGTATATCTCAATAAGGACATTTTACGCAAGGAGCCCGACCGCGCCGCGCCGCTCCTTCTTCATGGCATCCTCCATCTTCTCGGATATGATCATGAAAAGAAAACGGATGCCGTCCGGATGGAAGGACTTGAGGCCAAGGTCTTGGAAGCTCTCGGGAAAAGAAAGGGCGCGCGACCATGACCCGACGCCGCGATTTGCGCGGCGTTTCTTTTACACAGTTCCTTTCGCCCGTTTTTCCTGATATCATAGTGGTATGAAATTCAGGGGATTTGGAGGCGGCAGTGATATTATTACGGGTCTCGATATCGGTACCTCTTCCCTCAAGCTCGTCGTTGCGGACTGCCGCGGCCGCCGGCCGACGGTATTGCACGTCTATGAAGAGCCTTCGTTCGGCCTGCGGAAAGGGGCCGTCATCGATCTTGGCGAAGCCACCCATGCGATCAACCGGGCGATCGTCGAGGCGAAGAAGGTATCCAAGTCCGCGGCGAAGAATATTTACGCGAGCCTCGGGACGCCCCAGGCGAAGATGCAGATCTCTCGCGGCATCGTCGCGGTCTCGCGCGCGGATGCGGAGATCTATAAGGACGATGTCGACCGCGCGGTCCGTGCGTCGCAGGCGGTGAACCTTCCGCAGAACCGCATGATCGTCCACGCGATCACGAGGGAATATATGGTTGACGGCGTGGGGGATATCGTGGACCCGCTCGGCCTTTCCGGGTCGCGGCTCGAGGTCCAGTCGCTCGTCATCGATGCGTTCTCGCCCCATATCAAAGCGCTTTCACGGGCTATCGAGCTTGCGGGAGGGGATGTGCTGGGGCTTTTGTTCGGACCGCTTGCCGCGGCGCATGCGGCGCTCTCGAAGCGGCAGCGGGATCTCGGTACGGTGCTTATCGATATCGGATTCGGTACGACGGGAGTCATCTCTTACGAAGAGGACCGCCTGCTCGGCATCGCGAAGTTCCCCGTGGGCGCGGGCAACATCTCGAACGATCTCGCCGTGGGCCTCAAGATCCCCGTTGATGCCGCGGAAGAGGTGAAGCTCCGTTACGGGTATGCGCTTTCCCGCGAGGTGGGCGCCAAGGAATCCGTGGATCTCTCGAAGTTCGTTCCCCAGGCGAAGGCCGCGGTTTCCCGCCGGTTCATCGCCGAGATCATCGAATCGCGCCTCGAAGAGGTCTTCGATCTCGCGAACAACGAACTGAAGCTCATCCAGAAGTTCGGCCAGCTCCCCGGAGGCGCGGTGATCGTGGGCGGCGGCGCCAAGCTTCCCGGCATCACGGATCTCGTGAAACAGGAGATGAAGCTTTCCGCGCAGATCGGTTTCACGCTTCCCGAGGATTGGGAGGCGGAGGGCGGCGCGTTCAAGGAATACCTCGAGGATCCCTCTTTCACCACCGCATTCGGCCTTATATTATGGGGTATGCAGGCCCAGGGTATGACCGAGGAGGCGGCGTCCCCGAAAGCCGGCCTCAAGAGCTTTTTCAACTATTTCACTCCCTGATTTTTTGTGATAGCATCATAGGAACAATCGATCATGGCGAAGGCGAACATATATCACACCGCACCGCGTCGCAAGGGCACCCGGCGGACAAGTTCGGAAAAGAAAAAACCGTTCCAGCCGCTTTCGGCCAACGTTAAAGTCATCGGCGTGGGAGGAGGGGGCGGCAACGCCGTTGCCCGCATGGCGAAGGATTTTTACCGCGGCGTTGATTTCGTCGCCATCAATACCGACCACCAGGATCTCGATCATTGCGAAGTGAAGACCCGGCTCTATATCGGCAAGGGGCTCACCAAGGGCCTTGGGACCGGTATGAATCCCGATCTCGGACGCCAGGCGGCCGAGGAGAACCGTTCCGAGATCAGCGAAGTGGTCCAAGGGGCGGACCTCGTGTTCATCGCCGCAGGGCTTGGCGGCGGGACGGGCACGGGCGCCACGCCCGTCATCGCGGAGACCGCGAAGCAGGCGGGTGCGCTTACGGTCGCCGTCGTCACGAAGCCGTTCGCATTCGAGGGCTCGCAGCGCGAGAGGCTTGCAAGCGAGGGTCTTCTGAAGCTCCGCGACAAGGTTGACGCGATGATCGTCGTGCCGAACGACCGCATTTTCACCGTGATCGGCAAGGACACGCCCATCGTGAAAGCCTTCGAGGCGATCGACGACATTCTCCGCAACGCATTGAAAGGCCTCGTCGAGATGATCGCCATGCCCGGCATCATCAATGTCGATTTCGCGGATGTGAAGAACATCATGCAGGATGCGGGCATCGCCATCATCGGCGTGGGGCGGGCTACCGGCCCCGATCGCGCGGTGAAGGCCGTGACGGCCGCGCTCCATTCGCCGCTCCTTGAGACGAGCCCCGACGGGGCGAGGGCCGTGCTCCTCGGGATCACGGGCGGCCGCGACCTCAAGATGACCGAAGTGAACGATGCCGCAAAGATCGTTGCCCAGACCGCGGATCCCGGAGCCCGCATCATCTTCGGCGCCTATTACGACCGGATGATGCCTGCGGGGCAGCTCAAGGTGACCGTCGTTGCGGCAGGCTTCAACGGAAGCCAGAGCGGTTCGCTCTTCGGCACCAATTCCTACGAGCCCCGCCAGGGGATTTTCGGGAGGCCCGGGTTCGAAGCGCCGTCGATCGGTGCGAAGAAGCAGTCCACGCCCACGACAATGTCCGAGCGGGGCGGTTTCTCCGGCGGAATGTCTTCCAAAGAGACCACCATTCATGCGCGCGGCGAGGAATCCGCCGACGAGCTCGTGGCCCAGCAGAGGATCAATTCCGCCGCGGCACCGAACGCCCAAAAAGGCGACACTGCGGCAAAGGCGGGAGGCGTCGCCGCAATGAATTCGAACAAGGAAAAGGAGAACGATGCATGGGACATCCCCGCATTCCTGAGGCGAAGAAAGCGTTAGTGGCGGCAATTCTCCATTGAATCCCCGGCGCGTTGCCGGGGATTTTTATTTGCATGCGCGTACGTATTCCGCCGTACGCGGCCCGTATCGTGCGGCGTTCCCGCAAATCCCCATTATTCCGAGGCGCCGTCCGCGGGAAGCGCGTGCTGCGGTGCGGCCGCATCCGGCGCGTTCTCCGGGGAGATATTCCCGATCTTCACCACGTCCTTTTCGATCTTCGCGAATTCCTTGGATGCGGTGTTGTACGCGTTCGTCGTCGTCGCGAGATGCGCGCCGATCTTTTCGAGGTATTCCTCGTACCGCACGAGGTGCCGCTGGAGCTCGCCTACGCCCTTGATGATCTGCTGCGCGGACGTATTGATCTGCATCTGCCGCAGGCCCTGGTATACCATCTGGAGATAGACATAGAACGTGGTCGGCGACACGGGATAGACGTGCTTTTCTGCGGCGTACTGGATAAGGTCGCGCTCCGCGCTCACGCCGATCTTGTTGATGAGGAGATCGTAATAGAGCGCTTCCGAGGGAATGAACATGAACGCGAAATCCACCGTATCCTCGGCGGGTTTGATATATTTCGACGTCTCGTCGATGCGCGTCCGGAGGTCCATGCGGAGCGCGTCGCCGTAGCGCTTGCGCTCCTCATCCGTTGCCGCGCCCGCAAGCCGATTATAGTTCTCGAGCGAGAATTTCGAATCGATGGGGATCACCTTGTCCTGGTAGAAAATGACGGCATCCACCTTCGAGTTGTCCTTGAAGGGATACTGGAGCTGATAGGTGTTCGGCGCGAGCACGTTTTTGAGCACCGTTTCGAGAAAATATTCGCCGAGGACGCCGCGGGTTTTCGTGTTCTTCAATATGTCGTTCAGGTTGCGAAGCTGGTCGTTCAGCGCGCCGATCTGCTTCTGCCCTTCCGCGACCTTCGTAAGCTCGGCCGTCACCTCGCGCACGATCCGCTCGCTTGCCTGCGCCTGCGAGAACACCGTCTTCGTGGAGTCGCTGAGGCGCGCATCGAGCGTGCGCGCGAGCTCCCGCATCTGCATATCGAGCCGCTTCTGCTGGTCCTGAATCTGGTTCTGGATAAGGAGCAGGGAACCGTCATCCCGCTTTTCCGGCTCCGCCTGTTTGGCGGGCATCCAGAGGCGCCATGCGATCGCGGCAAAGAGGACCGCGACGATCAGAAGAAGGATGATTTCCATAGGGTCATTTTATCACGTTTGCAAAACAAAAACGCCCCCGAAGGGGCGTTTTTGAGACAGTGCTTACTGCCAGTTCCGGCCTCCGCCGAAATCGTTGTCCCGGCGAGGAGCGCGGGGCTCGAGGGGCTTGGCCTCGTTCACGGTGAGCTTGCGCCCGCCGAAATCGTTACCATTCCACATCTCGATAGCCTTCTGCGCTTCGTCGTTGGACGCCATTTCGACGAATCCGAAGCCGCGCGAGCGACCGGTCATCTTGTCCGTGATGATGCTCGCGGACACGACGGAACCTGCCTTCGCAAACGCCTCCTGGAGTTCATCCTGAGTCGTCGAGTAGGGCAATCCGCCAACGTACAATTTAGTAGCCATTCTAATCTATCTCTTTGCGTGTAAGGCGACCTGCTTCTCTTCCGCTGCTCTACCACGGCAGGCCGCAAAAACGCGAGCGCCTGGCGAATGCAAACCTCTAAGAACACTTACAACGTTTCTATTATACCATAAGCCTATCAAATAATGCAAGCCCCCTCCCGGAATGCCCCAAAACCCATATAAAATATGAAAACCCCCAAGCTTCAAGGGGCTTGGGGCATGGGGGGCGGCAGAGGATCTGATTGATCTCGTGCCGCAGGGGAACGATGACGAGGCGGAGCTCCTGTATGGTCTTTTCAACCATAAGAATCTCCCCGCTCTGGGGATGACTCGGATGTTTTATGATGCGGCCTCGGTGCTTTCTCAATCTCGCGAGGGCAGAGTTCAATTCTGCAAGCTCGGCGCGTTTGCGCTGGGCAATTCTTTTCCTTCGCAGGTCGGGACGCATAACACCTCCTGGGCGCAGCCTTCTGTATTTATAGGATATATTCCGTTGTCCGTCAATTTCGGCCATGCGGCTTTTTGACGGGCGTTCCCGTTCCGCTCCGTCTATAATAAGGAGTATTATGGGGCCCACTCTTCGCGAAAAGGAATTCATAAGGACCGTGCGGAAGCATTACCGGACGCAGGGGAGACACGATCTTCCCTGGAGGAAGACGCGCGATCCCTACGCCATTCTTGTCTCCGAGGTGATGCTCCAGCAGACGCAGGTCTCGCGCGTCGAAGGGTACTACGCCCGTTTCCTTGCACGCTTCCCCGATTTTCCCTCGCTTGCGCGCGCGGCAACGGGCGATGTGCTTGCCGCGTGGCAAGGGCTCGGCTATAACCGCCGAGCGCTTTCCCTTAAACGGCTTGCGGAAATCGTCGTGCGGGACCACGGCGGGACGCTTCCTTTCGGCCGCGAAGCGCTTGAAGAGCTCCCGGGCATAGGGAAAGGAACCTCCGGCTCGCTTATGGCATTCGTCTTCAATCACCCCGAAGTATTCATAGAGACGAACATACGAAGGGTTTTCATCCATCATTTTTTCCCGAGGATGCGGCGCGGGGTAACGGATGAGGAAATCGGACGTTATATCAAACGTACCATGGATCGCGCGCATCCGCGCGAGTGGTATTGGGCACTTATGGATTACGGCGCCGCGCGGGGAAAGGATGCGGGCAACCCCGGCCCTCGTTCCAATCCCAATCGGCGGAGCGCCCATTACCGCATTCAGAGCGCATTCAAAGGTTCCGACCGCGAGCTGCGGGGGAGGATTCTCCGCTATCTTCTTGCGGCACGGGACGGCGCAGGCGGGAACGGGGCGCCGGGCATCGCCGAAGCGCGCCTCGCCGGCGCTGTAGGCGCTTCCGGAAAAGGGGGCATTGCCCGCATGCGCCGGGTGCTCTCGCAACTCCTTCGGGAAGGGTTTATTATTGAAACACAGGGCCTTATTTCCATCAATAACAAATGAACATTCAACGATCTTTTTTGGTCCCGCGGTTCGTGTCCGCGGCCGTCATCGCTATTGCGGTCTTTGCCGGGATATGGGGCGTTGCGGGACGGACGCCTTCGGCCGCCGCGGCAACGACCACCGCGACCGCGCGGGCCGCGTCCGGCGCAAAGCTGCAGGTCGGTGCATGGCTTCCGTATTGGCAGAGCCAGGCGGGCGGAGAGGACGTCGCGCTCCACCTCGCCTCTTTCAATGAGATCAGCCCTTTCTCCTATGAGATAGATTCCAAAGGGCTCATCAGGGACGACCTCCTCATCGGGAACGGCAGCTGGGATCTCTATTTCAGTGCGCTTCGCGATATGCACGTGAAGATCATCCCGACCATCGCTTATTTCAATACGAGCGGTCTTTACTCCCTTCTTTCGAACGCAAAAATACGCCAAAACGCGGAATACACCATCGCCCAGCTCGCGAAAGGGGAGAATTTCGACGGTATCGACATCGATTTCGAAGGCATGTCGCCTGCAACGAGGCCTTATTATTCCCTTTTCATCCAGGGACTTGCCATGCGGCTTCATCCCCAGGGCAAGACGCTCACCTGCACGGTCGTGCCCCGCACCCCTCTTTCGTCGCTTTATAAAAATCCCCCCGCGAACGTCGTCTATGCGGAAAACTATCCGCTTCTCGGACGGTATTGCGACGAGGTGCGCCTCATGGCCTATGACCAGGAGGGCGTGGATATCAAACTCGACGCTTCGAAAGGGAGTAACGGCACGCTGTACGCCCCCGTTGCGGATCCCGATTGGGTGAAGAAGCTCATCCAATACGCCGTCCAGTACATCAATCCCAGGAAGATCATGCTCGGCATTCCGACCTACGGCTATGAATATGAGGTTTCCTGGGCGAACGGACTCGTCACCTATCAGCGCGTGCGGGCCTTCGACTTCTTCGGCGGGATGGACCGCGCTACGTCTATGGGGATTCAGCCGGTACGCAATAATGCAGGAGAACTTTCGTTCACCTACCAGTCGAGCACCTACATCCAGGAACCGCCGATCCTCACGTTCACGGAGAGTTCCACGGAACCTTCGGTGCTTTCGGGCCCCAATCCGAACCATATGACCACGTTTTTCGTATCATTCCCCGATGCCACGTCGGAGATGCAAAAAGTGAAGCTCGCGGAGCAGTACGGTCTGCGGGGAATAATGTTCTTTAAAGCTGACGGCCAGATGGACCCTGCAATATGGAATCAGCTGCCATAGCCTTCGTGGCGAGTACGGCGGCATTCCTTATGGGGAGCGGAGATCCCGCTTTCAGTACCACGACGTTCGCGTAGTGGACCCCGAAGAATATCGCTTTTCCCTCGGTCTGCATCCAGATATCCATGTTATTCATGAGCTTGCTGCTCATGCGGTCGTCCACCGTGAACACCTTGGTCCCGAAAAGGGCCGGAATCATGACTTTCGTGCCGAACGGCAGAAGGTTCGTGGCAACCACGCCGTCATGGACATAGCTGCCGTCCGCGGTGACGAACGGGCTGCCATAGGATTTCGTTTCGGCGGGGACGCTCGCGTAGGCCGTGATCTTGAGGTGCATAACTTCCTCGACCGCCCATTTTGCCTCGGGGCGGTTCTGGGGCGCCACGCGGGAAACGCCGGAAGACGCTGTTGCCGGCTGGGTTGCCGGGGAAATCGGATTTGCTTGGGCCTCAATGACCGGGCGGGGAATCGCGAAAGCCGCAAGAAGGCCGAACGCCAGACCCCACCGTCGTAAGTGAATGCTCATAGTGGTTCCTTCCCAATAAAAACGCCCCTTTCGGGGTTTATACAGTTTCTATTGGTTTGTGGCTTCATCCTACCATGGGAGGGGGAGGGAAGTCAATGCCCCTCCCCGACCCCCTTCCCGGCGGTCCTTCCGCGTCCTCGAGCCACCACGTCCTCCCGGGCAGGCATCCTCTATATGCCTTATAAAACCTATGTTTTTTGATATCCAAAAGAAAATTGCCCTACCATTACCTTTTCTGGTCGGGCAATCCTATCATGTTTCGTCCTCATCCCCGTCTTCCGGCATCGGGAGGCCCTTTACCTTCGCAAAGTTTCTTCTCTGACGTCTTGCCGCCCTGCATGCCATCCTCAATTCTTCAAGGAGCCGTCCCAAATCCTCCCCGGATGCGGTCGAGAGGGGCCCCGGCGGAGCATTTTTCCCCTGACGGAGCACGTCCCCCGCCTCCTCGAGCGTCAAGGACGAACGTTCCATGCGTTCTTTGTCCGGAAGGAGCAGGGAATTCGATCCCGACATGAAGAGCCATCGAACCCTTAGCGTAAGTTCCCGTATGTTTTCGGGATCCGGCCATTCCACGATCCGCGTCTTATGGTCTTTGACGTCGTCCTCCACGGCCAATCACCCCCTTTCGCCTTGTAAGGGCCTGCCCTCAGTCTATCCCTTGCTGCGCCCATGCGCCAGAGATGCGCGAGAGGCGCCCCCAAAGCCCTTCCGGCAGCGTATAATCTATTGAAAATCGCCCTCAAAAAGGCTTCCGCGGTCGCGCAGCGGTTGCACCAACCCTCGTAGCCCGTCTTTCCATGGATTCGTTCCTCGGTTCGCTTCTTTCCTACCTTCTCATCTATCGTTATGCGGCGCTCGGCGTCGTTGTGTATCTCGGCGCGATCGGGGTACCGCTTCCCGTGAACGCCATGCTGCTCGCCCTTGGTGCGTTTGCGGGACAGGGATATTTCAACGTATGGGTTTCCCTTGCGGTCGCGGCTGCGGGGAATGTGGCGGGGGACCTTACGGCGTACGGCATCACGCGGAGATACGGCGGCGCCATCGTTTCTCTCCTGCGTCTCCGGCGGCTGCCGTTTTTCGCCGCGCTCGAACGAGAAGTGCGTTCCGATGCGGCCATCACCGTATTCCTCACCCGCTTCGGGAGCATGATGAGTCCCGTTACGAACATTCTTGCGGGAATGGCGGGGGTGCCGTTCCTCACGTTCCTCCCGAGCGACGCGATGGGGAATATTCTCGAACCGTTCGGATTCCTCTGGATCGGCTATGCAGCCGGCGTGCATTGGAACAATTTCTCCGGCGTCGCGGACATCGTCGGCGCGATCGTCGCCGTTGCGTCCGTCATGTTCATCGTCATCCGCATGCAGCGGCGTTTCCTTCGCCGCTACGATGCCGAAGGCGGACGCGTGTGATATTTGCGCGCATTCTTCTTCAGATTTCCCTCCGGATATGCTATCATTCCTGAGTGATTGTCTTTCAAGGGGTTTCCAAGCATTACAGCGACCGCGGGGTCGCGCTTGAGGACGTAAGCTTTCAGATAGACCAGGGAGAATTCGTATCGCTTGCGGGCCGCTCGGGCGCAGGCAAGTCCACGATCATCAAGCTTCTTATCGGTGAGGAACGCCCTTCGCGGGGGCGCGTGTTCTTCGGACAGTACGAGGTGAACAAGCTCGAGGACAGCGAGCTCCCCGCATTCCGGCGCCACATCGGCGTCGTGTTCCAGGATTTCCGCCTGCTTCCCGCGAAGACCGCGTACGAGAACGTGGCGTTCGCCCTCGAGGTCGCCGGGCGGCCCCAGCGGGAGATCATGGACCTCGTGCCCCAGGTGCTCGACATGGTGGGGCTCGGCGATAAGATGAAGAACTTCCCGAATGAGCTTTCGGGCGGCGAACGGCAGCGCGTCGCGATCGCGCGCGCCATGATCCACCGGCCGGAGGTCGTCATCGCCGACGAACCCACCGGCAACCTCGATCCCTTTCATACGTTCGAGATCATCAAGCTTCTCGAGAAGATAAACGAGCTCGGCACCACGGTGCTCCTTGCGACCCACGACCGCGAAGTGATCAATTCGCTCGAGCGGCGCGTAATAACGCTCGATAAGGGCCGCATCATCCGTGACGAGAAAAAAGGGAAATACATCCTCGTCTGATCCGGATGGCTCCCGCCTAACCCACCTCATCTTCCTATGTTCACCATCATTTCAAGGATATTCCACTTCGGCGCGAAGAATTTCTGGAGGAACGGATGGCTTTCGACGGCCACCGTCGCCATCATGACGCTTGCGGCCATCGTGTTCGTGGGACTCATCCTCTTCGGCGTCGTGGCCCATACGGCCGCGTCGGCGATCCAGGACAAGATCGACATCAGCGTGTATTTCAATACCACGACGAGCGAGGACGAGATCCTCAATATCAAGCAGTCGCTCGAAGGGCTTTCCCAGGTGGCGAGCGTCGATTACATCTCGCGCGATCAGGCCCTTGCGACGTTCCAGCAGACGCACGCGAATGATCAGACCATCAGTCAGGCGATAAGCCAGCTCGATACGAATCCCCTTGAGGCTTCGCTCAACGTGCGGGCGAAGGATCCGAGCCAGTATGCCGCCATCGCCCAGTATCTCAATTCGCCGGACCTCTCGCAGTACATCGATTCCGTGAGCTATTCCGCCAACCAGGACGTCATCAACCGCCTTGCGACCATCGTGCGCGACGTGAATGTCGGCGGATGGGCGGTCATCGTCTTCCTCGCGCTCATCGCGGGACTCGTCGTATTCAACACGATCCGTCTCGCCATCTATTCGAACCGCGAGGAGATCGGCATCATGCGCCTCGTGGGCGCATCGAACAGCCTTGTGCGCGGCCCGTACGTCGTGGAGGGCGTGCTGTGGGGCGGAATTGCCGCGGTCATCTCGCTTGTCATCGTGGCGCCGATCGTCTATCTCGTCTCGCCCTATCTTGCCGCGTTCATTCCGGGTCTCGACATTTTCGGTTATTTCCTCACCCATCTCCCGCAGCTTTTCCTCTATCAATTGCTTTTCGGCATCATTATCGGGGTGTTCTCGAGCTCATGGGCGGTCCAGCGGTATCTTAGGAATTAGGGGCGCATATACGCACGGCTGCGGATGGGGAGGCCTCCGGCAGTGGCGTCCATCCGGGCCACGATCCAGGATATTCATCACCAATGGAAATACCTCCCCCGGAACCCTCTCCAATCCCTCCCGCTCCCCCCGAGCCCGTGCCTAAACCGGCAATCCTCGAAGATGAGGAGGCCGAAGAACAGAAGGTCGTCGTCGTGCCGAACCTGAAAGCCGCGGCCGATCGACGGAAGCGCGCGTGGCGGAATCTCGGGTTCATCATCCTCGGCGTGGCCATCGCGGGCGGCGCATTCTGGGCGTTCCGGGAATTTTCCACCGTACCTCTTGAGAAGCTCGCCGCATTCGAGGCGCAGGTCACGAACGAGGTGCAGCAGGCGACGGCAACGTTCCCCGCGCCCCTCAAGGCATCCCAGCGCGTCGCCCGGAACAATGCCACGCTTACCATCTCCGGCATCATCGCGGACACCAACGCCGCGCGCGCCGCGTCGAGCGTTGCGCCGCTTGCGGAGAACGCCACGCTCGACGATATTGCAACGATCCGCCTCGAGGATATGTTCGCGCACCAGTATTTTGCGCATGTGTCGCCGACGGGAGAGAGCGCGCTTACCGTGGCCTCGAGCGTAGGATACGACCATCTTGCTCTCGGAGAGAATCTCGCCGAGGGATGGTTCGACGGCAACCAGGGACTTGTGACCGCATGGATGAACTCGCCGGGGCATCGTGCGAATATCCTTGATGTGCATTATACCCAGATCGGGGTCGCGGCGAGGGAGGGGATTTTCAACGGACAGCAGGCATGGATTGCGGTGCAGGTGTTCGGCAAGCCGGCGTCGGCGTGTCCTCCCGCCCCGGATCCTTCGCTCGAGGCCGCCATCTCGAATGCCGAAGGGGCTCTTGCGGCCATGAGCTCCGAGCTCCTGCAGATGAAACAGCAGATCGACACCATGCAGCCTCAGTCCGGCGCGGCCTACAATGACAAAGTATCCCAATACAATACGCTCGTATCCCAGTACAATACGCTTGCCTCGCAGACGAAAGCGGAGGTGGCGGCGTACAACAGCGCAGTGCAGGCCTATAACTCCTGCCTATAGAAGGGACGGTCTTCCTCCGCGTCCCGGCGCATTTCCCGTTGGCGCGTTTGCCTGGAATCGGGTATAACGAACGTATATGCATCTCCGTACGGTCATTGAGCAGCTCGGATATTCGCCGCACGAAACGACGGTCTATCTTGCCGCGCTCGAGCTTGGCGGGAGCTCCGCGACGGAGATCGCCGAGAAGGCGAAGATGCCCCGCACGACGGTCAATCTCATCATCCGGCAGCTCCAGAAGAAGGGGCTCATGAACGCGTTCCTCAAGCGCCGGCGGCGCATCTGGACGGCGGAGAATCCCGAGCGGCTGATGATCCTCCTCAAAGAGCGCGAGGCGGCGCTCAAGCTCGTTCTTCCCGAACTGCAGACCCTCCGCCACGATACGGGGGTGAAGCCGACGGTCCGCACCTACAGCGGCGTCGAGGAGATCAAGCAGATCATGAACGACATCCTCGAGACGAAGCATCATATTTCCGCCATCCTTTCGTGGGATCCCTGGGTGGAGACGCTCGGCAAGGCATGGCTCGATAACTTTACGGAGATGCGCTATCGGCGTTTCCTCAGGATCCGCCTGCTCACGCCGCGCACCAAGCTTTCGGTGGCGCTCAAGCAGTATGACGGCAGCGAGCTTCGCGACACGCAGTTCCTTCCCGCGTCGGTCGACGTGCGGAACTCGAACTACATCTACGGCAACAAGGTTGCCATCATTTCCATGAACACCAAGCGGCCCGTCGGCATCCTCATCGAGGATGAGGATATCCATCACACGATGGAGGTCCTTTTTGAAAGCCTCTGGCGCGAGAGCGGCGGGTCGTAGCGGCACGAGACTCCCGCCGGACCGCTGTTCGCCATGCCGATCGTCCTCGGACTCGGACCCCGGTTCGCGAACATGTTCGCGCCGGGGAATATGATGGGTCTCATGGGCCATCTCATCTATGGACTCATCCTTGGCGAGGCATATGTTGCGATCGTCCGAAAGGATGCGATCGCGGCTTCCGCGAAAGCATAATGCCGTTTTCCCACACCCCTGAGATATCAAAAAAAAAGACACCACCCGGTGTCTTTTTTTGATAGGGCGGAGACGAGAGGATTCGAACCTCTGAGGGGATTGCTCCCCTAACTCCTTAGCACGGAGCCGCTTTCGACCGCTCAGCCACGTCTCCAATTCTCACGGTGTTGAGTGTACCGCACTTCGGAGATAAATCAAATAAGTCCGGCGGCGAGGGTTGTTTTTTGCCGTCTTTTTTGATATAATTCGTTGGAGTTGTGAAAACCTCCTCATTCCCCATGACAAAGGAAATCATCAAGAAAAACGATCCTTCCAAGGCCCTCGTGACGAGGCCGCCGATCGTCGTCGTGATGGGCCATGTCGACCATGGAAAAACGACGCTGCTCGACTATATCCGCCGCACGAACATCGCCGGGCGCGAGGCGGGGGGGATCACCCAGGCTACCGCGGCCTATGAGATCGTCCATGGCGGCAGGCGGATCACATTCATCGATACGCCGGGTCATGAGGCATTCACCGCCATGCGTTCGCGGGGCGCGCAGGTCGCCGACCTTGCCATCCTTGTCGTCGCCGCGGACGAAGGAGTGAAGCCCCAAACGAAGGAAGCGATACGGATCATCGAGGAATCCGGGACGCCGTTCATCGTGGCATTCAACAAGATCGACAAGACCGCCGGCGTCATCGATAAGGCGCGCAACGATCTTATGGCCGCGGGCGTTCTCCTTGAAGGGTTCGGCGGGCAGGTGAGCTATCACGGCATTTCGGCGAAGACGGGCGATGGCGTCGACGAACTTCTCGATCTCGTGATCCTCGCCGCGGACCTCGAGAATCTCCAGTACGATCCTTCGGCTCCCGCTTCGGGGTTCGTGCTCGAAGCAACGCGCGACCCCAAGCGCGGGATCGAGGCCTCGGTCATCGTGAAGAACGGCATCCTGCGGCGCGGCGATCCCGTCGCCACGAAGACCGCTTCCGGCAAGGCGAAGATACTCGAGGATTTCCTCGGAAAGACCGCGGCGGAGCTTTCCCCGTCGTCTCCCGCGATCATCATCGGATTCGAGACGATCCCGAACGTCGGCGAGGAATTCGAGGCGGTGGCGGCGGCGAAGACGGAAGCCGTCGCGGGAAGCGCGAGCGGGCGGCGTTTCGCCCAGCCGAAGGCGAACGCGCTCAATCTCATTCTGAAGTCCGGCGATGCGGGATCCCTCGAGGCGCTTTCCACGGTCCTTCATGGCGTTGACCGAAAGGGAGGGAAGGACCTCAATATCATCGAGGAAAGCGTGGGGGATGTCACGGACGGCGATGTGCGCCACGCCCTTGCGACGAAGGCCGCGATCATCGGTTTCAAGAATCGCGTGGAAAAGGGCGCGAAAGTGCTTGCGGACGCACAGGAGATATCGGTCATCACGTCGGACATCGTGTACGATCTTGCCGATGCCGTCGAGGAATTCTTTACCGGCTCGCGCGGGCCCGCGATGGCGGGCGAGCTCGAGGTGCTTGCGCTCTTTAACCAGGAAAAGCTCGAGAAGCAGCTCGTCGGCGGACGCGTCGGCCACGGCACGTTCCGCGGAAAGGCTTCGTTCGATATCGTGCGCGGACCGCTCGGCACGGCGCCTCTCGGACAGGGGAAGGTCCTCGGCCTCCGCGAACGGAAGGATGAGATCACGAGCGCCGAAGAGGGAAAGGAGATCGGCGTGCTCGTCGATGCGCCCGTCGCGATCCAGGTCGGCGACCATCTCGTGATCAGGAAATAATCCCATCCGTCATATGCGGTTCCATCGTTCGGAGCGTGTCGAAAGTCTCATCCAGCATCAGCTGGGGGAGATCATCACGCGCGAGCTCGAGTTCGGCGGCGCGCTCGTGACCATCATGGCGGTGGAGGCGGACCGCAAGCTCGAGCATGCGGCCATCCGCGTGAGCGTGGTGCCCGTCGCGAAGGAAGCGGAGGCGATGGAGCTTCTCGGACGCGAAGCGGGACGTCTGCAGTACCTTCTCATGAAGAAGATCAACATCAAACCCATGCCCCGCATCTCGTTCGTATTGGACCGCGGCGCGGAGAACGCGGCACGCGTGGAGAGAGCCTTCATTGCGGACGTGCGCCTGGACGAAGATCAGGCGGCTTCCGGAGAAGGATCCGGGGAGCATGGCGCATCGGCGCGCGATCACCGTGCTTGAAGATGGCGGCCGATTTCCTTACACTCAATAGGGTCGGAAGCGGAACCAATGGCCACGTGGCGAAGCAGTAACGCAGCGGTCTGCAAAACCGCGATGCACGGGTGCAAATCCCGTCGTGGCCTCATTCACGGATGATCATGCCCGGGTGGCGGAATGGCATACGCAGGGGACTTAAAATCCCCGGCCCGCAAGGGCGTGTGGGTTCGACTCCCACCCTGGGCACTTTCTCTCTTCCTCTCGCGTTCAGGGGACGGCATCGCAGCCTGCTGGCTGCGTGCCTAAGCTCTCGGCACCTTCGTGCCTCCGAGATTCCCCTGAACGCGAGAGGAAGGGAGAAGCTTGTTCTGATCGGGGGAGTCGAACGGCGGAGGTATTTTTCTTAGCAGAGAAAAATGCCGAGCCGGTGCCCAGAGCGCACGAGCGCGACGGCGGGAGTGCGACTCGCGGGCGACTCCCACCCTGGGCACTTTCAAAAAGAGCGTTGCATCGGGAAGGGATCTTCCCGGATAAAAAATGAGCCCCTTCGGGCTCATTTTGCTTTTGCGCGCGCGGCCGCACCTCCTGCCGTCTTTGTCCTTCCCGCCTTTTTCTTTTCGCCCGGGGGATTCTCGAGCCAGTTCTTATATGCTTCTCCGAGCTCTTCCTCGGATTCCGGCTTTTTGTTCGTGACGAAGGTGCAGTCGGGATAGCGCGTACAGGCGTAAAACGGTTTGCCGCGGCCCCGGGATTTCTTGAGCACGATATCGCCGATCAGCTTCTCTTTCGTATTCTTTATGGGATCGTTCTCGTCCGGCTTCCACTCGCCCGATGCCACTTTTGCGAGGCAGTTGGGACACTTGAATCCGGTTTTGTCCCATATCTTCGCGACGCCTTTGCATGTCGGATAATCGACGCAGCCGAGGAAGAACCCGAACCTTCCGCGCCGCACCTTCATCGGCTTGTTGCAGATCGGGCAGCGCTCGTCCTTCGTTTTTTCCTCGAGGGCGCGAATCTGCGCGGCCTCCTCCGGCATGGGAAGCGTCACCTTCACGCCCGGCTCGGGGCATGCGAGGAATTTCCCCATCCGTCCGAACTTGATGATCATGGGCTTGCCGCAGTGGGGGCAGGGCGTGTCCGATATCTCCACCTGTTTTTCCACGGTCGCCTCCTTTTCCTCGAGATCCTTTTTGAAGGGCGTATAGAACTCGCGGCACACCTCCGTCCACCCGAGCTTCCCTTCCGCCACCTCGTCGAATCCCTCCTCGATCTTCGAGGTGAATTTGAGGTCCACGATCTCGGGGAAGTTTTCAACGAGGAGGTCGTTCACAAGGATGCCGATTTCGGTCGGACGGTATTTCTTATCCTCCTTCTCCACGTACCCTCGTTCCTGGATCGTGGAAAGGGTGGGGGCATAGGTGGACGGCCTTCCGATCCCTTCCGCTTCGAGCGCCTTCACGAGCGTGGCGTCCGTGTAGCGCGCCGGAGGTTCGGTGAAATGCTGGATGGGCGAGGGATTCTCCTTGCCTTCGTCCGCGGGCGCGAGCGCGACGGCCGATCCTTCCGTAAGCTTGGGGAGCACGCTTTCGATCTCCGCATTCGCATCATCGTCCCTTCCTTCCGTATAGACCCGGATGAATCCGTCGAATACGACGGTCTGTCCGTTCGCGCGGAACGTCGCGCCGCCCGGTATGTCCGCCGCGATGTCCGCGGACGTCTGTTCGAGGATCGCTTCTTTCATCTGGGATGCGATCGTGCGTTTCCAGATGAGATCGTACAGGCGGGCCTCTCCGCGGTCCTTCAGCGAGAAATTTTCCCCGACGATCGCGGCGAGGTTCGTCGGACGGATGGCTTCGTGCGCTTCCTGTGCGCCTTTGCTCCGGTTCGCGTAGTAACGGGGCGATGCGAGGCGGTAGCCGTCCCCGAACTCGCTCCCGATCACTTCCTGCGCGGCGGCGAGCGCGGCCTGGGCGAGGTTCACGCTGTCCGTGCGCATATAGGTGATGTGCCCGTTCTCGTAGAGATGCTGGGCGATCACCATGGTCTGCTTTGCGGAGAATCCGAGCTTGCGCGCGGCCTCCTGCTGGAGGGTGGAGGTCGTGAAGGGAGGGGCGGGGTTCCTGCGCACTTCCTTCGTCGTGATCCCGGCGACCGAGTAGCGGGCGCCTTCGAGTGCCGCAAGGACGGTGCGTGCCTGCGCCTCGTTCGTGATGGCCATCTTGCCGAGCGTCTTGCCGTCCTTCGAATGGAGATATGCGGGGAAGATCGCGTTCTTTGCGCTTTTGCCGTCCGCGGCGAAGTCGGCCTCGATCGTCCAGTACTCCTCTTTATTGAATGCCTGGATCTGGCGCTCGCGTTCCGCGATGAGCCGGACCGCCACGCTTTGCACGCGTCCCGCCGAAAGTCCGTAGCGGATCTTGCGCCAGAGGAAAGGAGAGAGCTCGTAGCCGACGAGCCGGTCCACCACGCGCCTTGCCTGCTGGGCGTCCACGAGGTTCACGTCGAGCGCGCGGGGATGCCGGAGCGCCTCGAGGATCGCGCCTTTCGTGATCTCGTGGAACGCGATGCGTTCGTACGGTTTCGGCGCAGCCTTCCCTTTGCCGCGCGCGCCGCCGTCGAGCTCGAGCGCCGTGACGAGGTGCCAGGCGATCGCTTCCCCTTCGCGGTCCTCGTCGGTTGCAAGAATCACCTTGTCCGCCTTCGCCGCGAGCTTCTTGAGGTTCGCAACCACCGGCTCCGCTTTTTTGGGGATGATGTACTGGGGCGCGAAGTCGCGCTTCACGTCGATACCGATCTTGCTTTTCGGAAGGTCGCGAATATGGCCGTACGACGACTCGACGGTGAATTCCTTGCCGACGAACTTTCCGATGGTCTTCGCTTTTGTTGGCGATTCTACGATGATGAGGTCCATATGCTATCGATGGTCGTTTAATGAAAATCCTCCCGATTCCTCCCGTATCAATCCCTTCATTATAAGGAAGGTGAGCGTACGGTTGACGATTCGGGGTTCAAGTTTAGCCGCGGCCGAGATTTTGTCAATGTCGGCCGCCGTGCCGTGCGCGGCGCATTCATGCGCGACCGCATCGAGTACGTCCGATTCCTCGCCGGTGAGCGTTCCGGTGCGGCGTTTCCATTCCGCATATCCGTCCCGCGTCCCGTCCGCTTTCTTTATTACCATACCATAACTTTCGAGAATGTCCTCTGGGGACGTCACGAGGGCCGCGCCCTGCTTGATGAGGCTGTTGGAACCGCGGTAATGCTCGTGAAGCGCGCTTCCGGGGAGCACGAAGAGGTCGCGGTTCTGTTCGAATGCGAACCGCGCGGTCGAGAGCGCCCCCGATCCCTCGGGCGCCTCCACGACCACGATGCCCCGCGAAAGTCCGCTGATGATCCGGTTCCGTTCGATGAACCTGCGGGGGAGCGGCGTTTCGCCGGGAGGATATTCCGCCACGAGCGCGCCGCCTTCTTTGATGATCCGTTCCGCAAGGGACCGGTTGCCTTTGGGATAGATCCCTTCGAGCCCTCCCGCAAGCACCGCCACCGCGGATCCACTCCGTCCTTCGAGGCAGCCTTCGTGGCCTGCCGCATCGATGCCGAACGCGAGGCCGCTCGCGATTGCGAATCCGTGCGCCGAAAGAGTGCGGCCGAAGCGCCGTGCGAGCATCTTTCCTTCCGGCGTTGCGCGGCGCGTGCCGACGATCGCCATCATCCGGATCTCCCCGCGGCCGCCCGCACCGAGCGCCTCCGCATTTCCTTTTACATAGAGCGCGTGGGGAGGATGGGGAATCTCCCGGAGCCCCGGAGGAAAGGCGGGATCGTCCGCGAGGATGACGCGGATGCCCGCGCGTTCGGCCGTTTCGGCGAGGTATTCGGGAGTGGAAAGGCGAGGACGGGTCTCCGCGCGGAAGAGCGGTTCCGTGTCCCGGCGGGACCGTTCCGCGAACGCCGCATAGGCATCCGCCCAGCACGCATATCCCTTCCGCGCTTTTTCGATGGCCTTGCGATCCCCGAGGAGGGCAGTTGCAAGCGCATGATAATGCATAGATTCGCGTTCCATGGCGTTCCGTGTATTCTACTATAAAGGTCCATTCCTCCATTCCGAAAGCATTCCTTCATTTTTTCTTTATATACCCCCTTCTTGTTCCTCCCCGCGCGCCATAGGCCCTTCGGTCGGGGGGGGCGGTCTCGTGGCGTCCCCGGGGCCTTTATTCTATAATTAAAGTACGCAATTTTATGCACGACAGTTTCAAGGTGCGGTTCTGGATAGGCACGGTCGTGATCGTCTGCAGCATCGTTGCCGCATTCGTGGCCTTTTCGTATTTTTCGGGAGCCATTAGTGCGGAAGCCGATCAGATCGTCATGGCGAAAACGAAGGCAGGGAACGACGCGAGCTCGCTTTCGAGCCTTGCATCGCTCGAGGCCGCCGCGCCGCAGGCCGCGCAGTACGATGCCGCGATCAAGCAGCTTATTCCCGACCAGTCCGGCCTCCTTACGTTCAGCGTCTGGATGGCTCAGGTCGCCTCGCGGTTCCAGGTGAACTCCACGGTTTCGTATCAGGGCACCCCTGTTCCTCCCTCGGGGAATATGCCCGGAAATGCGGGATTCACCCTGAGCGCCCAGGGACCCGAAGGGAGCATGATCCCGTTCCTCGATTATCTTGCGACGCAAGCCCCCGGGTTCATCGTTTCCTTTACGTCGGTGGATTTCACGAATGACCATACCCAGGAGACCGTGACCGCGCAAGGCGTCACTTATTTCCGATAACGATGAAGCTCCAACCGCTGAAATCATTCCTTAAATCCCATACCGAGGCGCTTCTCATGCTCTCCGCGGTGATATTCATTGCGGCCATCGTGTGGCTCCTCTATGCGGTCGTCGGGACCATTGTGACGCAGGTAGACCGATCCGTCGTGAATCCTCCGATCGCGTCCCAGCCCGGATTCGATCTTCAGGATGCCTCACGCATCGATTTCCGTGGTATTTCCACATCCTCGCCGCAGACATCCTCGCTTCCCGCTTCGGGAGCATCTTTGTCCGTACCATCGTCCGCCTCCGCAACCGGTTCCCTGTCGGCGCTTCCGGGGACGGCGTCATCGACCGCTTCCCGTGCGTCTTCGTCCGGGAGCGTCCCTCCGCCGGCGGTCACCGGGTCTTCCTTGGGCAACACCTCGAGCATTATGGGCGTATCTTCCGCGACCCTGAAGTAGCCGCAAGTATTTCGTATCGGGGATGTTCCAATAAAAACAGCGGCGCGTGTACGCCGCTGTTTTTCTTTCGCGAATGGTCGCGGATTACGCCGCTGCCGTCGCTACGCCGCTGCTTGCCGCAGCTTCGGCCGCAAGGGCATCGTCGATCTCGCATACGCCTCCCGCGCACGCGAGCTCCTGCTTCGCGTCCGTCTCATCGCTCTTTTCGTAGAGGAGGATCTGGGAGAAGTCTATCTCCGGCATCTTCGATGCCATTTCCTCGTACCGCTCCTTCGTGATCTCTTCGTACGGCGCAAGGAGATACGCATGATCCTCGCGCGGGAGGAAGGAAAGCCCTCCGACGAGCTCCCAGTTCTCGTAGACCCAGTTCGCTACGCCGATCCATTCGTCCGTCCCCACGGATACCGTAACGGAGGGGTTGTGCTCGGTGTAATTCACCTTCACCTTCTTCCAGTGCTCCAGCTGATCGATGGCGGTCAGATCGTTCTTGAAGACCGCTCCTTCCGGGGCCTTTACCGGGAATTCGAGGACGTATGTGGTCGCCGCGGAGAGCGACTGGCCCACTTCCGGGAAATAGGGGATCTTTTGGTCCTTCATCATCTGGAAGAGCGAATCGGTGGCGCTGATGCGCACGCGGCGGATGTAGTATTGCGCATGGCGGGGATGGAGCCCGGAGGCCGCATCCACGGTCTGCGATACCGTACCCGACGGCTTCACGCAGGTGACCGCCATGGACGCCGAGATGCCGAACCGCTTCGCATACTCTTTGTTCACCTCAATCGCCCGGTCGCGGAGCTTCCGAAGCACGGCCTCATCGCGTGCGACGGGGCTGTCCCACTGTCCGGTGACGGACACGCCGAGCAGGCGCTCCGCTTCCACGTGTTCCTTCCATTCCTTTGAAAGGTAGGGGAAATTGGTGAGCGTGGACTGATAGGTGCCGAGAATCGCGGCGATGCGGATCTTCCTGAGGAGGGTCTCCTCCGTATCTTCCGCGCGGGCTACCACCTCGGAAAGGTTGCAGAACTCCTTGGGCTGGAGGAGTACCTCGCCGCAGGGGTTCGTTCCTATGGAGTTGATGACTTCTCCGAGAGCTTTCTTTCTGCGCTCGGGGAGCTGGGACGCCAGGCTGCCGCGATTGAAGATGCCGCGTTCCCCCGTATGGCTTTCGACGAGCGAGAGCCATTCCTGAAGGAACGCTTCCGAGCTTGGTTTCTCCGCGTAGACGGCGGAGTTGTTCGCCATCGTGCGCTGGGGTTCCGTGAAGTAGAACTGGCCCTGCTTCGCTTCGCGCATCTCCGTGTCGTCGAGGTCGGAGAGCGAGATCATCGCGCTCCGGCGCACGCCGCCCGCCACGACTATTTCGCCGATCTTGCAGCAGATATCATGGACGTCGATGTTCGAAAGGCGCCGCCCCTGTTTCGCGAATATCTTCGCGCGAGCGAAGGCGAGGAGCGAGCGCAGCGGATCGGGCCCCGAGCTCTTGCCGCCCATCGTCTTGAGGCGCGCCCCGGCCGGCCGGACCATCGAATAATCGAAGTCGATGTCCTTGCCGTCGAACCACGTCTTGAGCCCGAGCGTGAGGGCGTCGCACCATCCTTCCTTGCTGTCGGCGATCGTGTGGACCGCAACCTTCTTGCCGGTCTGCTTTTTGATCTGGGGGAGGTTCTGCACGTTCTGGCTTTCCACGGAGAATCCTACGCCCGTGCCGCACATCGAGATGTACATGATCTCCGCGAAGTCCTCGAGTCTCTGCGGCGCCACGAACGAGCAGTTGTACGCCGCCACGTTCGTCGCCCGCGTCGCGGTGCCGGCGAATTGGAGGAGCCGCATGGACGGCATGGCTTCCTGTTTCAAAATGGCTTCGCGGACCTCTTCGTATTCTTTGTCCGTGAGCTTCGTCCCGAGATTCTCCTTCATGAAGTCGATGTACCGTCCCACGGTCTCGACCCATGTCTCGCGCCGTCCCTCTTCCGGGATCCACTTGGAATACGTGCGGTAGTACACGAACTCCGCAAGCTGATTCCGGAAATATTTTTTGCTCTTTTCGGCGAGCTCGCGCACGTGTGCGGGAATTTCTTTTTTCTTCTCGCGCACCTGGGCACGCTCGTTGCGGTAGAGGATATAGGCCTTTGCGGTTTTCGCGTAATCCATAAGGATCAGTTCGGTCTCAACGACGTCCTGGATCTCCTCGATCGTCGGCACGTGGTCCTTGGGGTACCGCTTCATGAGGGCGCCGATGACCTGTTCCGCCACCTTTTCCGCATCCTGGCGAACCGTCGTCTCTCCGGTCGCTTGCATGGCTTTCGCGATCGCGTTCGTTATCTTGCTTCCGTCGAAGGTCACGATCCTTCCGTCCCTCTTTTTTACCTGTGAGAAATGCTCTTTTACCGCGCCGGCCATATCTTTAGGGTTCTTTTATATGGTTTATGATAGGGTGACCTTGTGAGCGGATCCGGTGCGTGTATACCGGGGCTCCTCACTATTGAACCACCGCGTGCGCACGGAGAGAATCCGATGGCTACCGCAAAAAAATATTTCGAGAGGCGTGGCAATTCTCTCCGCGCGGTGCGGTATTGTTTTCTTCGGCAAAACCTTGCATGGGGATGGGCGGGGTGATTGGGATTTTGAGAGTCGTTGCGATGACAATAATGTCGTCACTTTTCACTTCCGGGGGATCCCGGAGGAGGTATTCTTATTTAAACCTTGTTTTATGCTGTTTGCGGACGATATCGCCACGAGCACACTCTTTGGTGCGGTATGTGTATTGTGCGATTTCCGTGCATACCCGCGCCTGTTCATTGAATATTCCGGTATCGGCGGGAGAATGAATCTAACGCCATGCTCATGGTCTTTACCGGTAATGGAAAGGGGAAGACGACCGCCGCCATAGGCCAGGCGATCCGTGCTTTAGGGCAGGGAAAACGGGTCTTTATGATTCAGTTTATCAAGAGTTCCCGGTATCCGAGCGGCGAAGACGACATTCTTCCGCATATTGCCGCCCCTTCCGGCCAAATGATCCATTTTGAAAAGGGCGGCCTTGGGTTCGTGGGGATCCTCGGCGATACCCTTCCTTTCGAAGAGCACCGGGCGGCGGCGGGGCGCGCCCTTGGGAAGGCGGCTGCGGCCGTATGTTCGGGCGAGTATGACCTCGTTATTCTGGATGAAGTGAATGTGGCCCTCGACCTCCACCTCCTCGCCCTTGAGGATGTCACCGCGTTCCTTGATGCGGCCCCTGATGCCGTGGACGTCATTTTTACGGGACGCTATGCGCATTCGGAGGTTCTTTACCGCGCCGATCTCGCCACCCGTTGCGAGGAGCTCTCCCATCCCTACCGCAGTCATGCGCCGGCGCGGAGCGGTATCGAATATTGATCTACGGATATCGCATGTACGAGTATCTTTTGAGACCCATCCTTTTCAGGTTCGACCCGGAGCGGGTGCATGATTTTTTCGTGTGGTTTGGCGAGCGTCTGGGAAATAATCCTGCCGGTCGCACCCTTGTCCGCACGTTTTCCGCGTACCGGCATCCTTCCCTGCGGACGAGGGTGGCCGGGATCGCGTTCGAAAATCCCATCGGGCTTGGTGCCGGGTTCGACAAGGACGTCCGCCTTACCCGCATCATGCCTTCGGTGGGGTTCGGATTCATGGAGGTTGGCGCCGTGACGCGGCGGCCGTATGAGGGCAATGCCGGACGCAGGCTGGTGCGTCTTCCCGACGATCATTCGCTCATCGTATATTACGGTCTCAAGAATGTCGGCGCGGAGGATGTCCTCCGCCGGCTTCCCGCGCTCCAGGCGAACGGGAAGTTCGGCATTCCGGTGGGCGTGAACATCGCGAAGACGAACCGCGCGGATATAAAGGGCGGGGCATCCATCGAGGATTATGCGGCGACCTATCGCATGCTCGGACCCCATTTCAGCTACGTCACGCTCAATATCTCCTGCCCAAACGCCCAGGACGGCTGTACATTCCAGGAGCCGCACATGCTGGACGGGCTCCTCGCGGCGCTTTCCCGCGAACGGAAATATTGTCCCGCGTTCCTCAAGATATCGAGCCATCTTTCCGTCGAGGAAACCGATGCCATCCTCGACGTTGTCGCACGATATCCGTTCGTCGACGGGTTCGTGGTGGGGAATCTCTCCAAGCGGCGCGACCGCCTCGTGTTGCGTTCTCCGCGGGAGCGCCTCGACCTGCTTCCCCAAGGCGGCATTTCCGGCGTTCCCGTCAAGGATATTTCCACGGATCTCATACGCCATATCCGTCGCCGGACCGGAGGGCGGTATGCCCTCATCGGCCTCGGGGGCGTGTTCACCGCGGAAGATGCATACGAAAAGATCCTTGCGGGAGCTTCGCTCGTCCAGGTCGTCACCGGGCTCATTTACGGAGGCCCTCGTGCCGTGCGGCGCATCAATAAGGGGCTTGCCGGACTTCTTGCGCGCGACGGCTATGCGCATGTTGCCGATGCGGTGGGGAAGGGGGTCCGGGCATAGGTCTCTGGACATTTCGCGCGCGTTCTTCTATAAGGGGAGAAGAAGGAGGTGCCTCATGCCGAGGTATCGCAGTATCGCATTTTGCATATTGGCGGCCATGGCCTTCGCGTGCTGCGGGACCGTTTCCGTCCGCGGTCAGGAACGGGGATATATGGTCATCCTGAAGCCCGAAACGGTCGCAAGCAAGCTTGCCGGGGACAGTGTTTGCCAGTACTTTCTGCTTTCCAATCTCGGGTATCTCAAGGAGAAGGAGGTGGGGTTCCAGTACGCCACCCCTTCGGGAAGCATCGAAAGCGATGTCATCGAAGCGGGGAAGGGATCCGTCGTGATCGATGCCTCGAGGGACGTCCCTGCCGTCCAGAAGAGCATGACGAACGGTACTCCTGCGTGGGTCATCCTCATCAGTTCCGGTACGTACAATACCAACAGGGAATGCCTCGAGGGGCTTCCTCTTCAAAAATAGTCGGTAGAAGAACGCGGCCGATCCCCATGGATCGGCCTTTTCCCTCTTTTGCCGTTTTACCCGGCCCGACTTCGTTGTTATCCCTGCCCCTTCACGATGTTTGTCGGAGTTCCTTTCGTGAACGCCACGATGTTCTGAATGGTGGTGTCGAGTATCCTGAAATATGCCTCGCGCGTATTGAACGCATTATGAGGGGTGACGATGACGTTCGGAAGGGAGACGATGTCGGCATCGACGGAGGCATCGCCCGCCTTCATGAGCGCTTCTTCTTCGAGTACGTCGAGTCCGGCGCCGCCGAGTTGTCCGTTCAGGAGCGCCGTCCGGAGCGCCGCCGTTTCGATGATGGCGCCGCGCGCGGTGTTCACGATGTAGGCGCCTTTCTTAACGAGGCCGATGTTGCCGCTGTTGATAAGGTGGTGCGTGCTCGGGAGATAAGGGGCGTGGATCGTGATGACGTCGCTCCGCGAGAGGAGATCGCCGAGTTCGAGATACGGGAACCCCATTTCCTTCGCGAATGCGTCGTCGTGGTAGACGTCGTAGGCGACGATATCCATGCCGAATCCCTTGCCGAGCTGTATGGCGTGCTTGCCGATGCGGCCGGTACCGATCACGCCGAGCGTCTTTCCCTTCAGATCGAATCCGCAGAGTCCGTCGGTCGCGAAACGGTGCTCCACCTGCACGCGCGCGCTCGATTCCCGCACTTTGCGCGAGAGCGCGAGGATGAGGGCGAACGCGAATTCGGCGACGGTGTTCTCCCCGTATGCGGGCACGGATGACACGGGAATCCCGCGCCCGCCCGCCGCTATGAGATCGATATGGTCGAATCCCGTCGACATCGTCGCAATGAATTTGAGATTGGGAAGCGCTCCGATCGTCTCCGCATCGACGGGAGAATCCATGAATACGGCCGCAATATCGAAATCTTTGTCCGGCGGAAGGGTGTCCTTGCCGAGGACGCTGCTTACGATCTCGACCTCCACTCCGGCGTCCCGGAGCGCCTGGCTTCCGGCCACATATTGTTTACCCTCTTCACCCCATTTTTCAAAGTTGAAAAATGCCGCTTTATGGTTTGTGCTCATGATCCTATTATAGCACCGCCGCTTCGTGGCGCACGAAACAGGAAGAGACGCGGGTGCGTCGGCGTAGTCCCGTCACGACACCACGCCGCCCCCGTTACCTTTTCCGTACATGCGTTCCTTTGCCGCCGCAAGTTCCGCGATGATCTCGGGATTGCAGATCTTATGGAAGCGCGGAACGGGCGGTGCGTCGCCGTTCGCGGGTACGTCGCCCATGAACATCGAGGCGGGGCGCAGGAACCAGAGCTTGCCCGCCTGATATGCGGGCGATTCTCCGTAGAGCGGACGGTAGATGACCATGTAGGCGTCCGGATCCCTCCAGTCCATTTCCGTGGCGCATCCCGTACCGAGCACTTCGTAGGCGTAGTTGTTGAGCGGTCCCGCGGGATCGTGTTTGTAATGGTAGTAAAAGCCCCGTTCCGGGAGGTCCTGCGGCGGGTGCATCGCGTTGTTCTTCGGCATGGTCTTATTATACCTATAATACAGGGCGCGGATGGCATATCCGCGCCCTTATTCATACACTGCCCGATCCTCGTCTTATCGCCCCTTACCTCTTCTTTTGGAGGAGTTCTTCTTCCTTCGCCACCGCCATCGTGGTGCGGACGACGGTGTCCGGATTGAGCGACATGCTTTCGATGCCGAGCGTGACGAGGAATTGCGCGAAATCGGGATAATCCGAGGGCGCCTGGCCGCAGATGCCGATGTATTTCTTCCGCGCGAGACATGCGGGAACGACCTCGGCGATCAGTTTCTTCACTGCGTCGTTCTTTTCGTTCGACACATGGCTCACGATGCCCGAGTCGCGGTCGAGGCCGAGCGTGAGCTGGGTGAGGTCGTTCGAACCGATCGACATGCCGTCGAAGACATCGAGGAAGCGGTCGGCGAGAAGCACGTTTGCCGGGATCTCGCACATCACATAGATGGGGGTGGTGTCCGTCGTCTTTTTCTTGTCGCGGGCCGCAATGTAGTTCGTGACGAGGCCCGCGTCCGCCATCGCCTCCTGCGTCTTCACGCCTTCTTCCACCGTGCGGCAGAAGGGCACCATCGGGATGACGTTCGTAAGGCCGATCTCCTCCCGCACCTTTTTGATCGCCTCCGCTTCCATCATGAACGCCGGGCGGAACTTGGGATCGTAATAGCGGGATGCGCCGCGCCATCCTATCATCGGATTCTCCTCGTGGGGCTCATAGGCCTCTCCGCCGAGGAGCGTGCGGTATTCGTTCGACTTGAAGTCGCTGAAGCGCACGATCACATGATTCGGCCAGAACGCCGCGCCGATCTTCGCGATGCCGAACGCGAGATTCTCCACGTAGTATTTCCGCGGATCGCTCCAGCCGCGCATCTTTTCCCGGATCGCCTTCCGCACCGCCGGTTTCAGATCCTTCATGTTGAGGAGCGCGAGGGGATGGAGCCCCATCTTCGAGGCGATGATGAACTCCTCGCGGGCGAGGCCGACGCCCGACTGCGGAAGGAACGAATCCGCGAACGCGTTCTCCGGCACCGCCACGTTCACCATGATCTTCGTCTTGGGGCGCGCGATCTTTTTCAGATCGTGCTCCGTCACCTTGAATTTGAGCGCTCCTTTGTAGAGCGAGCCCGTGCTGCCCGTCGTATCCACCGTGACGATTTCGCCCGTCTTCACCGCTTTCGTCGCCGTTTCGGTGCCCACGATCGCGGGGATTCCGAGCTCGCGCGAGACGATCGCCGCGTGCGAGGTGCGGCCGCCCTTGTCCGTCACGATCGCGCTCGCGATCTTCATGATCGGCTCCCAATCGGGGTCGGTCATCGTGGTCACGAGCACCTCGCCCTTCTTGAAGTCGTTGATGTGCTTCGCATCGAGGATGACGCGCGCTTTGCCGCTCGCGATGCTCGATCCCACGGAGGAACCCGTGACGGCCGGCCGGTCCGCGGCGCCCTTCATGAGTTCGTACTCCTTGAGTTTCGAGAAATCCTGATTCGCGTGCACCGTCTCGGGGCGCGCCTGCACGATGAATATCTCTCCCGTCGTGCCGTCCTTCGCCCACTCCATATCCATCGGCGTCCACTTCTTATAGTGCTCGGTGTAATGCGCTTCCACGATGGCGCCCCAGCGTGCGAGCTGCATTGCTTCCTTGTCCGTCAGCACGAAGGAATCCCGTTCCTTCGGCGATGTCGGGACGATCTTCGTCTGTTGGATATCCTTGCCCTTGTGGTAGATCATCTTACGGAGCTTCACGCCGAGCTTCTTGTCGATAATGGGGGACTTGATGCCTTTCTTCATGCCCTCCTTCCAGATGATGAACTCATCGGGGGTCACCTCGCCTTTCACGATCATCTCGCCGAGGCCCCACGAACCGTTGATGATCACGATGTTCGGGAATCCCGATTCGGTGTCGAGCGTGAACATGACGCCGGAGCATGCCTTGTCCGAGCGCACCATCTTCTGCACGCCCGCCGAAAGCGCGATCTTCATGTGGTCGAAATGGCGGTCGGCGCGGTAGGAGATGGCCCGGTCGGTGAAGAGCGACGCCATCGTGGCGCGCACCGCGACGAGCACTTCCTTCGCGCCGCGGATGCCGAGGTAGCTTTCCTGCTCTCCCGCAAAGCTCGCGCCGGGGAGGTCCTCCGCGGTCGCCGACGACCGCACCGCGACGTCCGAATTCTTGCCGTAGCGCTTCTCGAGCTCGTGGTACCGCGCCACGATCTCCTTTGCGAGGTCGGCGGGGAATTCCTTTCTCATGATGGCATCCCGCACGAGCTTGCCGCGCCGCTCGAGGTCTTTCAGATTCTTCGTATCGAGGCCGTCGAGCGTTTTGCGGATGAATCCGTCGAGGCCCGTCTGTTCCATGAAATGGAAATAGGCGGCGGCAGTGACGACGAAGCCCGAGGGTACGGGCACTCCTTTCTCTTTCAGCGTGCGGATCATCTCTCCGAGCGAGGCGTTCTTGCCGCCTACCTGGCCTACGTCTTTTATACCTACTTCTTCGTACCGTACCGTGAATCGTGTATTGTCCATACTATATATAGGTGAATTGATGTGTTTGTATCCGCATCGGTCGTTTCTGCCGGTTTCGTTTGCCCGCACGTCCGTCCGGTTATCCGCCCCGTATGCAGTGCGAGCGTTGGGCGTCCGTTCCCGAAGAGCGGATCCGGGGCGGGGACCCGGAGAGCCCTTCATCGCCCGGCGACCGGGCGGTCATCGATGGGGTGAGCGGCATCGTCGAGGATCAGAGCTTGAGCGCAATGATGATGTCCGACACGTTCGATCCCGTGTCTCCCGTCATGATCCAGTTTCCGGCCTTCCTGAACAGGGGATAGCTGTCGTCCGCGGCAAGGGCCGCGGCGGCATCGAGGCCCGCATCGGCGATCGCTTTCCGCGTGACCGCATCGCAAAGCGCGCCCGCGAACTCGCCGTGGTCGCGTCCGTCCGAGGCGAGCGAAAGAATGACCTCGTGTTCCTCGATTGCGGGGAGCGCGGCGAGGCATACCTGGAGGTTCCGTCCGCCTTCGCCGTTCGCGTTGCGCACCGTGACCGTCGTTTCCCCTCCCCAGAGGAGCACCGATCGTGCGGGCGCGGAGCGGAGCTCGAACGCCACCATTTTCGCCACCTTTTCCGCTTCGCCGGTAAGCTTCGTGCCCCGGACCTCCGCCGCGAATCCCATCTTTTTCGCCGTGCGCCGCATCGCCTCGAGCGCCTTTCCGTTCGATACCGCGAGAATGTTCGTCACTCTTTTGAAATATTCATCCTCTTTCGGGGTTTCGATGAGCCCGCACCGTTCGAGGGAGCAGGTCTTCAGCACGCCGTAGCGTTCGAGGATTTCGGCAGCATCCTCGGCGGTCGAGGTATCCTTCACTGTCGGGCCAGAGGCCACGAACGAGATATCGTCGCCCGGGACGTCGCTTATGATGAGCGACACTACCCGTGCCGGATATGCGTCCTTCGCGAGATAACCGCCCCGTGCGTAGGATACGTGCTTGCGGACCGTATTGATCTCCTCGATGCCGGCTCCTGCATCCGTAAGAATCGTGAAGATATTCGCCTCTTCGCGGTTCGCGGGGTCCTGGGGGAGGAAGAGGAGCGTCGATCCGCCGCCCGATACCATGAAAATGACAAGGTCCTTTTCCGAGAGCCCTTTGAGCGCCGCAACGATGGCCTGCGCGGCGTGCAGGTTCTCGTCCGAGGGGAGGGGGTGGGTGCCGCAGAAGGCCGCGATCCTGCCGGTTTTCGAGGGCGGACAGGCTTTCACATCCACGACGACCCCCCGGGAGATATGTTCGCCGAGGATGTCCTCCGCAACCGCCCCCGCTTCGGCCGCGCATTTTCCAATGGCAATGAATACGACGTCACCGACCGTATCGAGGTCGAACGTGAGGGGCTGGGTCCCGCTTCCCACACCGTCGCCGAGGTGGAGCGTGTGGTCGTCCTCCATGCGGATCATGTCCCGCATCACCGTCTCCGTGTCGATGGCCTCAAGTCCCGCTTCGGCGATTGCAAGCGTCGCGCGTCGCGCGTCCGTTGTTGCGAGATCGTCGAAGTTTTTTATTTTCATACATTCATTCTATCTTCTAATGGGGAGCGGAACAAACATTCATCCTTTGAAGGACCATGCGGTCCGCCGGCGTCGGTTTCACTGGATTCTTGCGCGGAAAATGTGCAGCAGTTTTGACGTCGTTTTTATATTTGATTTTCTTCCGAAAATCGATACAATAAAGCAGTCAACGTTGCGGGTATCGTATATCGGTATTATGTCACCTTGCCATGGTGAAGAGACGGGTTCGACTCCCGTTACCCGCTCCCTCCTCGCATTCCCTTTCCGGGAGTGGTCCGTGTTCGATCGAACGCGGACCATCGCTCGGCCTTCGATGGCCCTGCGGTTTCCTGAACAGAGAATACGAGGAGGGAGCGGGTGGTAAAGGATGAATGCCGGCGGACAGGTGCCGGGCGTGCAACTTTTCCATCCCGCGATGCGTAGTACCTTGCAGTACCGTTGTTCGGGGTCATGACGCATCTCTTGCAGCACCTCACACCACACATAAGGAGAAGTCCATTGTTTTTGAACCAATTCGGCAGATGGCTTTTGGGCGAGATCGCCCTTCTTGGCAGGATCGTATTGGTTACGCTTGCCATCACGGGTCTCGCTCCGCAATCGCTGTTCGCCGCTTCTTCAACGCTTAGCGCTTCCCCTCGCACGTATCATGCGGCAAGAACCTATTGGCGGTTCGCACGCGCCTCGTGGTACGGACCCGGATTCTTTTTCCATTTCCGGAAGGACGGCAAGCGTTACTGGAAAGACGACGTGTTTTTGGCAAGCCGGTCCTTTCCGGTCGGAACCGTCGTCCGCATAGTCAACCTCAGGAACGGGAAAGCAATGACCCTTCCTGTCAGAGACCGCGCCCCGGGGTATAGGGGACGCGAGTTCGACTTCTCCGCCCGCGCGGCGGAGCTGATCGGCATGCGCGAGGATGGCGTGGTGTCGGTGATGTACGAGGTGGTAGCATATGCCAATCGATGATCTCGGGCATATCTTCATCGCAGGCGGCGCACGTTTACGTGCAGCCGCCTTTTTCATATCCGCAGGGCTCGCCGCGGGCGTTGCGCATTCCGTCCGCCTCGCCTACAATCAGGAGTAATGATCCTTTCCGACCGTGATATCAAGAAGGCGATCAAGGAGGGGCGTATCGTGATCGATCCCATGTTTCCCCATGCGCTCCAGCCCGCTTCGGTGGATCTCCATCTCGGGGCGGATTTCCTCGTATTCCATACCGAGCGGCACGTGTATATCGATCCCAAGGAACCCGTCGATGAGATGATGGAGCGCGTTTCGATCGACGGCACGCGGCAGTTCATCCTCCATCCCGGCGAGTTCGCGCTCGGTATGACCTACGAGGTCACGGGGGTCGCCGACGACATCGTGGGGCGTCTCGAAGGGAAGTCGTCGCTCGGCCGCATTGGCCTTCTCATTCACGCGACGGCCGGCTATCTCGATCCCGGCAACAAGCTCAAGATGACGCTCGAGCTTCACAACGTCTCACCCTTGCCGATCAAGCTCTACTATAAAATGCCCATCGCCCAGATGTCTTTTACGCCGCTTTCCTCGCCCGCGGAGCATCCCTACGGCAAATCCGCGCTCGGGAGCAAATATTACGGCGCCATGAAGCCTCAAGCCTCCCAGTATTGGAAGAATTTCAAAAAGAACAACGGGTGGATGCGGTTCGGAAAATAAGGTATCGTGATGCGAGAACGCCGCTTTCGAGGAGGACCAGCGATCATATGAGACCGGGATTTTTCATTTTGGAAGGACCCGAGGCCGCAGGGAAGACCACCCAGCTCCGCCTCATCGTGGACGCGCTGAACGCCATCGGCCACGACGTCCTTGCGAGCCGTGAACCGGGCGGAACCGCCATCGGCGAGCGGATCCGCGCCGTGCTTCTCGATCCGGGGAACGAAGGGATCATCCAGCCGCTCACGAGCATGCTGCTCTTCAACGCCTCGCGGCGGCAATGGATGCACGAAGTGGTCGAACCCGCGCTCGCCGCGGGGAAGACCGTGATCGGCGACCGTTCGTTCCTTTCGACGATGGTATACCAGGCATATGTCGAAGGGCTCGATCCCGCGTTCACGCGGGAGGTCTGCATGAAGGCCATGGGAGGGAGGATGCCCGACAGGATCTTCCTGCTCGACATTCCTCCCGAGGAGATCCGACGGCGTCTCACGAAGGACGCCATGGACAAAACCTCCCGCTACGATGTCATGGGCGATGCGTTCCATGCCAAGGTGCGCGAGGGGTATCTCGCGCAGAGAGATCTTTTCCCCGGCCTCATCGAACCGATCGACGGGGAGGCGCTCCCCGAAGAGATCGCACGGATCATCGTGGGCCGCATGACGGACATCATGAAGTAGGGACGCAAGGCGTCCCTTTTTGTTTATCGCCCTTCATTTTTCCCTATTACTCCTTCTCTTCGAGGAGCTTGAGCTTCAGCTGGGTCGCGCGTTCGGCATCGAGGCGGGTGAGGGGAGGGTCGCCCGATCGGTTCACGAACTTCATTGCCGCGCCAAGCCTCGGATGGATGAGGGAAAGCTGCCGGTGCATCTCCTGGCAGATCTTCCGGTATCCCGGATGGCCCTGCGGAGACGTGCGAAGCTCGAGGAGATGGAACGCCTCGCGCGCGTTCATCACGAAACGGTACCGAAGCCGGTGTCCGAGGAGCGTCGCATACTGCGCCTCCTCCGCAAATCCCGCATCCATCATCGCCTTCCAAAGGCGTTCCGATTCCGCGAAACATTCGCGGAACTGTGCCTCGAAGCCCGCCTCTTTGATGAGGTCGGGGATCTCGTAGCCGTACTTCACCGTGAGGTTCTGCCATTCCCATGCGTCCACGATGCGATGGCGCTGGAGGTCGCGGAAGGTGCCGTAATCCGCGGTCACTTCCCATTCATAATGGAGTTTTTCGAGCGCGCGGCCCGGCTTATGGCGCCGGTTCATGCGCGCACCCACATACGCATCGAACACCTCCTGTTTCCGCGCGAGAGGCCATTCCGCGACCGCCGTGCGCAGCTCCTTTTCGGAAAGCCCGCTCACCTCGAAGAGCATGTCCGGCACAAGGTCCATCTCGTCCTGCAGCGAGGCGCCGATGAAGCGTACCGGTTCCGCGAAATCCGCGCTTTCCGCGGGAAGGTAGCGCGCGGCAAGTGCCCGGAGCGCATCCCTCGTTTCGCGGAGATACATCACCCATGCGAGGCCGCGGTCCGGCAGGTCGGCGCGCTTGAGGAATGCGCCGATCACTTTGCGCGATTCCCGGAGGAGCATGCGTCCCGTTATATTCGCTTCCTCGAGCGGTTCGGCGAGAAGGCGCCTGATCATCGCCTCCATCGCCTGGGACGACGCGACGATGCCCACCGTGGACTTCGTGGCCACGGGGAGCAGCGGGCGTGCGGCGTCGCATGCCTGCGCGCGCGTGGCGCCGCGCCATGCGATGAGTTCCGTGCGGTCGCCGCCCGGCGGGATCTCGGGGGCGGGATTCTTCTTCTCCACGTATTCGGTCGTGCCACGGACGATCTCGGAATAAAGATCGAAGATGCGGTCGAGCGATGCGCGGTACGTTCCCGCGAGCGGGGACGGAAGGTTCGACGGCGTGAAGTAGCGGTATGCGCCGTTTCCGTCCTTCTTGTCGTAGTAGATATAGCGGGTCGACTGTTCGAGGTATGAGGCGAGGCGGCTTCGCTCGATTTTTTTCGTGAGAAGGTTCGATGCGTCCTCCACCACGGCCGCCACGGTGATGAGCTGCTGCACCGAATCGTCGCCGTAGCCCGTGACCACGCGATCGATGAGCCCTTCCGCGCCGTCGCTTCCCGCCACCGCGAATTCGTCGAGGAAGATCTCCCGCAGATCGCTCCCGCGGCGCGAGAGGCGGGCCATTGCGGCGGCCGCGAAGAGAGGGGAGGCCTTGTCCGTGAAGGCGTATACGGGACCCTCGGTATCGGTCACGATCCTCTCGAGGAGCTCATTCCCCTCAGGGGTTATGACGACCCTGCCGTCGCCCTCCTTGCGGATATAGGGGTTGGGGGTATCTTGTGCCATAGTGCCTCAATAATAGCATATCTCCAGGGGTTTCCGGCATTTGGCTTTTGGGGTGAGCGGGCTTATTATAGAGCTATGCCCTGTGAGGGCTTTTTTGATGGGAAACGACCGTAACTTATCCACATTTTCATCGTTTTCTATGGTAGACGGCGGCGACAACCAGGAACTGGATCTCATAAAGGCGGCCGTCGGGGGCGATTCCTCGGCC
>JAJYDL010000003.1 GCA_021777495.1 bacterium
GGGCAAGATCCAGTCGACCTCGGGAGGCATCGTCTTCCCCGACGGCACCGTGCAGACGACCGCCGCAAGCGCGAGCGGGCAGACGACTTCCGCCGCGAACGTCTCTTCCGGTTCCTTCGGCGCGAACACCGGGGGAGGGAACTATGCGTTCCCGGGAAGCGTCACTGTGGGACCTTCGGCAAACTATCTGACCACCGGCGGTTCATTGCTTTGTTTTTCGACCGGAGGCACCTGCGCGTCGGGAGTGGGGACCCCTTCCATCGTGGAGGACTGGGGGGTGAATCTGATCGGAAACGGAGGGACGCAGCCGGTGCGCGTCACGAATGCCGCGCTGCTTGTCGGTTACGGCAACTATGGCACAAGCTATCCTTCGGGAAACCTGCTCGTCTCGGGCAACGTCGGCATCGGCACGGTGTCACCGGGAGATGCCCTTGATGTCAATGGTCAGGTGGTGTTCGGCGGCTCGGTGGCGCGTTTGTCGATGGGTTCGGATTCAATCGGATTCAATAGACGGGTTGCCACAGGAGTGATTTATTCTTCGGGCGAATATGCATATCAATTCCAGCATAACGGCAGCGCCACGCAAGGTTCGGACAACCTTGCCATCCAGGTATACAATCCGAGCGGCGGGAATATCACCTCGAATGCATTGGCGGTGAACGGCTACGGAGATGTCGGTGTCGACACCGCAACGCCGGTCACGGCATTGAGCGTCGCGGGAGCCATCACGATAAATGAAGGGACGACATTCGGTGGAGTAAATGGCTACACTTTCATTGGGGACGGAAATTATGATACCGGCATGTTTTCACCATCCGACGGCGTCGTTGATTTCTATAACAACACGGCGCATTCCATCGATATTACGCCGAGCGCCATGACGGTTTATCAGCCGACGACGTTCACGGGAAACGCAAATGTATCGGGCATTCTTTACGTGTCGACGCCCGCAGGGATGTGGATATCGGGCATGAACGGTACGAACGGGATCGATGCCGCAACCCCTCAAATCGCAAATTCATACACCCCGATCCTTCGCCAGACGACCGCAAGCGGGAACGTTGTGGCATTAGGAGGACTTGGCGACGGGTTCGGATTTCTTACTTATAATTCCGGGAGGACGGCGAACGGATATGATTACGCCCCGCTTTATTTCACCACCAATAATGGCGATGTCGGTATTGATACGATCTCGCCGGGCTATACGCTCGACGTAAGCGGTGCGGGAAGATTCACCAGCATGTTGTATGCGAACGGCGGAGTCGCCCTTCAGCCCGGTACCGAGCTTGATTATTGGGGAGGGGGTACGCCGTATCGCACGTGGATGGATAACAACAGCACCTATTTCTATGGCGCCGTCCAGGATTATTCCCAGCATTTCACCATGGATGCCGAGGACAGCGGCCGCGGCTGGACATGGGGGGCATATGGATCTGCTCCCGGCGCCTCTTTGGATGTGAATGGCAATTTGACGCTGAGAGGCGGCCTTACTGCGGGCGGCAATCTCTCCGTAGGAGCAAACAAGATCACGGCAGGGACGATCGATCCGCTCTATACGATCAACGGTACGAATTATGCCACGTATGTTCCGGGCATGACGGGACAGAAGGAAGAGACCGCGGGGACGCTTACGCTTGGCGCGCAGACCGGCGGCGCCTATGCGGCGACGATCGATCTCGGATCTGCGGCGCAGGGGAGCGATGTGTGGCTCTTCGCGCAGGCGACGGATATGAAGGCTCCCGGCGCGATGAACGGCCTTGTTGTCACCCTCACGCCCGGATTCGACGGGCGGGTATGGTACACCGAGGATACGGCCGCAGAAACGCTTACGGTGCATGGGACCGCGGCGGGCCAGGTTTCTTACACGCTCATTGCGCCCCGCTTCGATGCCGCGCAGTGGACGAACCTCGCACCGTCTCAGGATGCGGGCATGAAGGGCTTCGTGATCGGTACCGGTAATTAATCAATAGATTTCAATCCATGAATTTTCGCCGGTTTAACAAGGCATCTCTCGCTATCATTGCCGTTGCCGCGGTCGTTGCGGCGACCATCGTCGTATTCGGCATCCACCGCGGCGTTTCCGCACCGGCGGCCGTACCGGCGAAGGGGAGCGTGGCGAACAGCGCGACCTCGTCGCAAACCCCCGCGGCACAGGGGGTTGCCGTCATTCCGAGGATCCCTCCGGTATTGAAGCTTCCTGCAGGGCCCGTCACCTATCAGATCGCTCAGGCGGCGACCAAGCTTCCCGGATTCGTGCAGGCGACGATCGACCCCCTCAAAGTGAGCGTGGGACAGGTCCAGCACTTCACGGTCGTCACGGACGACCCCAATCCCGTGGTATCCGTAACCGCAACGATCGTCACCGACCATACGACCACGACCGTGAATCTTGTTTTGCAGGGCCCCGCGCCTCTTTCGATGATCGTGCCGAGGAATTTCGTCGTGGGATCCGACGGTACGCTTGCGCAGGCGACCACGGGTACTTCCCCTTACGCCGTTGCCGGGGGGAGCGGTGCGAACGGGAGCAATGTGGCGGAGGCGGCCAATTCCGCCGCGCTGGAGTTCAAAGGGCAATGGACGGTGGAAGATACGCATAATGCCGAATACAAGACGACCTTCACCGCGAAGGATTCCGCGGGCAATGTGAATTCGGTCACGCTCCAATGGTCGGATCCCACGCCATGCAGCTTCGATACGGGATCGGGGTCGGGATATACGACCGGAAACGTGGCATTGAGTGCCAGTTGTGATGTGGGCCTTTCGGGGTATTCGCCGGTCGATGGAGTGGAAAGCGGGAACCTTTCATTCTCCGCGGCGTTAACCTTACAGGTAGATGCGAACGCGACGCTCGTGATCAACAGCGGCTATAGTATAAGCATGGCGAACGGGACCATTGCCATGGCGAGCGGCGCAAAGATCCTCCTTGCCACCGATATGTGCGGCACCGATGCCGACGGCGACGGTTATCTCAAGCAATCGGCATGGACGGCCGCCTCGTCGTGCGCGTCGGTTTCCCTCACCTCGCGTGCGAGCATCACAAAGCAGTACGGTTTCAATGATTGCGACGATAATAATGCGAACGTGCATCCGGGGCAGACGGCATGGTTCACATCCGCAACCACCGATACCGGTTCCTGGGATTACAATTGCGACGGTTCGGTAGAGGACTATTATTCATCCACCTATCAGGTTCCCGCCATCACCTGTAATTCGAATACGTGCGCGACCGGATCGTGCGTATCGGGATCCGGCAGCCAGAACCTCGGATATGTCCCGAGCTGCGGTTCGACGTTCCAGATGCTCAGCAGTTGTTCTTCGGTGAGCACGGTGAGCTGCGGGGGATCGTACGGAGCGAGCTGTCAGGCGAGCTATAGTACGCTCACGCAATCCTGTCATTGATCCCTCCATCCCTATTGAAAAAAATGCGCCCCTGCATATGAAATGCGGGGGCGTTCCGTGCGTTTCCCTTACCGGCAGTAAGGGAAATAACTCGTTACCGTGGTGAGCTGTTGGGGGGATTGTCCGCTTCCCGCACTCACGAGATAGAAGTGGTAATCCGCGGGATTTTCAAATACGATGGTGTTCCCGTTTCCGCCGTCGCACCATGCGGGATATATCCCCGATGCGATCGTTTGCGGATTGGTGCCGTCGATATTCGCGACCGCCAACTGCTCCTTGTAATCCGTGACGATCTTCGTGCCATCGGGCGAAGGGGATACTTCCCAGCCGTTTCCGATGGAGGTTCGGGTCTGTCCATCCGCGCTCAGGATCACCGTTTCCTGGCTCACGGTATAGATGATCCGTCCGTCACTCAGATAGCGGGGACTTACAGGAGGCGAGTTGATGGTGCTGTTCGCGGGGCACGAGATGTCCGTGATCGCGATCGGCGTGAAGGAGCTTCCGTCGAGCGGCATGGTTGCAAGTCCGCAGACGCCGAGTGTCGTATCCATGTATGCGATCACGAAACCGGTACCCGCAGGGTTCCAATCCAGGCCGTTGGGCATGAAGTGGGTATCCGTCCAGTTTTTGACGACCGTGGGCGTACCGCCTTCGACGGGCACGGTCATGAGCCATTCGGTCGTTCCCTGTTTGATGTATGCGACCGTCCGCTTGTCGGGCGAGATCGTCGAATACAGGTCCTGGGACGGCGTGTCGTTCGGGCTCAGCTGGTATTGCACGTCCGGGTGCGCCACATCGAAGACGAATATCCGTTCGATATACGTCGTGCACGCAGAGCAGCCGTCGTTCGTGAATGCCAGGAATGTCGGCGTGGGACCCTGCGTTACCGTGATGGTGACCGATCCCGACGTGGTTCCGTCGGAACCGACCGCTTTCACGGTCTCGCTTCCGCCCGTGGGCGGATAGAACGGCGCGGTATAAAGTCCGGACGTGCTGATGGTGCCATCCGTACCGTCGCCTCCCTGGGTGCCGTTCACATACCACGTGAATGCGGTGCCGAGATTTCCCGTTGCCGTGGCGCTGAACTGAAGAGTGCCTTCTGTGGCCACGGAGCACCCCGCCGCCGGGCATGTGACGGTAATGGTCGGGTTGGAAGGCGGAGGAGTGGAAGTTGTGCCGGATGCGCCGCAGCCGGTAAGGATGTGGATCGTTGCCACGAGCGCTGCCGCGCTCATGAGGGGAGCCAAAAATCTGATGCCACCACCCATGCGGAGGTTCATCGTGTTCTCCTTTAAGCCCAAAACCGGGCGTTCATCCGAACCTTACAGTGCCAAGGTTCTGGATATTTTATACTAAAAAAATATAATTTTGGCAATATATTCGGGTGATGCGGCGCGCTCCCTTCCGCGTCATTCCCGATGGAGGATCGCGCGGAATTCCGCCACCTTTTTCCTGAGCGCGGCATCCTTTTTGAGAGGGGGATCGTCGCGGAGCACCTTTGCCGCCGCGTCGCGCGAACGCTTGACGAGCTCGGGATCGCGGAGCGCCTCCATGGCCACATCGGGGAGGCCGGTCTGCACCTGTCCGAAGAACTGTCCCGGGCCGCGCAGCTGGAGATCCTTCTCCGCGAGCTCGAAGCCGTTCTTCGCCTCGAGGATCGCCTTGAGGCGCGCGTTCGCGGCCTGGGCCGCGGTCGTCGTCATGAGGAAGCAGTGTGACGCATGCTCGCCGCGGCCGACGCGCCCGCGGAACTGGTAGAGCTGGGCGAGGCCGAACCGTTCCGCGCCCTCGATCATCATGATCGTCGCGTTAGGCACGTCGACGCCCACCTCGACGACCGATGTGGAGACGAGGATGTCGGATTCCCGTTCCTTGAAGCGCTTCATAATTTCCTCCTTTTCTTTCGCCTTCATCTGTCCGTGGAGCATCGCAATGCGGAGATCGGGGAACACCTCTTTCGAAAGCTTTTCAAACTCCTCCTTCACCGATTTCAGCTCGAGCGCGGTCTTGAGGGCCCGAAGGCGTGCGGGGGATGCCGCTCCTTGCGCGGCGTTTCCGGAACCCCCCTTTTCCTCATCGTCCTCCGCGGGATCGATGCGGGGGCAGATGACGAATACCTGCCTGCCCGCCTTCACTTCCTTGTGGATGAACGAATACGAGGAAGCGCGCTCCGCGGGCGGCACGATGCTCGTCGCGATCGGCTTCCGTCCCGAAGGAAGTTCCGTGATGAGGGAGAGATCGAGATCGCCGAATATGGAGAGCATGAGCGTACGGGGGATGGGAGTGGCGGACATGCTGAGAAAATGGGGGACGACGCCGCCCTCGCCCGCCTTTGCCGCAAGCTCCGCCCGCTGGCTCACGCCGAAACGATGCTGTTCGTCGATGATGACGAGCCCGAGCGCTTTGAAGTTCACCGTGCGCTGGATGAGCGCATGCGTGCCGAATATGATGGGCACTTCCCCGCGCGCCGCCTTCGCGCCGAGGTCCTGCTTCGGCACGCGCGTTTCGAGCCCCTCGCCTCCGTAGTGCACGATCGCCGCCGAAGCGGTGAGGAGTCCGAGCGGGGGGAGCGCATCCGCGCCCGCGCCGTCCGCAATGTGCGCGAAAAGCTTTTTCATCGTTTCGAAATGCTGGCGCGCAAGGATCTCCGTGGGAGCCATGAATGCGGCTTGGTATCCGTTGCGCGCCGCGATGAGTGCGGCGAGCGCCGCCACGATCGTCTTGCCGGAGCCGACGTCGCCCTGAAGGAGGCGGTTCATGGGATGGGAGCGTTCCATATCCTGCACGATCTCCCAGAGGGATTTTTTCTGCGAGGGCGTGAGCTCGAACGGAAGTTTTCCGAGGAGGCCTTTCATCCATTCGATGTCCGTCTTCAGAGGAGGCGCATGCCGTACCGCAAGCTTCATTTTCTCCTGGAGCGTGATGAGCTGGAGGAGGAAGAGGTCCTCGAACGAGAAGCGGGCGCGTGCGGCATGCGCCTCGTCGACCGTTCTCGGGAAGTGGATGGCGTGAAGAGCCTCTTCGAGGGGAGGAAGGGCGAACTCCGCGAGCACTCCTTCGGGGATCCATTCCTTGAACGCCGGGCGGCGGCGGAAGACCTGCTGTACGGCGAAGCGGATGCCGCGCGAAGTGAGCCCCTGCGTTTCCGGATAGACCGGCACGAGGCGGCCCGTATGGCTGAACTCCTGTCCCTCGTCGTCGCGTATTCCCGGCCGGAGCCGGACGAGTTCGTAGGTGGGATTATTGAGATAAAGGTCGCCCTCGTCCGAGACGGACGCTTTGCCGGAGAAGTTCGCTTCGCGTCCGGGGCGCAGGGTGTTCGCGAGGTAGGGCTGGTTGAACCATACCGCGCGGATGGACCCGGAGTCGTCGGCGAGCGTGGCCTCGACGATGCTCATGTGCCGGCGGAAGCTGTGCCGCGCCTTGATGTCCTCCACGACGGCGCGGAGGGTCGCCTGTTGTCCCGGCTCAAGCTCCGCGACGGTGTAGGTCTTCGTGAAATCCTCGTAGCGGGCGGGAAAATGCCACAGAAGGTCTCTCACCGTGCGGATACCCATCTTTTCAAGCCGTCTGAGGGACGGCGAGCGGGCTCCGACGACTTCGAAGAGAGGCGTATCGAGCGCGATCTGCGGCATTGCGATTTGCCGTCATTATACCATAAACGGCCATTCGGTTCCCGCCGGCTGTCTGGGGATATGTCCGCATCGCACATAGGGTATAATTGACGTATATGTGCGCAAAGGTCGAGCAAGGAAAAATCATAACGATACGGATATGAAAATGAAAAAATCGGTCGCGTGGATGACGGGCGGCGCATTGACGCTCGCGCTCGTCGTCGCGTCGGGTGCGCTCGCTGCCGCGCATGCGGACAACGGCAGCGAAGGCGGCGATCATGGCGGCAATCTCGGGAATCTCAACCTTCCCTCGCTCTTGCAGGCCAACGTCACGTCGGTGGCTGCCACCGCATCGGGGACCCTTCCCACGTTCTCGGTCCAGAATCCCGGAGGCGAAGGCGTCCAGTCGGAGAATCAGGTCCAGTCGGAGAGCCAGATCCAGTCCGAGGGTCAGGGCCAGGGAGGAGGTTCGCAGAGCATGAACTCCGTCCAGGAGTCCGCGTCGCTCAACGCCAACGGTAACTTCAAGATCACCGGAGCGAAGGTTGTCTCCGTCGATACGGCGGCAAACACGATCACCGCGACCCTTTACGGGTTCACGAAGACCGTGAGTGTGAGCGGTGCCGCCATCACCGGCGGAAACGCCACCATGGCGCTTGGCGCCATCCAGCCCGGCGATACGCTTTCCGCGACGGGCAACTTCGACGAGATGACCCATGCCGTTACAGTGAACACCGTGAACGACGTTTCGTCGATCCCGAGCGGTTCTTCGGCGATTCAGTCCCGGCTTTCGATGCTCATGCAGCTTGTGGCCCAGCTTGAGGCGCAGCTTCAGTCGTCGTCCCAGTCGAACTAGCACGGAATCGTGTGCAACAAAAAGCGCGGCGTTACATCGCCGCGCTTTTTGTATCCGTAGCGGAACGGTTCTATGGTGCCCCCACCAGGACTCGAACCTGGGACCTTCTCCTTAAGAGGGAGCAGCTCTACCAACTGAGCTATAGGGGCATGCGTGCGGTCATCGCCGGCGATTCGTTCCGCACCGCCGCCGTACGGAATTCCAAGAACTATTCTAATAAGGAAGCGCATAAAATGCAACGCCCTTGTGCGGCCGGGAAGGTGGCAATTCCGAATTGCACGGCCTATAATGCATGGTATGGAACGATCGGACAAGGAGCGGATCGAAGAGCTTCTCGCACGCGGCGTGGAGGAGGTCATCGATCGCGCAAGCCTCGAGCGCAAACTGAAGATCGGAAAGCCTTTGCGGGTCAAGCTTGGCATCGATCCCACGAGCCCCAATCTCCACCTCGGGCGTTCCGTGCCGCTTCTCAAGCTGCGCGATTTCCAGGAACTCGGGCACACCGTGGTCCTCATCATCGGCGATTTCACCGGTACGATCGGCGACACGTCCGACAAGGACAGTGAGCGTCCGATGCTTTCCGGGGAGGAGGTGAAGCGGAATATGGAGACGTACATCGCGCAGGCGGGGAAGATCATCGATATCAAGAAGACGGAGGTGGTGCGCAACAGTACATGGCTCGGGAAGCTCGGATACGGCGATATCGGCCGCCATGCGGACGTTTTCGCGCTTTCCGATTTCGTGGCGCGCGAGAACATCAGGAAGCGGCTTGATGCGGGCAAGCGCGTGTCGCTCCGCGAGCTCCTGTATCCCCTCATGCAGGGGTACGATTCCGTGGAAGTGAAGGCCGATGTCGAGATCGGGGGGACCGACCAGCGGTTCAACCTCCTCGCCGGCCGCGACCTTCAGCGCGCATACGGACAGGAACCGCAGGACATCATGATGGGCCCGATCATCGAGGGGCTCGACGGCCGCAAGATGAGCTCGAGCTACGGCAATACGGTGAACCTTCTCGATGCGCCGAACGACATGTTCGGGAAGATCATGTCGCTCCGCGACGAATCGATCATCCGCTATTTCATCATCCTTACGCGCATGCCGATGGAGGTCGTGCGCGCGTACGAGATGGACCTTGCGCGCGGCGGGAATCCGCGGGACATCAAGGCGCGCCTCGCGCACGAGATCGTGCGCATGTACCACGGAGAGAAGGAGGCGGATGCCGCACAGGATTATTTCGCACGTACGTTCACCGCGAAGGAGATCCCGGATGCGATGCCGGAGTTCGTCCCCAAGAAGGGCGCGCGCGACGTGGTCTCCGTGCTCGTGGATTCCGGACTCGTGCCTTCGAAGTCCGAAGCGCGGCGCGCGATCGGGCAAAAAGGAGTGAAGATCGACGGCGCGACGGTGGAGGACGTCCATCAGGAGGTCGCACGAGGGTCCGTATTGCAGAAAGGAAAGATAAAATTCGTGAGGATCGCGGGGTAAGACGCGTGGATACCATCGAAAGGAAAATCGGCGCGGTCGTGCAAAGGGCCATCGGGGAAAGGGTATTCCCGGGTTGTTCTCTCGCATATATAAAGGACGGCGTCCGTGCCGAGCTTCCGTTCGGCGCGCTCACGTACGATAAAGGAGCCCCTGCCGTCGCGCGGGAAACGATCTACGATGTCGCATCGGTGACGAAGGCAATTCCCACCGCGTCGCTTCTCCTTTCCTCTATAGACGAGGGAAAGGCGTCCGTCGACGACCGCGTTGCGGACCATCTCCCGGAATTCGCCCGCGGTCCCGGCAAGCACGAGGTGCGCCTGCGCCATCTCCTCACCTATACGCTCGACCTCCGGATCGGCGCCCTCAGCGGATTCAAGGATCTTCCGCCGGAGGCGATCTTCGCTGCCATCCTTACGGCCCCCCTCGGCGCCGCGCCGGGAACGAAGTTCTCCTATGCGAACGCGACTGCGGTGATCATGGGGCTTGTTGCGGAGCGTATCGGCGGCAGGCCGCTTCCGGAGCTTGCGGAGGAGCGGTTCTTCGGGCCTCTCGGCATGGCGCGAACGGGATTCGCGCCGAAGCGGTTCGGCGCCGATGCGATCGCTCCTTCCGAGGTGGATCCGTGGCGCGGAGGGGAGGTGAGGGGCGTCGTGCACGATGAGAGCGCGCATGCCATGGCGCTTCTCCGTTCCGTCGGTTCGGCGGGATTGTTTTCGACGGCGCCCGACCTTCTTGATTTCATGGAAATGCTCCTCGCGCGCGGCATGCGCGGAGGACGCCGCTATTTTTCGGAGGAGGCCGTCGCGGCAATGGTCACGGACCAGATCCCCGGAACGGGGGAGCATACGGGGCTCGGATGGGAGCTCGATCAGCCCCGGTTCATGGGGAACGCGGATCCCGCCCGTACGTTCGGGAAGACGGGATTCACGGGGTGTTCGGTCGCCGCGAACCTTTCGCGCGGTTCCGCGCTCGTACTTCTTTCGAACTGCATCTATCCGCATCGGCAGGAACGTGCCGCGATCAACGGCGTGCGCGCGGCGCTTGCCGATATCGTGTTCGGGTCGTGATCGCTTGCCGCCGCGCGCGGCGGTTCACACGCGCACGGCCTTTGCCGCCCGCGACGAGCGGAGGGCGTTCAGGATGACCGAGACGTCGATCCCTTCCTGGAGGATGGCGCCCGTGACGGGCGGAATATAGCCGAGCATGGCGATTACCATGCCGAGAATGGAAAGGCCGATGCCCCATAGGATGCTTTCCTCGGCGATGTGCGTGGAGCGCTTTGCGACCGCGATCGCTTCTTCCACGAGCCCCACGTCCCTTCCGAGGATCGCGACCGCGGCCGCGTCGATCGATGCGCTGTTTTCCGTGCCGCTGAATACGACGCCGACATCGGCGAGCGCGAGCGCAGGCGCGTCGTTCAGGCCGTCGCCGACCATCATCACCGTTTCGCCGCGCTCCCGGGCCTCTTTGATGGCTGCGAATTTGTCCTCCGGGGTGCAGCGCGCGCGGATCTCGATGCCGTCGTGGCCTCCCGCTTCGTTCCGGAACATGCGTTCCGCGTTCTCCCGCGTGTCTCCGGTGAGGATCGCGACGCGGTAGCGCGTGCGGAGCTTTTCGAGAAGGGCCATCGTGCCGGGTTTCACCACGTCGTCGAACACGAAGCGCGCCGCGGGAATGGTGCCTTTCGTCATCTCAATCACGATGCCACCTTCGCCATCCCCGTCCGTTCCGCCGCCTTCCGTGCCGACGGCTTTTTTGAGATGCCATACGGCCCCGTCCACCGAGCCCGCGATGCCGTCGCCCACGGTTTCCACGATGTGCGATGCTTCCGCGATGGGGGAGCCGTCCCGCGCGGTCTTCGCGCGCACGATCGCCTTTGCGAGGGGATGGAGCGAATGAAACTCGATCGCGGCGGCGACCGAGAGGATCTCGTCCTCGGAGAGCGCGGGATCGAGGACGCTGACCGTGTGGAGCACGGGTTCGCCGAGCGTGAGCGTGCCGGTCTTATCGAAGAATATCGCGTTGACCTGCGCGAGCGTTTCGAGCGCCGCGGGCCGTTTTACGATGATCGTGCGCTTCGAGGCGAGGTTGAGCCCGCCGAGGAAGCTGATCGGCGCGGCGATGAGGAGGGGACAGGGGGTGGCGATCACGAGCACCGCGAGGAAGCGCGAGGGATCCCCGTGCGAAACGATCCATGCGGCGGCGGCGAGCACGAGCGTGATCGCGGTGAATCCGTAGTTGTATTTTTCCGCAAGCCGCACGATGCGCGCGGGATGGCGCTTTGCCTCGCGGACAAGGTCCACGATCTTCTGGTATGCGGACGTGGAGAAGGTCCCGGATACTTTGAGCTCGAATGCCCGGTCCGCGTTCACGAGGCCGCTCTTCATGAACCTTCCTTTGCGGTACGGCTGCGGTTCGAACTCGCCCGTCAGGTTCGCTTCGTTCATGAGCGCGTCGTCCGAAAGGAGATAGCCGTCGAGCGGCACGATTTCCCCTTCGCGGACGAGGATCGTCTCGCCCTCTTTGACATCCTGGATCGCCACGGTGGTCCATCCGTTCCCGCCGCGCTTCACCTCGCACGTCTTCGGTATCCGTTCGACGAGGTGCTTGAGGGCCGCTTCCGCCTCGCGCGATCCGTAGGACTCGAGCGATTCCGAGACGAGGATCATGAGCGAGATGACTGCGCCCGCAAGGAGTTCGTTCGTGGCGAGCGCGACGACCATGGCAAGGATCGCGATATAGTCGAGCGAGAACTTCTTTGCGAACAGCTTGCGGACCGAGTCGAGGAGGAGCGTGACGAGCCCGATCGCGATCGCGGCAAGGTAGAGGACGTGGGATGCGGCGCCCGCGCTCCCCGCGGCATTGCCTTCCGCGCCCGCCACAAGGCCCGCAGCGGTGAGGATGAACGTGAGCGCGGGAAGGATGAACTCGGTCATGGCGGCGGGATTACTCGGTTATCCGCGCAAGGAGGTCCTCGTATTCTTTCGTCGTGATGTGCCAATCGCCCGGTTCAAGGGGCCGGTTGAGGTCGTAGAGCACAAGGAATACGGAGTATACGAGGCAGGCGATGCTGATTGTAAAAAGATAGGCGAGCCATTCGATGCGCACGCCGACGAACATGGCGAGGCCGATGAGCAGGAACGCCGCGAAACGGAGCGTGTGGTTCAGAAGGTCGGGGACGTGCTCGGCGCTGTAGAGGAGGCGCTTCGAACGGGCATCCATGATCCTCGAGAAGAGCGCGAAGGTGGCGGTGGCGAACTGCGGCGCGGTGGCCGCCACGTGGTAGATCGTGTCGGAAAGTTCGTCGAAGATCCGTTCGATCTCCGGGCTCCGTTCGCCGCGCTCGCTGAACCGCCAGCCTTCTTTGATGATGAGGCGGAGGTAGTCGGCGATGTTCCCGTGCACCTTTTCCTTCACCTCGGCAGGAAAATTGTTCGACCAAAGATAGAGCTTTTCGAGGCCGTCCACTTCGCCCTTCACGGCATCGACGAGGGAGCTCCACCGGTCCCATTCCTTCTGGATGACGAATGCCGCGATGATGCTGAAAATTATGCCGATCGCGCCGAAGAGCGTCTGGACGCCGGTGAGGCTTTCCACGAGGACGCGCGTGTCGTAGAACGTGCTGTGCCGGATAAAGACGAAGATCACCGAAAAGACGACGACGAACGGGATGAGCCTTTTGATAAGTTTCATTGGTACTATTATACTACAGTGGCCTTGCGTAACGAATGTATCATGGCGAGACAATCAGATCCACTTCCGAAGAAGAATCCCCCTGAAGCGTCCGAGGCGCCCCGTGTCCGCACGAGGGATATTTTCCGCATCTATGCGCAGGAGGTCAGGAAGCACTGGGTGCTCTTCGCGCTCGTCTTCCTCGGAGCGCTTGGCGCCCAGATCGCGGGCATCGTTTCTCCTCTCTATATGAAGACGTTGTTCAACGACGTCGCCGCCGGTTCGCGGACGCCCGAATCGTTCCACGGCCTCATTGCGCTCGTCGCCGTCATTGCGGCGCTTTCGGTGTTCGGATGGATCGCGCAGCGCGTGCAGACGTACAGCATCATCCATCTCGAATCCAGGGGAATGGCGGACCTTTCGGCATCCGCATTCGATTACCTCATCGGCCATTCATACCAGTTCTTCGTGTCGCATTTCGGCGGAACGCTCACGCGGCGGGTGAGCAAGTTCGCGGGGGCGTTCGAGACGCTCATGGACAATGTGATGCTCGCGTTCTTCCCGACGGCCGTGTTCGCCATCGGCGCGGTCTGGGTGCTCTTCCTCCGCAATCAGGTCCTCGGAATCGCGCTTGCCGCATGGATCGTCTGCTTCATCGCGTTCCAGATCTACGTGGCACGCCTCCGCCGTCCGCTCCGCGTGGCGCGTTCCGAGGCGGACAGCAAGATGGTGGGGACGCTCGCCGATGCGATCTCGAACCAGAACACGATCGCGCTCTTTTCGGGAAATGAGCACGAGGGAGGCATTTTCCGCGGCGTCATCGAGCTTTGGCGCAAAGCGACGATGCGTTCGTGGGGCGCGGACGAGATGATCTGGTCCATCCAGGGCATCCTCATCGTCGGCATCAATATCGGCCTCCTCTATGGCGCGGTCGTGTACTGGGAGCGCGGACTCATCACGATCGGCGATTTCGTGCTCATCCAGAGCTACCTCATCGGGCTTTTCGGGCAGCTCACGGGCATCAGCATGCAGTTGCGCCGGTTCCATGACGCATTCGCCGACGCGGTCGAGATGATGGAGATCATCCAGCTGCCGCACGAGGTGCGGGACGTTCCCGGCGCTCCCGCGCTCCGCATCGGCGCCGGCGCGATCGCGTTCCGCAACGTCGATTTCTGGTTCAGCAAGGAGCGGCCCGTGCTTGCGCATTTCGATCTTTCCATCAAAGGAGGGGAGAAGCTCGCGCTTGTAGGTCCGTCGGGCGCCGGCAAGACGACGATCACCAAGCTGCTCCTCCGCCTGTACGACATCAAAGGCGGCGCGATCGAGATCGACGGACAGGATATCGCAAAAGTCGCGCAGAACAGTCTGCGCGATGCGATCGCGTTCGTGCCGCAGGAGCCGATCCTCTTCCATCGCTCGCTTATGGAGAACATCCGCTACGGCCGCCGCGGCGCGACGGATGAGGAAGTGATCGAGGCGGCGAAGAAGGCGCACTGCCACGAATTCATTGAACAGCTTCCTGAACGGTACGGCACGTTCGTGGGGGAGCGCGGGGTGAAGCTTTCGGGCGGCGAACGTCAGCGCGTCGCGATCGCGCGCGCCATCCTGAAGGACGCGCCGATCCTCGTGCTCGACGAAGCGACCTCGTCACTCGATTCCGAGTCGGAGGCGCTCATCCAGGATGCCCTTCGCACGCTCATGGAAGGGAAGACGGTGATCGTGATCGCGCACCGGCTTTCCACGATCATGAAGATGGACCGCATCATCGTCGTCGAGCATGGCACGATCGCCGCACAGGGCACGCACGAGGAGCTTCTTGCGGCGAACGGACTGTATCACAAACTTTGGAGCATCCAGGCGGGCGGATTCCGCGACTAAGGTCCGATATTCCATCCGAGATGGCGGGTTGAGTGGATTCTGTGGTAAGGTGGATATATGGAAATAGGAGATTTTTACGGTCTCGGCATTGCACCCGGTATCCTTACCGTTCTCGATAAGGCCGGGTTCAAGGTGCCGACCCCGATCCAGGCCAAGGCGATCCCCGCGGGACTCGAGGGCAAGGACGTGATGGGTCTTGCGCAGACGGGTACCGGAAAGACGCTTGCATTCGGCATTCCTATGGTGCAGGCCTGCCTTTCGGGCGCCCAGGGCCTCGTCATCCTTCCCACGCGCGAGCTGGCGCTTCAGGTGGAGGAGACCTTCATCAAAGTGGGCGGTCCCCTCGGCATCCGTACCGCGCTCCTCATCGGCGGCGCGCCGATGGGCAGGCAGCTCGAACAGCTGAGGAGAGGCCCCGCGGTTGTCATAGGGACCCCGGGCCGCATCATCGATCACCTCGAACAGAAGACGATCTCCCTCAAGAACGTGGGCATCCTCGTTCTCGATGAAGCGGACCGCATGCTCGATATGGGTTTCGCGCCCCAGCTGAAGCGCATCCTGAACGAGGTGCCTTCCGCCGACAAGCGGCAGACGATGCTTTTTTCCGCCACGATGCCCGAGGATATCGTCGGGCTTGCGCGCTCCTATATGAAGCTTCCGCTGCGGATCGAGATCGCGCCTCCGGGCACGACGAGCGATCGGGTGACGCAGGAGCTCTTTTTCATCGCGAAAGCGGACAAGCCCCGCCTCCTCGAGCGCGTGCTCGGCGAGTACCGCGGTTCCGTGCTCGTCTTTACGCGCACGAAGTTCGGCGCGAAAAAGGTGGCATCGCTTGCGCGGCACATCGGTCACACCGCCGCGGAGCTCCACTCCAACCGTTCGCTCAATCAGCGGCGCGAAGCGCTCGAAGGATTCAGGAACGGCAGGTACCGCGTGCTCGTGGCGACCGACATCGCGGCGCGGGGGATCGATGTGAAGGGCATCGAGCTCGTCGTCAATTACGATCTTCCCTCGAACCCCGAGGATTACGTGCACCGCATCGGCAGGACCGCGCGCGCCGGCGCCGCGGGGCACGCCATTTCTTTCGCCATGCCGGAGGAACGCCGCGACGTGCACGACATCGAACGGGTGATGCGGGTGACCCTTCCCCAATCCAAACTTCCCCAGCTTCCCCCCGTACGGCCCGAAGAGCGCGCGATGCATTCCCACATTCCTTCTCGCTCCTCGCGGGGAGGGGGATGGAATGAGCGGAGCGGAGGCGGTCGTCGTCCTCCGCAAGGCGGCGCGCGCCGTCCCCGGTCCCGCTCGTCCCGGCCGTATTGACGGCCGTTGCAAACGACGACGCCAACCCTGTCACGCATATCATGACCGCCGTACATGAAGGTTCGTCCGCGCCGGAATTCTCCCTTCCCGATCAGGACGGCGCGATGCATTCCCTCGCGGAATCCCGCGGCGCCTGGGTGCTCCTCTATTTCTATCCCAAGGACGATACGCCGGGGTGCACCAAGGAGGCGTGCATGATCCGCGATTCGTTCCCCGACTTCGGGGCGATCAAGGCAACGGTGTTCGGCGTGAGCGTGGATTCCGTGGAGAGCCATAAGAAGTTCGCGGAAAAATACGGATTGCCGTTCACGCTTCTTGCGGATACCCGAAAGGAGGCGGTGCGAGCCTACGGCGTATGGGGAAAGAAGAAGATGATGGGGCGCGAATACGAAGGCACGCTCCGCACATCGTTCCTCATCGATCCCAAGGGCAACGTGGCGAAGGTCTATCGGAATGTGAAGCCGGAAGGCCATGCGGCGGAGGTGCTCAAAGACCTGCGCGCGTTCCTTGCGAAAGCGTGATGGTATATACTTATCATATATGGAATCCAAGAAGCGGGTTCTTGTGGTGGGAGCGAATTTCGCGGGATCGACCGCGGCGCTCGAGATCAAGCGGATGCTCAAGGACCGCGTCGACGTAACGGTCATCGATCGGAGCGAGAATTCCCTTTATTTCCCGTCGCTCATCTGGGTGCCCATCGGCCGCCGCGAGGCGTCGCAGGTCCTCGTGCCGCGCCGGCCCGTGTTCGAAAAGTACGGCATCACGTTCGTCGTCGACGAGGCGACGTCCGTCGATCCCGATGCGCGGGAGGTTGCAACGGAGCACCATGGCACATTCCCGTACGACGAGCTCGTCATCGCGACGGGGCCGCGGGTGGACCGCGACGTTGCGCCCGGCGTGCGCGAGCATGCGTGCTATGTGGGGTCCGTCGAGGGCGCGCTCGATATCCGCGCGAAGCTCGAGGAGTTCAAGAAGAACCCCGGGCCCATCGTGATCGGCGCCACTCAGCGCGCGGGTTGCATGGGCGCGGCCTACGAGTTCCTTTTCAACGTCGAAAAATGGCTGCGCGAGGAGAAGATCCGCAAGAAGGTCGACCTTTATTGGATCACCCCCGAGAACTATCTCGGACATTTCGGCATCGACGGCATGCCTCTCGCCGAACCCTATCTTAAGGCGTTCATGAACGCCTTCCATATCCATTACCGTACGCAGGTGGGGGTGAAGGAGGTGACCGCGGACGCCGTCGTTCTCGATACCGGCGAGACGATCCCGAGCAGGTTCACGATGCTCATGGTGCCGTTCACGGGCGTCCCGTTCATCAAGAATTCGCCGAAGCTCGGCGCGAAGGAGAATCTTTTCCTCGATGTGCGTCCCGATTACCGCCTGAAGGCCTATCCGGACGTATGGGGCGCGGGCCTCGCGGTGGACGTGCCGCCGCCGTTCACGCCCGGAAGGGTGCCGTTCGGCGTGCCGAAGACGGGATATCCGAGCGATGCGACGGGGAAGGTCGTCGCGAAGAACGTCGTGCGCACGCTTACGGGACGGACCGACCTCATCGAGCGTCCCTGGGGGAAGATCCCCGCGGTCTGCATCCTCGATGCCGGAAGGAAGGAGGTCATCATATTCGGCAACAGGCTTTTCAAGCCCCGCTGGTTCGCGGTGATGATACCGAACGTGTGCAACGACTTCGGGAAACTGCTTCTCGAGAAATATTTCCTTTGGAAGATGCGGCACGGATATTCCTTCCTGCCGTAAGCGATCGTGCATTACCGATTATCCGCGCATTATACTACATACCCCCGGCATTCGCGCCGGGGGTATGTAGTATACGACCGAACCTCGATTTTCTCAGATACCCTCCACCTGCACGAGCACGCCGTTCTTCATTTGGAAATATTTCGTGACGCCGAAGGAGGGGACCGCGGTCATCGGTTGCGTGGGGCTGCGGTCGGCGTAATTCACGACGATCGTCCCGCTTGCGATCTGGATGGTCTGGGGCGCGATGCGGTCGCCGAGGAGGATTCCGTTCGTTCCCCGGTATCCGTTCGCCGTCTTGAGCGCCGCGACGATGTAGAAGAACGTGCCGCTCCCGCCGCCGTTCTGGGTGACGAGGAACGCAACGTCCGGTATGCCGTCGCCGTTCAGGTCGCCCGTCGTTTCATTCCCGAAATATTGCGTCATAATCTTGGAGGCGGATCCCGGTGCGGCGGGAGTCTCCGCAAATCCGTTCACAAGCGTGACGTCCTGGTTGTCGATGTTGTATGTCGCATTCCTATAGTCCGCGCTCAATGCCGATGGGGCCGTCGATGTGGCGGCGGCCCCGGTGCTCGAGGAAATGGCGCCAGGTCCGCTGAACGACGCGCCCGACGGCGTTGCCGTATCCGCAGGTGCCTCTGTCTTTTTGTGCAATGCCCATGCTCCGACCGCCATGATCGTAATTCCAAAAAGTGCGGACGCCCATGTCCTTATTTTCATATCTTTGATGATATCAATTGTCTTGTGTTCCGCCAACCGTCCTCCGATAGATATCCTTTTTGTGGATCGTTTCCGTGCGATTTACTTTTTCCCCGGGTTCTGATATGATGGGAACCATAAGAAACCATCATAATCATGGCAAAACGCAAATCAGGGTGGCTCAAGAGGAGCGTTCCCCGCAGCAAGAAAACGAAGAAGCGCCTTGAGGCAAAGAAGGCGATGCTCGCAGCGAAATCGAGCACGCGCAAGAAGAAATAATCAGCGTCAAAAATTCCGGCACTCGCCGGGTTTTTTGACATTGGAGCGAAAAATGATATCATATCTCCGGCGTTTCGGCAGGGTGCAGTGCCGAAACGGAGAAGGGAGGTGCCATGAAGCCCAAACCGGCGCCGAAAATGATCTATCTTTCCAGGGATGATATCGAGTTCATCCGCAATGCGATGAGCTTGAGGCAGCTCGCGGGCAAGGCCATCGAAGTGATGACGCGCATGCCGGGGCCGATACGATGGGTCGCGGGTCCGCTTACGTCCGGAACGATGTCTCCTGCGAAGAACCGGGAACGTCTCCATCGGACGATACTCCATTACAAGGTGAGAGGAGTTCCTACGTTCAATTATCTTCCGTTCGAACGGAGGGCAAGAGCAATCCTCCAATGGGAGATCGGCAGGGGATCGAATCTTTCGCGGAAACAGCACCTTAGGCTGCAGGAACGCCTTCGCGACGGGTTTTATGCCCCCATCTTTGCGTCGGGGTTCGTCGGCGAGTTGCGCATCATGCCCGGCTCGGACGAATCTCTCAATGTGCAGTGGATGCGGGGATACGCAAATGCAAAACGCATCCCCACGAAGGATATCTCGGAGGACCTCGTGTCCGCCGCGCAGCAATCGCAGTGACGGCAGCGATCGCCATGATCGCTGCGATCGATGAGCCGTACCGTTTTCGGGCGGCTCTTTTTCATTTCCGGGCCGTCCCGGCTGCCGGGTTCCGAGGAGGGGAGCGCCATTCTTCGGATGGCCGTGCTTCACCGTTCCCGCGATGGACCAGTAGAGGAACCTTTCGATCGGCGGCAGAAAAGCGCAGGATTTACAATACAAATCCTCAGTTGGATAATCGGACGAAATCAGGGAAGTAGAACTGACAAAAGAGGTTGCGAAATGTAGAAAAATTACCAATTCTAATGAGATGCTGGGGAGGTGAAACGAAGTGAAAACTTATTTGACGCGATCCGCGATTGACCAGAGAAATTGAACATCATATGGAGATAACTTCACGATTTTAGGATTTTTTGGCATCTTTGCGGATCTCGATTGATATGAGATTGCTGAAATTTTTGATTTTTCCCGCGAAATAAGTTTTCTATAGAATAATGCAGCGATAAGATATGTCCCGAGAGGATTTGGATGATGTCCGTCGCGTTCAATAAGTTTTGTGTGCGGCCATTTCTTTATAGCAGCCATAAACGCAACCCCGGAATGGATAACCGGGGCATGCATAGCTCGGCCTGCTTTGGTATATGCGGCATCCAACCTTTTTGCGTCATTAAAAAGTCCTGGACCAACAAATGATGGGGGACAATAAAGCACGATCTTTGATTTATTTTCTTTTGCAATAGCATGGAATTTAGCGATATATTCAAAAAACTCCTTAGGATTGCCGACGTGGACGATGCCATCTTTTATGATCCCTCCCAATCTTCCGCGTTCCTGAAGGACGATATAGTCCCATTGACGACCTTCGATCTTTTTAAGTGTGTTTTTATCTTCCCATAGCATTTTGAGGGTTGCGCCGCCACGGAAGATACCACCCACGGTCACCTTCGCCGAATGTGCATCTTTTGCAAACCGAGCGATAAGTTTTGGCAGACAGTGATAATAACTAAAACTGTTTCCGATGAAAAGGACAGATATATTTTTCTTTGGCATATTATTGATTCTAACAGCGAATCGGTCCCGGTTACCCGATAAAACGAGCTTGTGGCTGGGGGACTAGGAATCGAACCTAGATTCACGGCTCCAAAGGCCGCTGTCCTACCGTTAGACGATCCCCCAACGAGATGCGGAAAACACCTTGTATAATGTATTATATAAGAGGATGGGCGGCAAGGAACGTTTTTAAAGATCGGGTCGAACGCAATGAACAACAAGGATCACGAAGAATCTGTTTTTGCGCCGGAAAGATCGGCGGCGGCGGAGGGGGATGGGGTATTCAAACCGGAAGTTCCCGGGAGCGTCGCCTCATCCGAAAATGCACATTCGGAGCGTCCGGATCCGGTGCGGGAGGTCGATGACGGCGTATTCCTCCCCGAGCTAGAAGAGGAGGATGACTGGATGCATCGGATCGATACCCTTCGTCAGGATATTTTGCAGGGAGGTACTCGTCCCGATACCGGTCCTTCGGAGGTAAATCCCGTTTCTTCGGCCGAGCGCGTGGATACCGCTCCCGGCAGCGGGGGAGGGGCCGGAGGTGGAGGAAGATTTTTTCTTAGCGGTATCGGATTCCTCGGGTCATTGTTGTTCGGTGGGGTGGCGGCGGGATTCACCGCATTCAAGCACTTTGTCGGGCGTATGTCGTGGGCCAAAGGGAAATTTGGCGGAGGTGGCGGTGGAGGCGGCGGATCGCATGGCAAGGCATCGCACAAGCCATCGGGCGGAGGTAGAAAAGGCGGGGGAGGAGGCCATCACTGATCGCAATCAAATAATAATATATAACCTTCATGAAATATGAATTGCCGCAGTTGCCGTATGGGTACGACGCGCTCGAGCCGTACCTCGATGCGAGGACGATGGAGATCCATCATACGAAACATCATCAGGCGTACGTGGATAACCTGAACGCCGCGCTCGAGAAGCACCCCGAGATCGCGGACAAACCGCTCGAGGAACTTCTGCGCGCCATCGACACGGTACCGGAGGATATCCGCACCGCGGTTCGGAATCATGGCGGCGGACATATGAATCATTCGTTTTTCTGGACAATCATGGGGCCTGCGGCGGGGGACGATGCGCATCCCGCCGGCAAGGTGGGGGAGATGATCGACGCGTCGTTCGGCGGATTTGCCCTGTTCAAGGAATCGTTCGCCAAAGCCGCGGCCTCGGTGTTCGGTTCCGGGTGGGCATGGCTTGTGATCGGCGCGGACGGGAAGCCGGCGATCATAACAACGCCCAATCAGGACAGTCCCCTCATGACGGGCGCGCATCCGGTGCTCGGACTCGACGTCTGGGAGCACGCCTACTATCTGAAGTATCAGAACAAGCGCCCCGATTACATCGATGCGTGGTGGCATGTGGTGGATTGGAAGCGCATCGAGGAGAAATTCACTTCCTGACGCGGCTGCCTCTGGTATACTGATTTCATGGGTTCCCCTGCGAACAACAACAGGAGGAAATTGTTCGATGTAGGGGCCTCCCGCGCGAGAGGCCGCCGTTGGAGTTTTCTCTATGGCCGCAACGCGCTTAACCTGAGGCCCCATTTCCGCGTGCGCCATCCGTGGATCACGGCGCTTGGCGCGGTTGCGATCGTCGGGATCGTGTTCGTCGGCGTGCGTCAGTTCTCAACCCGTGCGGAGGTGAGCGATTTCTATCCGACGACGTGTCTCGGCGACTGGCAGAATCCTTCGAATGCGGCGAACCAGCCCGAAACGATGGGAGTTTCCGGCACCCCTTTCACTTCCCAGAATTCCGCCGTATTCAACGCTTCCGGCACGCAGATTTTCTGCGGAGGTTTTGTGCCGCCCGGCTTTTCGAGCTCCGGCACCATCACGAACGTCGGCCTTACTCTTGTATGGCAGGTGGGCAACGGAACCGTCGCTCCTCCTCCGGGAAGCGATACGGCCGTCACGCCATCAAGTACGGTGGCAGGGAGTACTGCTGCCGCGACCACAACCACTGCTTCGTCCTCGATCCCGGATGCCGCCTCCGGCAGTAGTTCCTCTGCGGCAACGTCTACGACCACAACTTCCGCATCCGCTTCGACTTCAACTCCTGCTTCCGCGCCCACCACCACTACTTCATCTCCGTCCGATACCTCGATACCACCTCCTTCTGCGACGGCTACAACTTCCGCTCCTGCTCCTGCGCCCTCATCTACGCCCACACCTCCGCCTCCGGCCCCCGCGCCTTCATCTTCGATCCCCGCTCCTGCTCCTACGCCTACCGCAACGGCGGCTTCGGGCACTTCCGCGTTTGCGGCGTTCAAGAATCTGCTTTCCTATTTCGTGCCGCCCGCGTTCGCCGATGGAACAACCTCGCCTTCGGTTTCCGGTCCGAACGACAGTTCGACCGCCGTCATCGAGCCGCCGATCGCCGCTTTGCCTGCATCGACAACTTCCATTTCCAGTTCCGCCGAGAGCCCCCTTCCTTCCGGAAGCATATCCCCGTCCGCGACATCATCCCCGTCCGCGGCAACCCCCGCCGCGTCCGCGCCCGACGAGAACTTCCTTCAGGTGAGCTATAGCACCGACGGTACGACCTGGATCCCCATCCAGAAAGTGAACGAAGCAAACTGGAAAGATCTCACGATCACCATTCCGGTCACCGACTGGACGGATCTTTCCAAGCTTCAGATCCGTATTGCTTCGATCCCGACTTCTCTGCAAGTGATCCCCCCCGTCTATCTCGACGGCATGATGGTAGAGGTGCATTACGTCGTGGGCCCCATGGAGAACGGGGGAGGCGGATCATCGAATGCCACTCCTGCCGCAGCGCCTTCGGCGGCGGTTCCCGTCGTCGTGACCCATGCAACGCTCGCTCCCGTGAACGGGAAGACGAACTTCGGTGCCGATGAAGCTCCCACGTTCGAATACAACCTGAACAGTCTTCCTACCTCCACCACATCCACGCCCGCTGCCGGACCGCCGCAGTCGTTCAATGATCTGCGCGGAAGCGGAACGCCGTCATGGCGGGATTTTTTTTATTCATTGCTTGATGGCCTTGGCTCCCGTGCCGATGCCCAGACCGTTTCGGTCCCGACGCCCACGCCGGGCAATCCCGTCGTGGCGGAGATCGACGATCCTTCCGGCAAGCCGACCGGGTTCCAGCCGGTCATTGCGACCGTCAATAATCAGCTGAACGTGGGCCTTCCCGAACCCACGACCGCATTCCGTCCCGGCCGCTATACCCTCAAGCTCTGGATCCTCCATAACGGCGTCGTCTATGCCACCGAGAACACGTTCACCTGGGGAGTGCTTGCGGTGAACTTCGATAAGTCCCTCTATTCCCTCAACGATACGGCGCATATCGGATTCGGGGTGCTTGATGATGCGGGGAACACCGTCTGCGGCGCGCCCATCTCGATGACCGTGACCGACCCCGGAGGTACGGTGCATCAGTTCTCGACCGCCAATGGAAGCATTGCGCAAAGCCCCACATGCGGACCGGCGACCGTGACGAACGTGCCGGACTACGCAGCCTCTATGGCGCTCCATGCCGTCGGCACCTATCGGGTCTCGGTCACCGCGCTTACGCCGGACGGCATGCGTACGTTGAGCGATCAGTTCGGCGTGCAGGATCCGCCGCTCTTCGACGTGACGCGCGACGCGCCGACGCGCATCTACCCTCCCGTTCCCTACGGCGTTTCGATTGCCGTGAAAGCAAACGCGGATTACAACGGCACGATCACCGAAACGGTGCCGGCATCCTTCGGGATCGAGGGCGGGAATTTTTCCTCGCAATCGTCCAACGGGACGGATGTCACGCTTTCATGGAACGCGAAACTCAAAAAAGGGGATACGATAACCCTTCACTATGTATTTAAGGCTCCCGATGTGAGTCCGGAACTTTACAAGATCGGACCGTTGCAGATCGGTACGTGGGCGGAAACCCGCCAATGGCAGATCGCCGCGGACGCCATTGCGACGAAGCAGATCTTCATCACGAGCACCGCCTCCACCACCTGGACCGTACCCGCGGACTGGAACAGCGCTTCGAACACGATCGAGCTGATCGGGGGCGGCGGAGGGGGCGGCGCGGGGGGTGCTGCGCAAGGCGCGGGCGGTGGCGGCGGAGGAGGCGGTGCGTATGCAAAAATAAGCAACTTCAGCGCGGCGCCGGGAACTTCGGTCAAGATACAGGTGGGCGCTGCGGGGGGATCTGCCGTTGGCGGCGCCCTTACCTATTTCGGATGGAACGGTTCCGGTGCGACGACGACGTGCAGTGCGACGACGATGTCCGCGTGCGCCGCTGCCGGCGGCGCCGGAAACTCTGCTTCGGGAAATCTTCCCGGGAACTCGGTATCGGGGGGGCTTGCGACAGGAAGCGTGGGATCCACCACATATAACGGTGGAGGCGGATCATCGGGCGGTGCCACGGGAGGTTCGAACTCCGGCGCGGGCGGCGGAGGAGGCGGTGCGGCAGGTTTGAATGCAGGAGGCACCACCGGTGCCGTGGGGAGTCTTACGACCGGCGGTGCGGGCGGTCAGGGTGACGGAACTTTCGGCGGTGCGGGCGGCGCGGCGGACACGGCGGGAAGCAACGGAACCGAGTGGAGTGCCTCTCCGGCATACGGTTCCGGCGGCGGAGGAGGCGGTGCGTCGGGCGGCGGACACGGCGCGGCCGGCGTTGCGGGACAGGCCGGCGGTACGTATGGCGCGGGCGGCGGAGGAGGTTCGGGAGTCGGAAAGGGAGGGAGCGGAAGCGGCGGCGCGGGCGGCGCGGGCACGCAAGGCATCATCGTCATCACGTACACCCAGGCAGGAGTCCTCATCGGCGACGGGACGCAGCCGGCGCCGGTCACCATCGGCCCCGGAGCAAATGCCACGACGAGCGACGCGTTCACGTTCGTGACGAATGTGGGCACGACGACGATCACGAGCGTCACGACGACGCTTTCCACGGTGGCGGGCGTGGGACTCGTCGAGATCGCGAACAGCAACGGCACCACGATCTACGGATCGAGCACCAACCTCGTTGCGACAACCACCGTGTTTGCGAGTACCACGTTCACCATTCCTGTGAGCGGTTTGAGCCTGAGCACCGCTACGACGACTTTTACGGTCCTCGTGCAACCGAAGAACGCGACATCCATGCCCGCGGTGCCGGGGGGCACCTATACGGTGACGTCCACCGTCACCGGATGGATCGACAGCAAAGGGCTTGCCACGGGCGGCGCGAATACCACCTCATCGGTGATCACAATCGATAATCAATCGCCCGGCAATGTAACGAATGCCACCGGTACACCCGCAAACGGGTCGGTTGTTCTTTCATGGACCAATCCCACCGACCCCGATTTCGCGCAAACCGTCGTGCTTCGGGCAACATCATCCGTTACGGTTGCGCCCACCGAGGGGACATCCTATTCGGCGGGGAACAGCATCAATGCCACGACTACGGTCGCATGCGTCGCCGCGTCGAGCACTTCGGGCTGCACCGATACGGGGCTTACCAACGGGACGTCATATTATTACAAGATCTTCGCCCGTGATAATTTCTATAACTATGCAACGGGAACGTCCGCGGGTCCTTTTGTCCCGTCGGGAGGGGGAACGCCGGTTGTTTCCAATCTTCTTCTGAACGGAGTCAGCGCCATCACGCTCGTGCCGAATTCCACGCAAAGCGTTTCCGTCACTGCATCCACGACCGACTCCGCCGGTCCTGCGGACATCAAATACGCCACATCCACCATCTACCGCTCGGGCGTCGGTGCGAACTGTGCGGCAAGCAACTTGAACTGCTATCAGCTTGCGAGCTCGAGTTGCACGTTTTCGGGTTCCAGCTCCACGGTTACCTGCACTGCGAATATCGCCTATATCGCCCAGCCGACCGATACCTCCACATATGCGGGCCAGTCGTGGATGGCCGCGGTCACCGTCGCGGGAGGTGCGGGATCGGGAAGCGCCACGACGACCGGAGGGGTTACGTTGAATACGCTCCTTGCCCTCAACGTGACGACATCGTCCGTGAACTACGGGCTTGTTGCGGCGAACGGTTCATCCGGCAATCAGACGACCACGGTCCAGAACGTGGGTAACGCCCCGATCGCCCTTTCGCTTTCCGGCACGAGCCTCGCCCTTTCCGGGAATCCTTCCGTCACCATTCCCGTGACCGCCGAGCAGTATTCCACGACGACGTTCGCATGGGGTGCCGCCGCGCAGCTCGGCATCGCAACCTCCACGGTGCCGGGATTTTCCCTCGCGGCGCCCACTACGACGACCACCACCGTCCAAGGGAACATCTTCTGGGCGATCGGCGGGTTCATTGCGCCCACGGGGACCTATAACGGCACGATCTCCTTCACGGCGTCACCTTAGCGTGGTTCCGAGTTATCCACAACGGCGACCATACCGTCGTCTGGTATAATGAATGCATTGAAACTAAAAGGATTTTTATGGATATACAGCGCATAGAGCGGAGGAGGATGATAGGAACGGCGATTGCCGTGGTGTTTATCTCTGCCGGAATCGGTTTTTTCGGGCATGTGGTATTCGGGGCGAACGTATCAAGCTCCGTTGTCGTCACGGCGACGGCGCCTACGATGGGGACGGTGACGGTGAACGGGGGGAATAATATCACGCTCAGTCCCGGAGGGACCGTGGCGGTTCCCGTGACCGCACAGGTGAACGATTATAACGGCTGCACCGACTTCAGTTCGGGCACCACGACCGTCGCGCTTTGGTATTCCGTGGCGGGATCCTCCACCTGCCTTTCGGGCGGAGCGCCGGGGAACCTCAATACGTGCTATGTCGCTACGGCATTCACCACGTCGACCTGCTCCGGTTCCATTGCAAATACGACGACGACCTTCAATATGGAATATTTCGCGAAGGCGACCGATGCCTCCTCGAGCGTGCCGAGCGCAAACTGGCGCGCCACGGTGATCTTCAAAGCACCCTCGGGTTCCACGACGAGCGCCGATTCCGCCTCCGGCACCACGCCCGACGTGCTCACGCTCCTTGCGTTCAACCTTTCGACGAGCACGATCAACTACGGAAACGTAGGTGCGGGGGCCAACACCGGGGCCACCAATCAAAACGTGAATATCCAGAATTACGGCAATTCGACCGACGGATCGTATCTCTATGGCACCGCAATGCTGAATGCGGCATCGAGCACCCTCTCTATGCCGACTTCATCCCAGCTGTATGCAACGACGACTTTCAATGCAGGTTCGGCGGGGACGCCCCTTTCGGATGTGGCGACCACGCAGATCACCGGTTTTTCGCTCACTGCGCCCACGACAACCTCTGTAGTAAGCAGTTCCGTATACTGGGGACTCAGTGTTCCGGGCGGGACTCCGACGGGAACCTATAACGCCACAAACACCTTCAGCGCCCTCTTCGTTTCATCATAACGGCGGTTCCCGGGCCTTGTCCCGGGAGTCCGGAGGGGATACTATATCGAAGACCCTCACACTCGCACGATGAAACGCTCCCCCTATCTCATTCTCGTCCCCGCCTTCATCCTTGCAGCCGCAGGCGGGTTTTTCCTTTCTGCGCCGCATGCGGAAGCCGCTTTCGGCATCTCGCCGCCGTTCATCAATGCATCCCATCTCGTTCCCGGCATCACGTATTCGCAGACCCTCTATCTTGTCCGCGATGACGCTTCCTCGGGCCTTCCCGTTACGGAATCGCTTACAATTCCGCAAGCGGTCCAGGGATGGGTTTCTCTCGATCAGCCGGCTAATTTCACGATCCCGACCGATACGCGCCAATTCCCCGTTACGGTGACCATCAAGGTTCCTTCCGGAGCGGCGGACGGGACCTATAACGGCAATCTTTCCTTTACGACGATGCCGAATCAGAATGGCGAGGTTTCGGTGGCTCTCGGCGTGAATGTTGCGCTGAATTTGACCGTAGGAAGCGATACCTTCGAACAGTATTCGGTTCCTCTCATCAATATCCTCGATATCGAGGAGGGATGGAATCCGAAGGTGTATGTGAAGTTCGACAACCAGGGGAACGTTCCCGAGGCGTTCGACGGCGCTACTTTCGAGCTCTATGACCAGTACGATTCGGTCCGGCTCGCGTATCTGCAGCTGCAGAGCGGTTTTCCTTCGACGCCCGCGTTCACGACCAAGGATTACACCGTGGAATTCCCGTCGGATTTCCATCTCGGCGTGGGAAGCTATTGGGGGAATGTCACGTTCTATAAGAACGGCAATCCCGTTGCAAGCCAGAAGATGGCGTTCCGCGTCCTTCCTGCGGGAACCCTTTCGGGATGGTGGGGGCTCGTATCCTATAAGATAGAGAGCAACATCTGGAGCATTGTCGCGGCGATTGCGATCATCGTTGCCGCAATCCTTTTCATCGTCCGTCGCCGACATCGCGCCTATGGCGGCTAGGATAGGAAAGGCCGCGGCGTCCATCATTGCCGTATCCGCGATCGTATGGAGCGGCCTCTTCATGGCGGCCGTGGATTCCCATGCGGCATCCGTCGGCGCATCGGTCCGCATCGTGGTCTTTCCGAGCGCCCCGAGCAATCTGAGCGCCATTCCCGCGTCCCAGCAAAGCATCCTTCTTTCGTGGACGAACAATGCCGCAAACAATACGGGATTTGCGATAGAGCGTGAAGCGGGTTCCTCGGGCTTTTCGGAGATCGCCACGGTGGGCTCGAACATCGCCCAGTATGCCGACACCGGACTGATCCCGAATGTGCTTTACTCGTATCGCGTCGCCGCATTCAATAATGATGGGTTTTCCCCTTACAGCAATATCGCCACCGCTACCATCGTGGCGGTCATTCCTCCTTCGGGTGGCGGAGGAGGGAATGCGACGGTAGGCGGCGGCGGGGGCGGGTATTTCCCCTCAGCGTCCCAGGCTCAGGCATCTTTTAGCGGGCTCGCATATCCCATGAGCGCGGTTTCGCTTCTTGAAAATGGCCAGATCATCGCGACGACGACCGCCGGCGCCGATGCGAAGTTTTCGTTCTCCATCGCGAACATCACTCCGGGCGCGAATGATTTTACGGTGTCCGCCGTGGATCCGAACGGCATTCCTTCGCTTCCGCAGACCTACCGCATCTCCATGACCGCCGGCGCGGATACGATGGTGAGCGATATCGTATTCCCTCCCACCATCAATACCAACAGGACCGAAGTAAAGAAAGGCGATTTTGTGACGCTTTTCGGATACACCGCGCCCGCAAGCACGGTCACGATAACGGTGCATTCCGCATCCGCGCTTACGGTCGAAACCTCTTCGAATGCGGAAGGGGCATGGACCTATGCTCTCGATACGTCGGCGCTCGCATACGGGGACCATACGGCAGTCGCATCTTTCGCCATGGGCGCGGGTACGGCGATATCATCCGAACTCCTTGCGTTTTCGGTGGGGGACGCGAACGTCGCCGCACCGGCCGTCCATTCCGGGGCGCTCAGGGGGGATCTCAACCATGATGGAAGGGTGAACCTCATCGATTTTTCTATCATGGCGTACTGGTACGGAAGGCCGAACCCTCCCGCATATGTCGATCTGAGCGGGGACGGAAAGGTCGATCTCACCGATTTCAGCATCCTCGCCTATTATTGGACCGGCTGACCTGCCCCGCACAACACACGCCATTCCCATGAATCTCCATTGTTTCCGCCGATATTTCCTTGCCATGCTCGCGTGCGTCGCCGGATGTTTTTTTGCGGCGATGCCCGTGCGTGCCGCGGTGATCACCGTATCCTCCGGGACGATCAGCATAGATACCCAGGGACAATCGGTGAACGCGATCGAGCTCCATCTTTCCTTCGATCCCGGGAAGGTTGCCGTCACGGGCGTATACGACGGAGGGTCCATCATCGATTTCTGGGTGGAACCGCCGTCCGTTTCGAATGCATCCCATACCATCGATCTCGCCGGCATCATTCCCGGAGGGCTTACGACATCCGACGGAAGGATCGCATCGTTCACCGCGGTCCCCGCGGGACCAGGCGGTATTCCGGCGAGCTTCGGTACGGTTTCCGCAAAGGTGCTCCTCAATGACGGAAAAGGGACTCCCGCGACGGTCGCCGTCGTGAGCACCCCTTTCGTTCCCGGCACGCAGACCTCTTCGCCCCCCGTTCCGGATATCACCCCACCCGATCCTTTCGTGCCCCAGATCGGGCGCGATCCGGCTGTTTTCGGTGGAGCATGGTTCGTCGCGTTTTCGACGACCGATCCCCAATCGGGCATCAATCATTATGAGATCATGGAGGGATCGGATACGGTCTGGCATGCCGCCGTATCGCCGTACCGGCTTTCGGATCAAAGCCTTTCGAGCAATATCTATATCCGCGCGGTGGACAATGCCGGAAACTTCCGCATCGTCGAACTGCCCGCCGCCCATCCGCGCACGGGCGCTCCGGCGGCGGATCGGATCGCCGTATTTATCGCCGCATGCGCTATACTATGGATAGGTATATTCGCGATCGTATGGATGTGGACACGAAGACGGCACTAACGGTACGGGGTATCGCGGTCCTTGCGGGAGCGTTCGCTGTGGCGGCGCTCTTTTCCATGCCCCGGCACGCCGCTGCGGCAACCCTCGATCTCACTCCCGCTTCGGGGACCTATTCGGCGGGGCAGTTGTTCGATGTGAGCGTCGATGTGTCATCTTCCGATGCCGCGGTGAACGCGGCCCAGGCGACGATCTCTTTTCCTCCCGGTACCCTGAACGTCGAAGGGGTTTCGGAGGATGGTTCGATCGCGAATCTGTGGGTGCAGCAGCCCTCCTATTCGAATACCGCGGGGACCGTTTCCTTCGCCGCGGTGACGGTGAATCCCGGGTTCACCGGCCCGGCGGGACATCTCATCACGATCACGTTCCGTGCGGAGGCTCCCGGCAATGCGGAAATAGCGTTCGTGTCCGGCGCCGCGCTCGCGAACGACGGCAAGGGAACGAATATCCTCACGGGCATGAACGACGCGCAGGCGACGATCGCGCCGGCGGGCGGATCTTCCGCGTCATCCGGCCCCGCGCCCGCGGGCGCGGGGCGTCCTCCCCTCATCGTATCGGTTCCCGCGGTGAACGACCGGGACTGGTACAATCTCGATTCGATAACCTTTTCATGGACGCTTCCTCCGGGAACGACCGGCGTGAACTATGCCATATCGAACGATCCCGGATATCAGCTTTTGGAGCGGCCCCAAGCCCCCGTTTCAAGCGCGACCTATAATCTTAGTACGTTCGCGGACGGCGTCTGGTATTTCTATGCGAGCGTGGATCGCGGCGGATCGTGGTCGCCCGTCGCGGAACGCATCCTCCGTCTCGACCGTACGCCGCCCGAGCCGTTCGTTATCGTGCAGCAGAACGCGGGTCCCTCCGCTGCGGCGTCCCGGCCCGTGTTCCAGTGGGTGGCCACCGACAATATGTCCGGAATCGCGTACTATCGGGCGAAGATAGGCAGCGGCGACTGGTTCGATCCCGCGTCGATCGAACAGGACGGACTGTACGTACTGCCTCCGCAATCGACGGCGCTTTCCCGGACGCTTACGGTGCGGGCGTACGACAATGCCGGCAATTACCGCGAGGAACAGGCCGTATTCTCCGTGCTTCCCTCCGGATGTGCGGGGAATGCGGCGTGGTGTTCGGTCGTCATCTTTTCGGAATGGAACTGGTGGTGGATGGCGCTCATCCTCCTCGCGCTCTATCTCGCCGTGCGTCGCATCACGGTCCTCAAAAGGAATATGAAAAAGGAGCTCGTGCGTTTCGGCAGCGCGCTCGAACGCGATCTTCGGAGCATGGAGGCGGATAGCGGCAAGGACGTCCGCGTTCCGGGAGCGGGGACGGAGAGGTCCGGAACCCCTGCATCCGTCGGGCGCGAGGAAGGAAATATGCAAAAGGCCGCGGACACGGTCCGCGACAGGGTGCGCGAAGAGCTGGATGCGATCGACCGGCTATAGGTCCCGCGGCCGCTCTCCCTCTCTTTGGACCTTCGTAAGGCGAAGCGCACCGCGTCCGTCGCGTTCCGCGGCAAGGAGCTTCGTCCGTGCGCCATCCTTCATCGTCCAGCATCCCGGTTCGGGCGAGAATGCGTTGATCATATGGAGGATGCGGGAGGCCCCTTCGCCCCCGTGCGCAACGGCGGCATCGAGGTCCGCCGCATCGACGAATGCATCGGCGGAGGCGAACTTTTTCGTGAATGTGGCGGCTGCGTGGTCCTGGGGATGCGCGTCCGCGGTCCCGCCCATGAACGCGGGGAGCGTTTCCGCAAGGAGACCGCCGCAGAGCGTTGCGAGCCTCTCTTCGAGGCCGGTATACGTCTCCGTATCGGGATCAAAGGGCAGGGATCGCTCCGCAAGGACGGGGCCGTGGTCCATCTTGGCATCCATGAGGTAGATCGTGCCGCCGGTTTTGTGTTCGCCCGCGAGGATTGCCGATTGTATGGGCGATGCGCCGCGATATTTCGGAAGGAGCGACGGATGGACCCCGAGCGTGCCGAGACGGGGGATATCGATCACCGCTTGCGGGATTATTTTCGCGTATGCGGCAACGGCGAACGCGTCCGGCGCGAGCGCGCGGAGCGATGCGGCGAACGCGTCATCGAGCGATTCCGGCTGCAGTACCGCGATGCCGTGCTCGCGGGCGAGCGCTTTTACGGGGGGCTCGGTGAGGATCTTTTTGCGTCCCGCGGGACGGTCGGGATTGCAGACCACCGCGGCGGGCGGCATTCCCGCGTCGATCATCTTTTCAAGGACGATCGACGCGAACCGGGGCGTGCCGAAAAATACGTAGGTCATCGTGCCGTCGTCGCGCTGTTTTTCATGACGTTTCCTCGTTGTGCACCTTCTTCGCGCGGTCGATGAACACCTTTCCGTCCAGATGGTCGCATTCGTGCTGGAACACGCGCGCGAGGAGTCCCCATGCCTTGATCTTCAGCGGCTTGCCGTTCTTGTCCTCGCCCCTCAGCGTGAGCTGCTGCGCCCTTGCGACGTCGCCGAACTTTCCCGGAATGCTCAGGCATCCTTCTTCGGAGGTCTCGGTCTCGGCGCTCACTTTTTCAAGCTCGGGGTTGAATACCGCATAGAATTTGAGGCCGCCGTGCGCATCGGGAACCTCCGCCACGAACATCCTGAAGTCGAGCCCGATCTGGTTCGCGGAAAGGCCTATGCCGTTCGCTTCGCGCATGATGCGCCGCATGCGGGCGACGAGCTCCCGTATTTCCTTCGGGGTGAACGCGGAAAAATCGAACGCCTTCGTCCGCGTGCGGAGGATCTTTTCTCCTTTCGGATCGGAAAGGAGGACCATTTCGGGGGGGGTGTGCGCGGCGCTCATTGGGATATTAAAGCTTATTTGCCCGTTCTTTGTCCATTGCGCCTCCTTGTTTCCTTCTTTTCGTTCTTTTCCGCTTCGCCGATGCGGGCGGCCGATTCCTGTTTGAGGATCGCCATGAAATACGCGCCTTTATTCTTCACTTCATCGCGCGTGGCGACGTCCTTTGCGAGCGCGAGCATCCGGTCCGCGCCGCCTTCTTTGGCAAGCTTGATATAGAGCGCTTTGTGCCGTTCGTCGCGGAGGATTTCGGATATCTCAAGGCCGATGAGCTGGTATTTCCGGTATACGTGGGATTCCTTTCCCCGCCGCGCGAGCTCGTCCATATACGCCTCCCTGAGGCTTTTCCCCGTTTTTTTCGGCATTAGCTTCCATTGTAGCGCAAAACGATGAATATCCCATAAAAGGTGGAAAACGGATGTTTCTTGCGCTATGATACGCATATGCTCGACATAAAGTTCATCCGCGAACACGCGGCGGAGGTGAAGGATGCGGCGGTGAAGAAGAATATGGACCCCGGCGTCATCGACGAGCTTCTTGCGGTGGACGAGGAGCGCAGGGCGCTCATGGTTGCCGCCGAGGCCACTCGCGCGGAGCAGAAGAAGGCGAAGGATCGTGAGACGGGCGCGGCGCTCAAGGAGAAGTTCAGGGAACAGGAGGAAAAACTGAAGCCCGTCGAACAGAAATTCGGGGAGCTCATGGCGCGCGTGCCGAACGTCATTTCTCCCGATACGCCGGTAGGGAAGAGCGATGCGGACAATAAAGACATCTTCCATTGGGGCGAACCGCGGACGTTCGATTTCACCCCGAAGACCCACGTGGAGCTCGCGACGTCCCTCGATATCCTCGACTTCGACCGCGGCACGAAGGTGGGCGGCTTCCGCGGCTATTACGTCAAGAACGACGGCGTGCTTCTTCAGATGGGAATCATGATGTATGCGCTCAACAAGCTCATGGGGAAAGGGTTCGCGCCCATGATCCCGCCGACCCTCGTCAAGGGATTCCCGCTCTTCGGATCGGGATATTTCAAAGGGACTTCCTATGATCCGGAGGTCGATGAGATCTATCAGGTGGCCACGTCCGACAAGGAGGCGACCGGAGAGAAGAGCAAGGATCAGAAGTTCCTCGTGGGAACGGCGGAGCCTTCGCTCCTCGCGTATTATGCCGACGAGACGGTGCCGGCCGGGGATTTGCCGCTCAAACTATGCGGTTACAGCCAATGCTATCGGAGCGAGATCGGGAGTTACAGCAAGGATGTGAAAGGTCTCTACCGCGTGCACGAATTCATGAAAGTGGAACAGGTGGTGCTCGCGCCGGCGGACATCGAGGCCGCGAACAAGCTTCAGGACGAGATGACCGGCATTTCCGGCGAAATGCACGAGGAGCTCGGTCTTCCGTACCGCCGCCTCGCGATCTGTTCCGGTGACATGAGCGCCGGAAAATATCGCGCGTTCGACATCGAAGCGTGGCTTCCCGGCATGAAGCGCTGGGCCGAGACCGGATCGGCGAGCAACTTCACCGATTGGCAGTCGCGGCGGCTGAACGTCAAATATGCCGATCCGAAAACGGGCGAGCGGAAGTTCGTGTACATGCTCAACAACACCGCGCTGCCTTCGCCCCGCATCTTCATTGCGATCCTCGAAAACTATCAGACGAAGGACGGGAAGGTGGAAGTGCCGGAAGTGCTTCAAAAATACGTCGGCAAAAAGGTCATCGGAGAATAATAATTTCATACGCCATGCATTTTCTGAACGGGAAGCTCGTGGAAGAAAAGGACCTCGTGGTGCCGGTCCGCGATCTCGGCTTCATGCGGGGTTTTGCGGTATTCGACTTTCTCATTACCTACGGCGGACAGCGGCCGTTCCATCTCGACCGCCATCTGGAACGGTTGTTCCGCTCGGCGGAGCTCATCGGGCTTGCGGTGCCGTGGGATAAGGCGCAGGTGCGCGCGTGGGTCATGCAGGCGCTCGCGGCGAATGCGGACGGGGAGGAGAAGGCGATCAAGATCGTCGTGTCGGGAGGACCGTCGCACACGCTCGTACCCGCGGCGGCGCCGACGATCGCGGTCATCATCGATCCGCGGACGGAGCACCAGTTCCCGGATTCTTCCTATACGGACGGCGTTGCCGTCATTACGGACAAGTTCCGCCGTTACGTTCCCGAAGCGAAGTCCAACAACTACATCGAAGGAGTGAAGGAGGCGCAGATTGCGGCGCGCGAGGGCGCCGTCGAGACGATCTATTACGACGACGCGCAGGTCTATGAAGGCTCCACGTCCAACGTGTTCGCGGTCGTGGGCGGCGCGCTTGTCACGCCGAAATCCGATATTCTCGGCGGCGTGACGCGGGGCGTGCTTCTCGAGATCCTTCCGTCCGCCGGCGTCCCGGTGGAAGCGCGTGACATCACGATCGCGGATCTCCGGGCCGCGCAGGAGATATTTCTTGCCGCAAGCAACAAAGAGGTGATGCCTGTCACGCGCATGGACGGCGTCCCGGTGGGGGGCGGCGCGCCGGGCCCGGTGACGAAGGAGGTGATGAGGATCTTCCGCGAATTCACCCGTTCGGGAAACTGGTAGGGGACTCGGCGGATTGGTAGAAGGGCGTGGGGGCGTAGTAGAATAGAATGATGCAGATCGCCCCGTACGTTTCCGAGCGCCGCATGAGGCGCCAAAAGATACGGCGTTATATGTTCGGCGTGCTTGCGGTCTTCGCGCTCTATTTCGCGTTTCTCGGCGCGGTCCTTTTCCTGGTGCGCGGCCCGCTCTTTCGCGTGAATAACGTGGTCGTGACGGGAGCCCCGGGTATTGCGAATGCGGATGTCATCGCGCTCGTCGAAGCGGATCCGTCGGGGCATTTCGCCACCGGGTGGACGGGTGCCGTCCTCGGGTGGAGGAACATGCTCGCATGGCCCGGCGCAGTGCCTTCCTCGACCCTCCTCCTCGCCCCGGAGCTTTCCGGCATCGGTATTTCGAAGGATTATTTTTCCCATACCGTGACGATCGCCGTTTCCGAGCGCCAGCCGTTCGGAATATGGTGCTTCATGCCGAAAGGCGCCGCGCCCCTTGCCGCGCCGGCATCCGCATCCTCCTCGTCCTCATCACCGTCCGCGATGCCCGCTGCGGCCGCACAGGGGCAATGCTATTGGTTCGACGATGCGGGCGTGCTCTTCGAGAAAGCGATGAGCACGCAGGGAAACATCATTTTCGTGGTGAACGATTATTCCCAATCCGACCGGGGACTCGGTAATACCGTCCTCCCCGTCGATTTCAATACGAACCTCATTTCCGTCATGAACGTGCTCCGTGCCGCCGGGCTCGGCGTGAGGGAGATGGATCTGAGAGACCTTTCCCTCGAAGAGGTGGATGCCCAGACGACCGCGGGGCCCGTGATCGAGTTCAGGGTTCGTGTCCCCGCGGACGATTATCTTCCCGTACTGAAGCAGCTCGCCGCGCAGAGCGGGTTCGATAAACTGCAGTACATCGATTGCCGCACCCAGGACCGGGTATTCTATAAATAACGCGAAATAACGCGCCGCGAAGAAGGGCGGGTTGATCTTGCGCCGCGGAAGATATCCGGGTTCGGTCGCCGCGGGTTCCCGGAGGAATGCGCTAGAGATGATAGACGAAGATCGAGGTTCCGATCCGGTAATCCGGGGGCGGGAGGTTTCCCATAGCGCCGCCGAGCCAGGTGCCCGTGGCGTCGGCGGGAGGACGGATCGCGGTGAGCCACGAGTACGTATCCGATGCATTGCGGGTCATATTCGGAGAGAGGGGCTGCGTGGCGAGCTCGAGCGTGTTTACGGAAACCGCGAGCCAGTGGATGCCGTCGTGTACGGGATTCCCTTTGCGCGACGACCAATTCACCTCTTTGTTTCCGAGATAGTACGCGGGGTTGCCGCCGCCGAAGTAATCGACGCCGATCTTGTCGATCTCCGGATGGGAATCCACGAAGGATCGGAGCCGCAGGAGGTCCTGTCCCCAGTCGTAATTGGAATCCGTTACGAAGTGATATCCTCCCCACGTCCCTCCGCCGAGTTCGTTGAAATAGGAAAGGAAGTACGGCGCCGTGAAGAGCACTTCGAGTACGAACCAGGCGAGAAGCAGGACAAGGAAGGCGTATTTCGCGAGCGCGACTCCCGCCGAGCGCGCTACGGCGCCTATGCTTGAAAGGTCGAAGCGCATGATCCACGCGCGCCATGCTCCCGCGGCGAGGATGAAGATGAGGGGGATCGTCGGCATGAGGTGCCTGATGCCGATATTGAGAGGGCTGTGCATGCTGTAGCCCCAGTACAGCGCGATGAACGATGCGAGCGAGAACTGCGTGAAATGATCGTCGATATATTCGCCGAATTGCCGGCACCATGCGCGGATCCTTCCGGTCCCTTCCATCGCCGCATCGCGCGCACGCCGTCGCATCGCGCGGAGCGTCCACCATGCGGCAAGGACTATCCCGATGAGCACGATGATGAGCGAAGGGAGCGGTTCCTTGAGGAGGAAGAGCGCGGGGAAATATATCCAGCCGCCCGTTTCCCTTACCTTGCCGAGGAAGTAGATCGTGTTTCCGCCGTCCACGCGCTGCAGCACCATGAGGATGCCGAGCATATACTGCGCGATCGGACGCGTGACGTAGCGGTGCGACATCCATATGTCGGCATCGGCAAGGCAGCGCATGCCGTGGCACAGCTGACCCGCGGGCGTGGGTCCCCCGGCGAACGATCCAAGGATGGCCTGCGTGTCATAGGCCTGCTTCGCGACGGGTTCGCCCGAGGTGAAGAGGAAGTATGCCGGATAGACGATCACCGCATATCCTATGATGAATACGAGCGCCACCCTTCCCGCCCACCATCCGCACCGCCGCCAGAAGTGGCGCATGCGGCGCACGCGCTCCGTCGTGTTCCAGGAAGGGAGTACGTCCCGCAGCAACAGCGCGATGCCGAGGAAGATATAGAGCGGTCCGAGAAGAGGCGCGGAGAATTTGGTGAGCTGTGCGATGCCGAACGCGATCCCCGCATACCAGAGGTTCTTTGCGGACGGATCGTCCGCGAAGCGCAGGAAGAATATGAGCGAGAGCACGATGCCGAACGCCGCACCCACGTCCGTCGTCACGTAGTGGCCGTTCGCGAGCACCGCGGGATCGAGCCCGAAAAGGATTGTCGGCAGGAGCGCCCAGAGCGGTCCGAGCGTACGCCGTGCAAGGAACCAGACGAGGATGATCGCAAGGATGGTGAGGAGGATCGGCATGATGCGGCCCACCCGCACGATGGCGTTCGGGTCGTTCCCGGAATGATAGAGGAACTCGTATCCCATCGCCCATTCGCCGTTCACCTTGCTTGTCCAGGCGGGATTCGCGACGGGGAACGCGGGCTGCACGAAGAGCATCACGGGGAGCATCGCAAGCGCTTTTACGAGCGGAGGATGTTCCGGGTTCAGGCGGTAGTCGAGCATGCGCACGTATCCGTAACCCGCGGGGATGTGCGCCTGTTCGTCCATGATGGCGGAATCGGTCCGCGATGCCCACAGCATGAGGCCGAACGACGCGGCGCAGATGACCGCAAGCGCGGCCGCCGCCCACGCCGTCGTGAATTTCCGCAGGGTTTCCATATGGACACAGTATAGGACCCGCGCGCCGAATAATCCAACGTTTCCGGGGCGCCGACGGAGCCCGGATTTGATGGTACACTATACGTGTACGACGACCCACATGGAAGCACCCAAGAGACCGATACAGTCATCCCACCTCAGCGAAGAAGTCCGCACGGAGGAGCTCGCAAGGACCGTGATGGGGCCGAGAGGGGGTTCCCGCGGTCCGCACGGATCGCTTATGGCGCCGCGAAGGAAGCGCTCCCGTCCGCGGGGACTCTTCTGGGCCCTTGCGGGACTCGGGGTTTTTTTCGTTGCGGCGTTCGCCGGTTCATATTTCGTTGCGCGGCAGGAGCTTTCCGCCACCGTTTCCGCGAGGGAAGGTTCGTTGAGGGCGGGGGTGGAAGATCTCCGGAATCTCGACCTTGCATCGGCGTCGAAGGAGTTCTCGTCGAATAATGTGTCCGCGTCGGGGTGGATGGATTCTTTTGCATCGATCCTCTCCGGCGGCCGCGGCGCGTTCGGTGCGTGGGACGACCTTTCCCGGCAGATGTTCGCCTTCACCCAGGACCTCGGGAACGCCGAACAGGATCTGTGGGGGACATTCGCATACGTTTCGGTCACGAACGGAGCTCCTTCTTCGACGGCCTCTTCCTCGTCCGCGCCTGTGCCTTCGTCCGTTCCGGGAAGCTCTCCGTCGCCGCTCGTGGGCGATCTTACGAACATCCGCACCGCGCTCGGCGCGATCGATGCCGATATGAGTACGCTTTCCGGGGAGAGCGCCGCGCTCGGCGCCTTCGGTATCGGCGCGAATTCGGGCGCGCTCGGCGCGAATTCCGGGAATTACCTCGCGCTCAAGGCGCAGCTCGGCTCCGCGGAACAGTTTCTCGATGCGTTCATTCCGTGGTTCGGCGATACCGCGGCCCCGCACCACGTCCTCGTGCTTCTTGAGAATCCCTCGGAGATGCGGCCGGGAGGAGGGTTCCTCGGAAGCTATGCCGACGTATCCGTGCGCGGAGGGGCTATCACCGGGATTTCGGTGTATGACATCGCCGACGTCGATGCGGCGTTCGCGCAAAAGATAATCCCTCCGGTCCCGCTCCAGCTCGAGGAGAAAGGATGGCGCCCTGCGGACGGGAACTGGTTCTTCGATTTTCCGACCTCCGCATCGGCCACGATATCCCTTTTCGAATCGTCGGCGCTTTACGCGGACGCATCGACCACGTTCGATGCGGCGATCGCGCTCACGCCGCGGACGATCGAGGACATTCTTTCCCTCACGGGCCCCGTGTCCGTCCCGGATGCCGAGCTTGGGATCGTGCCCGCAAAGGGAGCCCCCACGTCCACGATGTTTTCCGCGGACAATCTTACCGAGGAGATCCAATCCGTCGTCCAGGCGGGACAGGCGAACCGTTCGCGCATCGCCGCGCCGAAGAGCGTGATCGGTTTCGTTTGGAAAGACGTCCTTTCACGGCTTGCGTCCTCCACTGCGGGTACGCAGCAGCAGCTTCTCGGCCTCGTGCCTGCATGGATCGCGAACAAGGATGTGATGATTTATTCGAACGATGGCAATATCGAGAACTTCTTGCGCACCCTCGGCGCGGCGGGCGACGAGTTCCGGTTCCCGCAGGACTTCAACGGAGATTATCTCGCGATCGCGAACACCGACGTGAACAGCGACAAGTCGGAGCGTTACGTCTCCTCGACGATTTCGTGGACCGTGAGCATCGGCGCCCACGGCACCGCAACCGATCATGTGGCGATCGTGCGGACCCATCATGGCGATCTCGCGCCCCGCGCGGAGTGGTGGTATCGAACGACGAATCAGGATTATATTCAGGTCATGGTCCCCGCGGGCAGCACGCTCGACAACGAAAAAGGAGGATTCATAAAGAAGGTGCCCGCGCCGATCGATTATGCGAAGGGAGGGTATTCCTCCTATCCGCTCCTTGCGGCGATCCAGTCGAGCACCGTGCCGCTCTTTTCCGTTCCCGGCGTGACGGTCCTCTACGGAGCCGCGGGCGGGGCGTCCCCGATGGCCGATCCCGGCAAAACGGTGTTCTCGGTGTGGGATCGCACGTATCTCGCAAGCACCACGGAGGTCGCTTTCGATTATTCCCATCCGCTCTATGCCGCTCCCGCGGACGGCATGCAATACGAGTTCGTCCTCGAGCGCCCCTCGGGCGCGGCAGGGGAATATAAAGTGGAGATCGATGCCCCCCTCGGCTATGTCTTCGCCGAGAACGGGCTTGCAAGCTTTCTCTATGATTCCACGAGCACGCCGGGGCGCCTGGTCTTTGACCTCACCCTTCAGAAGATATAAGAACCTTCGAGGGGCCTCTTTGCGGGCGTAACGAACGGCATATTCCCTCGTATCTACCATGGAACGGAACAATGTGACATCCGATCGTCTGACCAAGCTCGCGCTGCGCATGAAAAAGGGCGACCGCCGCGCGGCCGAGGCTCTTTATGACGATCTTTTGCCGAAAGTGTACGGGTTCCTGTTTGTGCGCACCGGCACGCGGGAGATCGCCGAAGACCTTGCCCAGGATGTCTTCGTAAAGCTCGTGGAGAAGATAGGCATGTTCAGCGAAGATCGCGGAAGGTTCACGGTATGGTTCTGGCAGATCACGCGGAACGTCCTGATCGATCATTACCGGGAAAAGAAGGAAACCCCGTTCTCCGTGTTCGAAGACGAAGCGGTGGAGGGTATGGCCGTCACGGAGATGCCCGACATCGAGAAGCGGATGCGCTACGGCACCCTCAGGGAATTCGTCGCAGGGCTCCGTGAGGACGAGCGGGAGCTCTTCGAGCTGCGGTATGTTGCGGAAATGTCGTACAAGGACATCGCCGCGATGCTCGGCAGATCGGAAGGGTCGCTCCGCGTCGCGGCCATGAGGCTCAAGGAAAAAATACACAAAGAACTCGGATCATGAACTGGTTCACCCGCAACAATACGCTTCCCCGAAGGATCAAGGCAACGCTCGCGCCCGAGCGCCGTTTTGCCGCGGATGCGAAGAAGCGGTACCTTTCCCTCTACGATGCCGCGCATGGCGGCGCGGCGGGGCACGGTGTCGGATGGCGCGTCGCATGGAGGTCCGCGGGAGCCGCGGCCGCGATCCTTGCCACCGTGGCGGCCACGTCCGCGTTCGCCGATGTCCGGAACGTCCCTCCCACGAACATGCTCTATCCTTTGAAGCGGCTTGCGGAGAGCGTCCAGCTCGCCGTGGCGCCCGCCGCGGCAAAGCCCACCCTCGAACTTTCGTTCGCCGCGCGGCGCGCCGAGGAGATCAATGCGATCGCGGCGAATCCCGATGCGGCGGCCTACGCTCCGCTCGTGAAGAAGCTTACGAAGAATCTCGATGCCGAAGTGAGCAGTTCGCTTGCCGACGAGGCGCGCACTCCTTTGAAAGGGGAGGCCCTTCTCAAGTTCTGCAGTTTCATGGGGCCGGCATTCTCGGAAGAGCAGGCGACCGCCACCGCGACCTCGTCCGCGACCGTAACGAGCACCCCGCCGTTTCTGCTTTCGGGAGAGGGAAATGGCCGCGACGAACAAGTGAGCGTCGGCGAACGCGTAGCCGCGAACCAGGGTCTTTTTGCAAGGGTTGCGGGCGATTGCCCCTCTCTGATGCCGGGCGGTGCGACGACTTCGGTCGGGGAAGGTCACGGATCATTCCCGCACGGCCGCGGATCCGTATATCTTCCGCAAGATACGCCTTCGGGGAGCGCATCCTTTTCCGCTCCTTCGATCGTTCCCGCGGGTGACGTTTCTTCGGGCGCATCGGGGAATGATGGCGCATCGGGTAAGGATGGGGGTGACGGAGGAAGACATTCGTTTTCCGGGTTTTCCGGGCGCTGATGCGGTCTCTCCGCACGGCATTTCCCCGTGGCCGCCATGCGTGGTATCATGTCCCGTATGACGATAGATGAATTCAAGAATGCCGATCTCCGGGTAGGGGAGATCACCGCCGCGGAGCCGGTGGAAGGGTCCGAAAAGCTCCTCAAGCTCAAGGTCGACCTTGGAGAGGAGGAACCTCGCCAGATTTTGTCGGGAATCGCAAAGCATTACGCTCCCGGCGATCTCGTCGGGAAAAAGGTCGTGATCATCGCCAATCTGGAGCCGCGTATGCTCATGGGGCACGAGAGCAGGGGGATGCTTCTTGCCGCGCACGGCGCGGATGAGGCTCCGATACTCCTTCTTCCCGCGGGCGACGTTCCTCCGGGCGCGAAGATCTCCTGATCGGCGCACGCCCCGAAGTTTCCGCAGAATAAATCCACACCATCGCATATTCATGAAACAGGGATTCCTCATTGCAGCATTCGTCGTGCTCGGCGCGCGCGTCGTCGAGAAGCGCGAATGCACCATTCCTCCTGAGATCGGGTACGGCGCGCAGGGGGCGGGCGGCGTCATCCCTCCGAGATCGGCAGAGC
>JAJYDL010000024.1 GCA_021777495.1 bacterium
GAGTGAACTGGGCATGCGGCATCTCGGTGTGTATGGGTTTATATGGGTATCGATGTACCGATATTTTCCCCGAAAGAGATGTTGCAATTCAAGATTGAATTTGCGCAAAAGAAATTGACAAATAGCATATATTTTATATAATATTTGCAGCATAGCGATGCAATGATCGCGAATGCGGTTGTAGGATCCGTAATTAAGGAGGGGTTGTGAGGGATATTATTGAGAATCAATACGGGTGGCTCATGTACTCGATATCGCAATGCGAGAAGGCCCTCAAAAGTACGCTCTTGGAATGCAGGGGGCGTGAAGAGTGGGCGGGACAGCGCGGCGGATATCTTTGCATCGCCGATGGGATAAACGGTCTGCCGCTCGTCACGGTGCTGATGGGCGAGGTGTCGCTCCAGAAGGCGCCGAAGTACCTGGAGTTCTGCCAGGAAAAGGCGGCTCGCCTCGCGGGGCATCGCGACCACGAAAGCAGCTATGAGAGCCGCAATCCCGGCAAGGATCGATGGGGCGGTGCCGTGCGCTGCGGCAACAAAATATTTTCGTTCTCGGGTCTGCCGGAACTGGGAGATGAGGCGGTGATGCTGAAGGCCGCGCTCCTATCGAATACGCCGATCGAGGTCCTGGAACGCATTGCGCAGCGCAGCAACAACCCCTATTGGGCTGCAGTGCGGCAACTGTAGCATTCATGCGGATATGGCCCGGACGCGAAAGCGGCCCGGGCATTTTTTTGATTTTCAAGATGCGATCGGCAAAATAAATGTCCGCACGGGGCTTTTCTCCCGGTTTTCTTTGTCCACAGCGCGTTCCGGGGAGACATGCTATCATGATGATATGGAACTTCTGGGCCTTGCGCTTATGTGGCCTCTCATCGTTCTCATTGTGGGGTTCGTCTTTATATCATCCGCGGATGCGGCGGGGGTGATGACGGTCCTCGTATTCCTTTTCCTCCTCGTTATGGTGTTCGGGGTGAGGACCGTGACGAAGCCGGGAAAGGGGCCGTCGTCGGAAAAAGAGCAGCTCGACCAGGTGCGCCGCAGCGCCATCGCGTTTTCCATTGCGCTTCTTCTTCCCATCTTCGTGAAATACATACTGGACGCATCGGGAAATACTTTGCCCGCCATGATCCTCGCGCTCGCAATGGGTTTCGGGGCGCTCGTGTGGGGGATATTCATCAAGGACAACAAAGTGATGGCCTATGCCAACTCCATGGGAGGCGCATTCACGGTCATCTATCTCTATTTCCAGCTCTGGACCCTCGGCCAGCTTGCGCAGATCGTTGCGACGGCGTTCGGCCTCGTGATCGCCATCGCCATTTCCGTGGTGAAATTCAGGGATAAGCTTTCATAACCCCATGAAAAACGTCGCGCTCAAAATGGTCTTCGGTCTCGTCATTTTCCTTTTCGGGACGGCCCTCGCATACTTCACGGCAAATTACATGGGTACGACGAAGATGTTCGACTACTGGGGGACGGTGGCGATCTTCGCGTGCGTCTATGTGATCGTGGGCATGCTGGTCGCGGTGATCTTTGCGATAAGCCTCGGCTTCCTTTTCGCGGCGGACGTGCTCATCCTCTCCCTGCTTTCCCAGTATTACGGTGCGTGGGCGGCGCCCCTGAAGCTGCTCGTGGTGGGGGCGATCCTCGTCATCCTGTATATCGTGGCCAGCATCAGGCTTAAAGATCCGGTATATGCGGCAGCGCCCCCGGCCTATCCTTCGAATCAGGTTCTCCCGCAAACCCATGCCGTATCGGGTGTATCCGCCGGTGAATCGGAGCAAAGTGGGGAATAGCCGATAAAAAAAGTTTCCGGATCTGTGCATATCCTGCCGCCGAAAGGCGGTATTTTTTATAAAAATACAGGGAAATCAACATATATTGATCCACTTCCATGTGAAAGTGGGCGGATTTGACCTTGGGACAGGGTGGTTTATAATTAAACAAAAGTGGTGAGTTGTGGAGAATTCTGGGGATAACTGCCACTTTCTGTGCATAACTCCATCGGGAAAGCCCGAAAAACCCCAATAAAACCTCATTTTCTTATTACATGCTTCTTGGAGAGTTCCAGCACAGTCTGGACACAAAAGGTCGGATGGCGGTCCCGGCGAAATTCCGCGACAAACTTACGGCCGGCGCCATCATCACCCGCGGAATCGACAATTGTCTGTTCGTGTTCGCGCACCCCGAATGGGAGCAGCTTGCGGCAAAGCTCATCGCGCTGCCGCTCGCACAGGCGAATTCGCGCGCGTTCGTGCGGCTTATGCTCGCGGGCGCAACGGATGTGACGCTCGACAATCAGGGAAGGATCCTCGTGCCCGACTATCTCAGGAAATATGCCGGCCTTAAAAAGGACGTCATCGTCGCGGGCCTCTATAACCGCATCGAGATCTGGGATGAGGACGCCTGGAGCGCGTACAAAGCGAAGACGGAGAGTTCCTCGGAGACGATCGCCGAACACCTCGGCGAGCTGGGCATCTAGCGGTGATCCGGCGCATGCAGCAGCACATACCGGTACTTTTACAGGAGGTTATCACGTTCCTCGATCCGCGTCCGGGAGATTTCATTATTGATGGCACGGTTGACGGTGGCGGACACGCCCGGGAGATTCTCGGCCGCATCACCGATACGGGAAGACTGCTTGGGATTGATTGGGATGAAGCGCTCCTTGCCGAGTGCAGAGCGCGCCTAAGCGGATACGGGAACGCGATACTGGTCCATGGGAACTATGCGGACGCCGCAAGGATCCTCCGCGAACGGGATCTTCCGCCGGCGGACGGATTGCTCGTCGACCTCGGTTTCTCTTCGGAGCAGCTTGAAGCATCGGGGAGGGGGTTTAGCTTCGGCGAATCCTCGCGCGGCGAGCCGCTGCTCATGACCTACGACGATTCGCGCCCTTCGGTCGCGTCCCTTCTGAGGGAGCTGAAGGAGGAGGAGCTTGCGGACGTCATCTACGGCCTCGGCGGCGAACGGTATTCCCGGCGCATCGCGAAGGCGATCAAGGAACGCGGAAGGAAGGATCCCATCGCGACGAGCGGCGACCTCGCCGATACGGTGCGGAATGCGGTGTCGCGCGGCTACGAGCGGGGGAGGATCGATCCGGCGACGCGGACGTTCCAGGCCCTCAGGATCTACGCGAACGGGGAGCTCGAGAATCTGAAGGCGCTCCTCGGACAGCTTCCGGAGATCGTGCGGCCGGGAGGAAGGGTGGCGATCATCACGTTCCACTCCCTCGAGGACCGCATCGTGAAGGAAGCATTCCGGGACATCGCGAAACGGGGCGGAGGGACGCTTGTCACTCCGAAGCCGGTGCCGGCGGGGAGGGAGGAGATCGCGGGAAACCCCCGCAGCAGGTCCGCGAAGCTTCGCGTGCTGAGGATGGGGGATCGCTGAACACTATTTACTATTGCCATGACATTCATCCAACCGAAAAAATATTTCAATATTCAGAACATCGTGATCGGCGTGCTCGTGCTTTTCGTGCTTGCCGCTACCGCATTGGTGATCGTGGAGTATAATAAGACGGTAGACCTGAACCATAACATCCTTGCGGCGAAGACGGAGATCGATTCCGTCGGGGCGCAGAATACCCAGCTCAGCAACAACGTGATCGCGACCCTTGGCGGCGGACAGATTGGCCAGCTTGCGGCGGCGGACGGACTTGTTGCGGAGAATAAGCCGCAATATTTCTCGATCAACCAGCAATGGCCTATCGCTTCTCAATAATACTCGTCCTCGTCTTCGGGGCGTTCGGATTTTTATTATTCCATCTTTCCCAGGTTCAACTTGTAAAAGGAGGGTATTATCTTGCCCGGGCGGAATCGGAAGTTTCGGGATCGGGCAGCGCGTCGGCGAACCGCGGCGCCATATATTTCACCGACAGCTCCGGGAACGAGCTTCCCGCGGCGGTGAACCAGCAGACCCCCGTGATCTATGCGGTGCCGACGGCGATCAAAGATCCCGTTGCGGCGGCAAAGGCCGTCTCGCCGATCCTCAATATTCCGGTCGCCACGCTCGAAGCGACGTTCTCAAAGAAGGATTCCTACGAACTTCTCGAGAGGAAGGCCGACCAGGCGACTGCGGACAGGATCTCGGCGCTCGGCATCGCGGGGGTCGTGTCGAGCTATGAACCCGACCGTCTCTATCCGCTCGGCACCGTCGCATCCGAGATACTCGGCTACGTAGGGCCTTCGGCATCAAGCAATGCGCAAGTGGGATATTACGGCGTCGAAGGGTATTACAACGATCTCCTGCAAGGGCCTTCCACGGGCCCAAACGCGGGTATGGGTTCGGATCTTACGCTCACCATCGATCCGAACATCCAGATCGAGGCCGAGAAAATCCTCGATGCGCTCGTGCAGCAGAACGGCTCCTCGGGCGGGAGTGTCATTGTCGCGGATCCGATGACGGGGGCGATCCTCGCGATGGGCGGGTATCCGAACTTCGATCCCAACAATTACGGCAGTTATCCTATCGGCGACTTCCTGAACACGGACGTGCAAACGGTGTACGAACCCGGTTCGATCATGAAATTGCTCACGATGGTTGCGGGCATCGATTCGGGGAGGATCACTCCCGATACGACGTACGACGATAAGGGGTACCTCAATATCGACAAGGCCCACATCACGAACTACAACTACACGACCCATGGCGCGTACGGGCCCGGCACCACGATGACGCAGGTGATCGAACATTCCATCAATACGGGCGCCATCTGGGCCGAGAACCAGACGGGGAACAGCACCTACCTCGAATATATGAAGACACTGGGGCTCGATCAGAAGACGGGCATAGATCTTCCCGGCGAGGTGACGGGCAATCTGAGCCAGCTTACGCCGAAGGCGCCCCAGATCGACTGGGATACCGCGGCCTACGGACAAGGGGTGGCGGTGACGCCGATCGAGCTTGTGACCGCGATCTCCTCGATCGCGAACGGCGGCGTTCTCATGCGGCCCTATATAAATGCAGCGCTCCAGCCCAAGGTGATACGCCGCGTGATGACCACGACGACGGCAGCCGAGGTCTCGCAGATGGCCGTCGATGCGGTGGATCTCGCGCAGGTGGCGAATATCAACGGGTATTCGCTTGCGGGAAAAACCGGGAGCGCCTATGTGCCGAATCCCAAGGGCGGAGGATATCTGAACGAGCTTGACGATTCGTACATCGGCTGGGGACCGTCATCGAATCCGCGTTTTATTGCGTTCATTCGCCTGAACGGCATCCCGGTGACCTCGCTTGCGGCCGAGACGGTGGTACCCGCATGGAAGCAGATGGCGCAATTCCTCATCAACTATTACAACATCCCTCCCGACCGGACGACGAACGACGTGATCCCCGGCTGCCAAAACCTCTACTGCCCCTGATCGATGAAGAACATCCTCCTCCGCATCCTGAGAAGGCTTGCGAAGCTCACCGTATGGCGCTATCGCCCCGGGATCATCGGCGTGACGGGAAGTGCGGGGAAGACCTCCGCAAAGCTCGCCATCAAGGCGGTCCTCTCCCAGGGGCGGTCCGTGCGCGCGTCGCCGGGCAATCTGAACAGCGACTTCGGCGTCCTTCTTGCGATCCTCGGCGAGTGGCGGGAGCGGGATATCGCGCTCGTGACGCTCGAGACGCCGAGCGGGACGCGGCGGGCGGCGAAGCTCTGGTTCTGGATGCGGGTCATCGTGTCCTCGGCATGGAGGGTCGCCGTGAAGACGCCGGACTATCCCGAGATCCTCGTGCTCGAATACGGCGCGGACCGCCCCGGCGACATCAAGTACCTCCTCACGATCGCGCGTCCGAACGTGAGCGTGATCACGGCGATCGGCGACGTGCCGGTACACGTGGAGCATTACAATGGTCCGGAAGAGGTGGCGCGCGAAAAAGGGAGACTCATCGAATTCCTGTCCGTGGGAGGGTTCGCGATCCTGAACGGCGACGATCCCGTGGTGCGCAATCTCCAGTCGCGCACGAGGGCGCGGGTCATCCTTTACGGGTTCGACCGCGGCGAGGACGTGCGCATGCTGAGGTTCGAGCATAAGCTGGAGCGAGACGGCACGCCCGACGGCATCTCGTTCAAGCTCGAATACGGAAGCAGTATCGTTCCGGTGCGCATTCCGCACGTGTTCGGGCGCACTCATGCGTATGCCGCCGCCGCCGCCGCGTCGGTCGGCATCGCGTTCGGCATGAATCTCGTGACGATCTCCGAGGCGCTTTCCCGGTACAAGCCCGCCGATTCCCGCATGCAGCTCGTGAAAGGCGTCAAATCGTCCCGCGTCATCGATGACGCATATAATGCGAGTCCCATCGCGATGCGGTTCGCGCTCGAGACGCTTTACGATCTTCCCGCAAAGCGGCGCATTGCGGTTCTCGGGGATATGCTCGAACTCGGACGCCACGCGGACGAAGCTCATGCGCGCGTCGGGATCCTTGCGGCAAAGGCGGCGGACATCCTTGTGGCGGTGGGTCCGCGGGCGAAGGGTATCGCCGCCGCCGCGCGCACGGAAGGGATGAAGAAAGGGAATATCTACGTGTTCGACAGCGCCGAGACGGCGAAGGCGGCGGTGCGCGATCTCGTAAAAGCGGGGGATCTCGTCCTTGTAAAAGGTTCCCATTCCATGCGCCTCGGCAAGGTGGTGGAGGAATTGCGGGAGCGCGGCACTCCTTCTTCCATGCCCCTCTGATCATCTTGCGGGAACAGTATTATTCTTTTATAATCCCATGGATACGGGCCGCCATCGTCTAGCCTGGTCTAGGACATCGCCCTCTCACGGCGGGAACTCGGGTTCAAATCCCGATGGCGGTACAAGCAAAAAGAAAAATATTAAACTCGGGACGCGCAATGCGGCCCGGGCGTTTTCACGCTATAATTGAATCATAGCCTTCGTTGTGAAAATCGTGGCAATCTACGTGTCTTGAACCGAGTTTAATTCCGGCGCTATGAAAATGAATAGATTTGTGATTGTGATCGACGGTCCGATGGGCGCCGGCAAAACGACCGTTGCGGCGATGCTCCATAAGAAGCTGAAACGCACCGCGCATATCGGACTCGACCGCATCAAATGGTTCATCTCGGACTTTAAGCGCGTACCGAAAGACAACGAGATCGTCCGCAGCGTAGTGACCGCAATGGCGGAGGAATATCTGAAGCAAGGCATCAGCGTCATCATCGAACAGGGGATGCGGAAGGAGCGCATCGATGCCCTTAAGAAGATCGCCGGGAAGCACCATGCCCGGTTCCTCGCCTACCAGCTTACCGGGCCGAAGGCGGTATTGATCGGGCGCGTGCATCAGCGACCGCATCTATCCAATCGTCCCAAAGTCACCGACGCTCGTATAGAAAGGAACTGGCGGGCATACTGGAAATCGCACAAGGAGTCCGTCGCGACCCTTATCGATACCGAGAAGATAACCGCCCGGAAGGTTGCGAACAGGATCCTTGACGACATTCATGCATGAAACGAAATGATGCGAACCTGCGAACTTTGCGGGGGATATGGGCAAATTGATCGTATGGTGCGAATGATATGAAAAAGATAATCACGAGCTTCCTCATCCGCGTACTTTTCCCGATACTGTTGCTGCTGTATGCGGATATCGCCGGCCGGCATCCTTTGCCCGTTCTTTATGCGGGGCTTGTCACCCTTACGGCCGCGCTGTGGCCGACCGTGAGGAATGTCGCGCAACGTATCGCGCACGCCCAGTTCGACGTGGGGATGTCGATGCTCCTCACGATCTACATCCTCCTTTTCGTGCATTCGGTTTCGATCGCCGCGATTTTCGTCCTCCTTATGATCTTCAGCGATCTTTTCAAGGACATCGTTCTCTATAATGTGAAACAGTCCCTCGCGAAGATCACGGTATATCTTCCGCATACGGGATTCGTCAAAACGGCGGACGGCGCCGTGCGGGAAGTGGATATCGCGGATATCAGGCAGGGCGATGTGGTTGCCGTCCGGCCCGGCGGCCGTGCGCCTGCGGACGGCACCTTGCTTTCGGAGGAGGCGCTGCTCGACGAATCCGTCATCACCGGAGAGTCGCGGCCGATCGGGGTCGAAATGAACGGCGACGTGCCGGCGGGCGCCGTGAATGCCGGCGATTACTTCGAGATGCGCGCGGTGCGGGTGGGGGAGGATTCCACGGTGGCCCAGATCCGAAGGATCGCCGAGAATGCCGGCAGGGAGAAGACGCCCATCACGCGGTTCATCGACCAGTATGCGAAATACACCTCCCTTACGGTCGCGGTTCTCGTTGTCGTGCTTTACGCCACGACCGGCGATCTCTTCCGCGCGCTCGGGCTTTGGATCGCGATGGTGCCCATCGTGTTCGCCATTATCGGGCCGGTGGCGGTGAGCATCGGCGTGAGTACGGCGGCGCATATCGGGATCCTCGTGAAGAAAGCGGAGACCATCGAGGATCTGACGAAGATCCGTCACATCGTGTTCGACAAGACGGGAACGCTCACCGTCGGTCTGCCGTCGGTTCGCGAGATCCTCGTCGTTCCGGATGCGAATATCACCGATGCCGCGATCCTCGCGTTCGCGGGAGGGATGGAAAAGCGGTCCGAACACGAGATTGCTCATGCCATTGTAAGCGAAGCGGCGAAGCGGAACGTCGCTCCGGAGGAGTTTTCCGAGGTGCACGTGGTGAAGGGCGGCGGACTTATATCCGATCGTGGTAACGATCATTTTGCCGTCGGAAGCCGGAATCTGCTTGCGGGGCAAGGGATCGCATTCCCGGAGGAATTCCTTGCGGCAGCGGCGGAGCGCGAAGCGCGCGGCGAGACCCCGGTGTTCGTCGCAAAGAACGGCGCGCTTCTGGGCGGCATTTTCGTCGCCGATACGCTGCGGCCCGAAACACCCGAAGCGGTGGGCATCCTCCAAAAGGAAGGATACGATCTGCGCATCCTCACCGGCGACGACCGTGCCGTCGCCCGGTACGTCGCAGGCATCCTGAAGCTTCCGGACGGGGCGATCATGGCAAACCTTTCCCCGCAGGATAAGATCGCGGAGATCAAGGAGCTTGAAGCGAAGCGGGAGCGCACGATCATGGTGGGGGATGGCATCAATGATGCTCCGGCGCTTTCTGCGGCAACGGTAGGCATCGCGATGGGCGTGCGGGGGACGGACCTCGCGACGAATGCCGCGGGCGTCGTCCTGGTGAAGGAGGATTTCCTCAAGATTCCGGAGGTCATCACACATGCAAAGCGGATCGTGTCCGTCATCAAGGAGGATCTCGTTATCGCCACGATCGTCCATGTCGCGGCGGGGGCCCTTTCGGCGTTCGGCATCATTACGCTTCTGCAGACCGCCGCGTTCCACGAAGCGAGCTCGGTGATCGTCCTTTTGAACACCTCCCGCCTATTCTCTATCCGCCGAACCACATAAAACCATGACTCGCCGTTCCGCCTTCACCCTCATCGAGCTTCTGGTCGTGATCGCCATCATCGCGATCCTCGCGGTCGTCGTGGTGCTCGTGCTGAACCCCGCTCAGCTTCTTGCCCAGAGCCGCGATGCGAACCGGGTCCAGGACATGGCAACCCTCAATTCCGCCGTTTCCCTGTATGCCACGGATCAGTCGGGCGCATCGGGGTTCTCCCTTGGCAATGCCTCTTCGGTCTACGTTTCCCTCCCCGATCCCACGCTCACGGGGACGCAGACCTCCACCTGTGCCTCCCTCGG
>JAJYDL010000004.1 GCA_021777495.1 bacterium
GAGACGGAGCGGATGCTCGCCTTGGCCCAGATCGAAGCGATCAGGGCGAATGCGAGACTCACGGAAGCGAAGGCAACCACGGAGGAAGGTCTTCTGCCATTGCGGAAAAACGCGATGGCGGCGGATACCAACCTTGTAAATATGAAGGCGGGCTATCTGAAGCACGACCACCTGTGGCAGCTGTTAGGCCATATGGTCGATGCTACGGGGTTCTCGATGGGTATGGCCTATCAGAACGTCGCCGGCATCAACGTTTCCCAGCAGGGAGGGGGTGCAAGTGTTTCGAACGCCGGCAACGTGACCGCAAAGGCCGATGGCGGCAATGCCTCGAGTTCGAGCTCAAGCGCAAGCCAGAGCCAGAGCAAGAGCGAAAGCTCGAGTTCAAGCTCGAGCGTCAGCAGCTCGAAGTCCGACTCCGGCGCGAGCGCAAGCGCGGCCTCAACCGGACCGGCACTTCCCCCGCCGGACAAAGACGCTCATTGACAACAGATTTATCCAAGGACCTTCATCGCCCGCAATCGCGGCGCGAAGAAGGTCCTTTTTTTATCGTTCGACTATTTCCACTCCACCCATAGGCTCAGGACCCCCCATGCGTTCAAATTTTTCATAATCATTGCGATATGCTAGGATAGTCCAGTCTATGACCACAAATAAGATCATCATGGAGGTTCGCGCGGGCGCGGGCGGCGACGAAGCATCGATCTTCGCGGGTGATCTCGCACGCATGTATCAGCGCTATTGTGCGAAGCGGGGGTGGAGCTTTTCCATACTCGACGCGAACGACAACGGCCAGGGATACAAGCACCTTGTGGCGGAAGTGAAAGGTGAGGGCTGCTATGAGGCGTTCCGAAACGAATCGGGCGTGCACCGGGTCCAGCGCATCCCCGTCACGGAAAGATCCGGCCGGGTACACACCTCGACCGCCTCGGTCGCGATCCTTCCGATCGTGGAAGCGAAGGAGGTGCGCATTGCGGATACCGACCTCGAAGTGACGTTCTCCCGTGCAGGAGGGCCCGGCGGCCAGAACGTCAACAAGGTGGAAACCGCGGTGCGCATCCTCCACAAGCCCACGGGAATCGTCGTGGCATCGCGCGAAGAACGCTCCCAGTATGCGAACCGCGAGAAAGCGATGGATGTCCTCCGCGCAAAGCTTTATGAGATAGAACAACTGAAGGCCACCGGCAACATCACCGACATGCGCCGCGAACAGATAGGTTCGGGTGACCGTTCAGAGAAGATACGCACCTACAATTTTCCCGATGACCGCATCACGGACCATCGGATAGGCAAAAAGTGGCATAACATCGAAAAAATCCTGGAAGGCGACTTCGACCCCATTGCAAAGGCATTCGAAAAGGAAGAGGGCGCAGGCGCGCCGCAGCAATAGAAAATCCCCGCGGGGGGATTTTCCATTTTCATCCGTTTACTTTGCCGATACCGCGAAATTGATGAGTTCGTCGCCCGACTCGTCGAAGAAAAAGCGTCCTTCGACGCGCTTTCCCGCGAGCACGAGCGGCACCCAATGCGGGTCGTCGGCCCACATCTGCTCGAACGGAAGATCGCGGATGGAATGCCAGGCAGGACGCATTTCGTCCGACTCTCCCGGTTCCCCCGTCCAGTCTTCGGCCGCGAAGAGATGGCAATGATTGTCCCATGACGGGTTGTCCTTGAATGTGAAGGTGAGCGATCCCGCGTCCCGGAGATGAGCGGGGTCCACCGCAATGCCCGCCTCTTCGGCGATCTCTCTCGCTACGCCCCTCTTCGGATCCTCTCCCTCGGCGAGCTTTCCGCCGAATCCGTTCCATTTCCCGGACCCGAAACCCCGCTTCTTCATCCCAAGAAGGACCTTTCCGTCCCGCACAATGAAGCAGAGGGTGGTCTCTTTCATCGGATCTACTGCTTAAGGGTAAGGTGGGTATACGAAGGAGTATGGGCCACGAGCTCTCCGGGCGCGAACCAGACGGCGATCTCCTGCTCTCCTTCCTCCTTCGAACCGGATGCATGGATGAGATTGAACACACCCATCTTATGCTCGTCGGCATGCTTGAAAGAGACATGCGCGAAATCGCCCCGGATCGTTCCCGGAGCGGCCGACTTCGGTTCCGTTGCGCCCACCATCTTCCGGACCACCTCCACCACCTCCACGCCTTCAAGCGCAAGCGCGACGATGGGCCCTGACGATATCATTTCGATCATAAGATTGCGCACCGCTTCGCCGCGGCGCACCGCAAGGTCCTCGGTATAATGCTTCCGCGCGGTTTCCGCCGAGGCCATCACCATCTTCATGCCGACAATCTTGATCCCCGTCCGTTCGAAACGGTGGATGATCTCTCCGACGATCCCGCGGTCCAATGCATCCGGCTTGAGCAATACGAGCGATCTCTCCATGGCAATAATGTTATTAGTTATTTTTTTGTTCTTTCTTCTCGATTGCGATCCCCAATTCCTTCAGCTGCGCCGCGTCCACTTCCGCGGGCGATCCCATCATCGGATCGCGTCCGTCGCCCGTCTTCGGAAACGCGATAACCTCCCGGATGTTGGGCTCCGCCCTGAGAAGCGAGATGAGCCGGTCGAGCCCCCAGGCGATTCCGCCGTGGGGCGGCGCGCCGTAACCGAGCGCCTCGAGCATATGGCCGAAATTCCGGCGAATACGCTCCTTTTCAAAGCCCATCACCTCGAACACGGCCTCGAGCGCCTCCGGCCGATGGTTACGGATGCTGCCTCCGCCGATCTCAAGCCCGTTCATCGCGACATCGTACTGCGTGGTGAGGATGCCCCCGATATTCCGCTTCGCGAGAAGGTCCTCCATGAACTCGGGCTTCGGCGCGGAAAACGGATTATGGGTGAACGTCCAGCCGCCCCCGTCGGTCTTCTCGAAGAACGGGAAATCGATCACCCAGCAGAACGCGAGGAGGTTCGGATCGTGCGTGTCGGTGCGGAGATCGGGGCGGTCGGTGCCGTACTTCTCCATCGCCTCCTTGTAGGTGAGGCGCGGGAACGGGATCTCCTGGATCTTCTTTTCCGGCGCAACCTTCTTTACGAGCGCGACGAGGAGCTCTTCGTTCAGGCGCAGAACATCCTCCTCCTCCACGAAGCTCATCTCCATATCGAGCTGGGTGAATTCGGGCTGGCGGTCACCGCGGGTGTCCTCGTCGCGGAAACAGCGCGCAATCTGGAAATACTTTTCGACGCCCGCTACCATGAGCAGCTGCTTGTATTGCTGGGGTGATTGCGGGAGCGCATAAAAATTGCCCTTTTGAACCCTCGACGGGACAAGATAATCGCGCGCGCCTTCCGGCGTGCTGCGGGTAAGGTTCGGCGTCTCCACCTCGTAAAATCCCTGTTCGTTCAGGAAATTGCGGATGAACGCGATCGTTTCATGGCGGAATGCGAGGTTCTTCGCAAGACGTTCGCGCCGGAGATCGAGATAGCGGTAGGTAAGACGCCGTTCCTCATTGATATCGTAGCCGTCGGTGTCGACCGGAATCGGCATCTCCTTTGACGCATTGAGGATCTCGAGGCCGCTCGCAAAGATCTCATGATGGCCCGTCGGGATCTTATCGTTCACCATATTCTCGGGACGGCGATTCACCGTGCCGGTCACCTTCACCACGTATTCAAGCCGGAGATCGGACGCCCCGGCGATCTTCGGCCCGAACACCACCTGCACGAGGCCGCTCCGGTCGCGCAAATCGATGAAAATAAGCTTTCCATGGTCCCTCCGGGCATGAACCCATCCGAAGACGGTCACATCCTGGCCCTCTTTACCGACGACGTCCGCAATGTTCGTTCTCGTATCCATATATGTTATGGTAATATTAATACAATGTTGACGTTTGAACAAATGCTCGGCCGTTTCCTCATCGCGCTTCTCCTTGGGGCGCTCCTCGGCCTTGAGCGCGAACTCGTCGGAAAGGAGGAGGCGGGAATCCGCACCCTCGGCCTCGTGACGTCCGGCGCATCCATCTTCGCCATGATCGGCCTTTCGCTCCCCTACATCGTCTCCGCGGGAACGGGCAATCTTGCGGATGTCATCGCGCGGAACAGCGGATTCCTCACCGTGATCGCGAATATCGTGGTCGGCGTGGGATTCCTCGGCGCGGGCATCATCATGAAAATGAACGACCATCCGCGCGGCGTGACGACGGCGGCCCTCATCTGGTCCGCGGCGGCGATCGGCGCGCTCGTCGGCATAGGGCTTTCGTGGTTCGCGGGCGCCGCAACGGTCATCCTTGCGGTCGTCCTCTACTTCCTGAGAACGGTAAGTATCGCGGAGCGCATCGAGCGGAAACGGGAAGCGGCGGAACGCGGCAACGCATAACGATCCCGGTCCATGCCTTCCTGGCTGGCATTCGCACTTGCTTCACCGGCGCTTTTCGGCGCGTCGACCATCATCGATAAATTCCTCATCGACAAACGGATCAAGGATCCGGTCTTTCTGACCGCCTTCGGGGGCTTCATCGTGCTCGCGGGCGCCGCCGCCATCTTCGCCATTCGGGGCTTCGGCACGCTGCCCGGAGGACAGATCGCCGCGCTCATCGCGATCGGCATCATGGACGAAATCGCGCTCGTCCCCTACTATAAAGCGCTTTCCTACGACGATGCATCGAGTATCATGCCGTTCTTCCAGCTCGTCCCGGTGCTCGTGCTCACATTCTCCTATTTTTTCCTCCGGGAAGCGCTCACCGCCGCCCAGGTCGCCGCATTCGTTCTCATACTTTCGGGAAGCTTCCTTCTCGCCGCGGAAAAGATCGATGCGGGGATGTTCCGCCCGAGGAAGTCACTCCCCTGGGTCGTGCTCACGAGCGTGCTGTGGGCGGCGCCTGCCGTGATCTTCAAGTCGATGACGGTCGACCGGGGATTCTGGCATGCCGCAGCCTACACCCTGCTCGGCATCGCCGCGGGGGCGTTCATCCTCTTTGCCGCGTCGTACCGCCGCAGCATCGCGCAGCTCGGCGTATTGCGTGCGGATACCTGGGCCGCAGTGGGAATGAATGAAGTGATCTACTTCCTGGGACAGATGTTCTGGTTCTACGCGATCGCGCTCGGGCCCGTCTCCCTCGTATCGGTGATGGGAGGGCTCATACCCCTCTTCGTATTCCTCTACGGGACCGCGATCTCCCTCTGGCTCCCGAAGATCCTCCGCGAAGACCTTTCGCGCGGCACCGTGATGCTGAAGATCGCCGCCCTTGCGCTCGTGCTCGGAGGGGTATGGTTCATAAACCGATAGCTTCCGCAGAAAGATTACCGTTCGATAAGCCCTCCGTACCGCCGATAGAAATACTTCTTCGCGATCTCCACGGTAACGAGGTATGCGGCCACGATGACGAGGATGAGGCCGAGAACGGGGATGCCGAGCCGTAAAAATCCGAATGCCGGACCGAGCGGAGAATATGCCGCAAGCCATGCGACCGCCACCGCGCCGAACGAAGCGCCGAGAAGCGCCTTGCTCGGCCCTCCGTTCGCCCAGAAATTGAGGCGGCTCCGTATGATGTTCACGACAAGCGTCTGCGTGGCGATGGATTCGAGGAACCATCCCGTCTGGAACGCGGCCCCCGAAAAGCGGAACACGAGGAGCATCCCGGCGAAAGTGAGGAAATCGAACACCGAGGAAAGCGGACCGAAGATCAGCATGAACTTTTTCATGAAAACGATGTCGAAGCGCTTCGGGCGCGCAAGAAAATCCGGATCGACGTTGTCGAACGGGATCGCGAGCTGCGATGCGTCATAAAGGAAGTTATTGAAAAGGATCTGCGGCGCGGTCATGGGAAGGAAGGGCAGGAAAAGCGACGCGATGGGCATGCTGAACATGTTGCCGAAGTTCGAGGAAAGCGCCATCATGAGGTATTTGAACGTGTTCGCAAAGGTCTTCCTTCCCTCCACGATGCCGTCGATGATCTCGCCGAGCCCCTTCCGGAGAAGGATGATGTCCGCGGTCTCCTTTGCGATATCGACGGCGTTGTTGACCGAGATGCTCACATCGGCCTCTTTGAGCGAAAGGACATCATTCACGCCGTCCCCCATGTAGGCGACGACGTGGCCGTTCGCACGGAGCGCGCGGAGGATAAGCTCCTTCTGTTCGGGATTGACGCGGGTGAACACGTTCGTCGTTTCGACGCGCTTCGCGAGGCGGTGTTCGTCGAGCCCGGCGAGATCGTCGCCCGTAAGGGGGTCCCGCACCGCAAGCCCGATCTCCTCGGCGATATGCTTCGTGACGAGAAAGTTATCGCCGGTAATGATCTTGATGTCGACGTTATGCGCCGCCATCCGCTCAAGAGTCTCCTTCACCGTCTTTTTCGGAGGATCGAGGAACGCGAGAAACCCGAGGAAAGAGAGATCACGCTCATCCTCCTTGCCGTACGCCTTCTTCTGCGGCACTTTCCGCACGCCGACCGCCAGCACGCGGAACCCCTCCGCGGAAAGCGCATCGTACGCCGCCGCGATCTTCTTCCGGGACGCCGCTGCGAGCTTTTTTGCATGCTCCGGGGTGCCGTAGTGGGAGGCGGCCTTCAATATCCCTTCGGGAGCGCCCTTCGCGATGATGACCGCCTCGGCCCCTTTCCCCACGATCACCGACTCGATCCTCCGCTCCGCGTCGAAAGGCACTTCGTCGAGCTTCTTCCAGGAGGCGGCATCCTTCGCTTCCGCCGCGGCGCCTTTGAACTCCTCGATGGCGCGGTCAAGCACGCCGCGCACCCCGGTAAGGTTCGTACTGCTCACGTATCCCCAGAAAAGGGTGTCCTCGCTCTCCTTGCCGAAGGGATCGAGGCACTTCACGAGCGAGATGCGATCCTCCGTGAGCGTGCCCGTCTTATCGGTGCAAAGGACATCAACGCTCCCGAAATTATGGATGGCGCCGAGGCGCTTTACGATCACGCCCCCCTCGGCCATGCGGATCGCCCCTTTCGCGAGATTGCTCGTCACGATAAGCGGCAGAAGTTCGGGGGTGATCCCGACCGCGATGGCGACGGCGAAAAGGAATATCTGAAGGGGGTCGTTTCGGAGGAAAATATAATCGAGGAGAATGACCGCGAGCACGAGCAAGATCGTGGTCCTGAATATGAACATGCTGAAATCCTTCAGGTTCCGCTCGAATTCCGTGGGCTGGTCCGGCTTCACGAGGCGCCCCGCGATCGCGCCGACCTTGGTGCGCGAACCGGTGTCGACGGCGACGGCAATGCCCTTGCCGCTCACCACGCTCGTCCCGAGGAAGACGGCGCGGACGCCGCCGTCCTTCGCTGCCGCGCCGCGGAGAGGTTCCGCGAACTTTTCCACCGGCGCCGATTCCCCGGTCAGCATGCTCTCGTTGAGAAAAAGGTCCTTTGCTTCGAAGAGGATGCCGTCCGCGGGAACAAGATCGCCCGCTTCGAGATTGAAGATGTCGCCGGGGACCACTTCCCGCATCGCGCGCTCCTTGAGCTCACCCCCCCGTACGACCGCAGCGGTGATCTTCACCTGCTCGCGGAGCGCCTCCGCCGCCTGCGCCGAGCGGTAGCTGTTCAGAAAATCGATGAACGCACTGCCGAACACGATCGCAAGGATGATCGTCGCTTCGATATGCGACCCGAGAGAGAACGTCACGAGCGCCGCGACGATAAGAAGGATCTGAAGAGGGTTCCGGAACTTCGACAGGAAGATGAGGATGGGACCGATCTTCCTGCGTTCCGCAAACTCGTTCGGACCGTATTCCCGGAAGCGTGCGGCGGCCTCCGCAGGAGTAAGCCCTTTCGGACCCGATTTCAGCGGGCGAAACACATCCTCGCCGCCGAGAGCGGCGAGGGATTCAAGCATGGCTTCCGGGGTGTCGGACATGGAATGGGGATCGGCGGATATATCAGCCGAGGGCCTCGAGGATCTCCTTCGTGGAACGCACGCGGCCCATGCGTGTGAAGATGCCCTTCATCGCATGTACGTGCTCATCTTCTGAACGCGCCGCGGATGCGTCCTCCACGAACACCTGATCGTATCCGTATTCATAGGCGAAGCGTGCAGTGCTTTCGACGCCGATATTGGTCGATATGCCGCACAGCACGATCGTCCGAATGCCGCGCCTGCGAAGTTGAAGGTCAAGCTCGGTACCGTAGAACGCACCCCACTGCCGCTTCGTAATGACGAAATCGCCCGCCTCCGGACCCATCTCCGGTACGATCTCGGCCCAGTCCTCCGGACGGGAAAAGTGCATCGGCTCCGCATCCATCGCCGGATGAAGGCCATCCCTGCCGTCCGCGGAAGGCGTGACCCGTACAAGAAACACGGGCATCCCCGCGGCGCGGAACGCCTTTGCGATCGAAGAAGCGTTCGCGACGACGTCCGCCGAGGCGTGCGGAGCCGAGGTCATTCCCACGATTCCTTTTTGGAGGTCAATGACCACAAGTGCGGTCTTTTCTTTATCGATACGGATCGGTTCCATTGGTATGAAGTTATTTTTTATGCGTTCTTTACGATCCTCTCCCAGAGGAACATCGCAAGGGATCCGAAGGATGCAAGATAAATGGCGCCCGCCACGATCCATCCGACGAACGGCACAAGCGCCACAACGGCGAAGATCGCGGTCCCGAAGAGGATATGGTACCATCGCAGATTTTCCTTGCGGCGGCGCCAGATGAGGGAGGCGCTCACGATCCCGGCCACGGGCGCCGCGGCAAGCATGACCGTCGCATACGCAAGAAGCGCCACGATCCCCGGCAAGGCCCCGATAACGGTGAATATGGCGACGAGGGAAGCGATAGGAAGCGCGACGGCAACGACGAAGCCCCGAAGAAGCTCCTTCCAGAAGCCCCGCGCGGCACGGAACACCACAAGCACCGAATCCTTGCGGAACGCATACCAGAAGAGATAGGCACCCGCGAGGATGGTAGCGAGCTTCAAAAGCCACCAAAGAGTGAGGATCGCGAGGAACGGTCCCGCCCACGCATCGCGTTCCGCGGGCGTCGGCGCCTTATGGAAAAGCGTGGTTCCGCCGATATGCGCGCTTTGCGCGATCGAAGCGGCGCGGGGGGCGGTATATTCAAGATTCCCTTCGATCGCCGCATCCGGCCCGATCGTGACATCCTTGGCATTCCTGATCACAAGATTGCCGCCGGTCCTGCCGTCGAAATACACGGTCCCACCCGTCACATACAACGTCCCCGATGCATCGCCGTCGAACGAAAGATTGCCTGCCGCAATATAGGAATCCTTCGCGATCGCGGTCCCCGGAGTGACCGTCACCGATGCGCCGGCGGCAAGGAGCTCCCCGCTGAAGGTGCCGCCCACGGTAAGGTTGGCCGCAGCCGTACGAACGTCCTGTGCCTCGGCGCCCTGGATCATCACCGTGCTGCCAAGCGCCATGATATCGCCCGTTGCCCGGCTTGAAATATAGACGACATCGCCTGCCGCAAGCACGTCGCCCGTCACCGGCGCCGAAACCGCGACATCCACTCCCGCCGCGTAAACGTTCTGATCGAAAGTCGCCGGAGCATCGACGGTCACGTTCCTTCCCGTGCCGAAATACGCCGCATGGGCCGACGGTATGGCGATCGCCGCCGCACACGCGAATGCCGCAATGCCGCCGATCATCGCCACTATACCCTTTCCTATGTTCTTTTCCATGAAATAATTATATCATTTCAGGCAAGAAAGACCATAAAAAAACACCATGGAGAAACATTCTATGCGCGAAAGCGTCCCGGAGGAAGAAATGCTCCGGGAAGAGAGGGAGAAACGCGAACGGGCCATGGAGGAACTGAAAGCGGAATTCCAAAGGGAGATAGCATGGCGCGATACGGCGATAGAACATCTCACGCGCCTTGCCTATACGGATGACCTGACGGGCCTCTATAACCGAAGGAAATTCAATGAGGAATTTTCGAGAAGGAACAAGGACCGCGAGGGAACGGCTGCCGAAAAAGAAGGCGCTCAGGACATATTCCTCCTCCTCGATCTCGATAATTTCAAAATAGTGAACGATGCCTTCGACGAGGGGCACGTCGGCGGAGACCGGGTGCTCAAGGAAGCAGCCCGGCACCTTTTCGAAAAAATAAAGGATATATTCCGGAAGGACGACCTCGTCGCGCGGTATGGAGGCGAAGAATTCGCGGTGCTCCTGAAAGATGCCGATGTGGAACAGATCGAAAAGCGCCTCCGCCTCGGCCTCACCGTAATGCTCGACAAAGAGCACGTCCCCATAACGTTCAGCGGCGGTTATACCGTCGTCGAACCAGGGGAAGATCTGAGCGAGGTCTTCGCGCGCGCAGACCGGGCCCTCTTTGTCGCAAAGGAGGATGAAGAGCTCCCGGATGGCCGCATCAAGAGGGGAAGAAACAGGATACTCCCCTACTCGCCCGAAATAGAAAATGAAATAATGGAAAAAAGGGAGGAGCTTGCCGAAGAATGATTCCGGGAACATTGACCGCATTTCCCCGCGCATGGTAAATTTGCGGCAGAACGGCATTCGCTGGAACAGGGAAACCCGCCGGAAAGGAGCGGACCATGAAACGTCCGAGCGCGGAGTGGAACAAGAAGGAACGGCTCGAGCTCATAGGAACGATCGGCCGAACGCTCATCGAGGAATCCAGGCGCGCAAATACCGTCCCCGGAAAGCTCGTATTCGAAGCTGCGGAGCGGATAACGCTCATCGCCGGAGAATCGGCGTATTTCCTCGAAACGAACCGGGAAGAGATGCTGAAAGGAATCCATTTCGAAGGACGCGCGTAGCCGAAACCCCACGCATATCTGCGCGGGGCTTTTGTTAAATGAGATACGATAAAACGGGAGTTTGGGATAACTGCCCAAGCAGATACATCCATGCTGCGGTGATATATAAGCCTACTTTTTTATAGTTTTGACAAGAATATACAAAGGGTATATCACTTATATAAAGGCCGAAGCGGAAAAATAACCAACCAACACAATGAAAAAAATATTGATAGGAGCGGCGATAACGCTCGCAGCCGCAGGAATGATGGTGGTTCCCGCATTCGCGGCAGGCGGATTCAATTCGTATGGCTATAATTACGGCGCCCGGGTATTCGTCGGTACGTACCTCTCCTGGTGCGAAAGCGGCGGAGGCACCCCGGCAAGCTGCCAAACGAGTCTTGGCGTCTACGCGAACGATCAGCTTGTCATGAAGTGGAATGCCCAATGGGACGCATGCAATGCGAATGAATGGAATAATCCCACCTATTGCCTTGGCGCATGGGACTCCAATGAACTGAATGGCCGCTTCCCCGGAGGAAGTGGAGAAAACTGGCACTACAAAATAATCTGGGTCGGCTCAGAGGGTAGCAACAGTCCCTATTGGCTGCCCGGAGGATACCCGGTTTGGGGAAACTACGAGGTGATCATGGATCAAGGGTCGGATCCGAATTTCGGTCCCGGCCATACGTGGAACGCACTCGCAACTCCCGCAGGATATGGCGCGGTAAACAGCCGCTGATCAACGCCCATGTCCGTAGAAATCCCGCTTCACGCGGGATTTTTTATTGCGAAGACGATCTCCTTGTTCATTGACGGCTGCGACAATCAAAGCCCCGCCATTTCTGGCGGGGCTTTGGATGCGGGGCACACTATAAACCGGATTCTGTCGCCGCGCGCGGACGCGCAGGGACGATCATTCATCTGGACCCTTGATTGCTCGCGGGTTCGTGCGGCACTCTCCGCGCGCACGCAATGCCTTGCGGCACGGTGAACGCACGGAGCACGGCCTTGCACCCGGTAAGGATTTTGCCGTTTCACTTCCGCCTTGTTATCCCTATAACGGAATTGGACCTTCTACGTCGGGATGGGGTCCTCCCTCGGCTTTCGCCTCGGGACGTCACTGCTCGCACCTCTATCCTTGCGGACGCCCGGCGTTTCGCCGGGTACCTTTTTATCTCCGCCGCACCGGTGGCGCGTCCCGCCGTAGCGGGTCCCGGTCCCGCACGAATGCGGTACCGGAGCGGAGAGAGTGTCCGGATTTTCCTCTCCCCGCCCCCGCACAACGGCATATGCCGCGCGCAAAGATCGGAAAGCGATCGTCCGTGCTGCCTCGCAGGCTCATTATATCATATTTCCGGGGAAAAATCCATTGACTTGCCGGCGCGTTCCCGTATCATTGTAAACGGTTCACAATCCAACCGGGAGAAAAAAGAGTTGGCACACATCGAAGCACCTGAAGGAAGACCGGAAGCACCCGAGGCGCATGCACCCGTCAAGGAACCCGCAATGGGATCGATCGCACGGGCGGGGCAGAACATCGCCGAAGCGCGTACCAAACTGAAAATGACCCAGGTTGACTGCGCGAAGCAAGCGATCTGGACGGTAAGCGAACTTCAACGCTTCGAACAGGGATTCGGAAATCCGAGCATCGGCATGGTGATACGCCTTGCCGCCGTCGTGGAATTCGGCCCCTGGTACGAACTCTTCACCAGGTGACCTCCCGCGAGGAATCCCCATCAGCCGGCCGCGTGCGCTGCACGCCGTGCCGGCTTTTTCATATCGTGCGCCGCTATCGATGGAACCCGAGATCCGCAGGATTATCATCGCCCGGAATACGCATGACGGCACCGCCCGCATCCTCGAAACGGTCGCGGAGCGCCGCAACCTCGTCCGCAAGCGCCACCGTCTCCGGAGCGATCTCCTTACGCTTGATCTTCCGCCGGGACCAGTAATCGATCACAAGCTTGCTGTCCCCGAAAACCCTCTTCACGCCGGTCTCCATGGCTATCTCGAGCGCGAAGCGAAACGCGAGGAGTTCGCCGTAATTGTTCGTTGCCGCGGCATCGCCGACGCGATGCTTGCCGAAACGATTAAGAGCATCGGCTGCGACGGCCTTATGGAGAAGATCGATCCCCTTCTCGTCGGTGACGCTCACCTCCACCCCGTCGCCCCTCCCCGTTCCCGCATCGAAATACACGCCCGGATCGAGCGCGGCGCGACGGCGCGGCGCGGCAGGATGAAGTTCGTACATCGCGCCTCCGGCAAGCCATCGCTCCGCGGCGGCGCGGTCCTCGAAAGATTTATAACGCGCACCGGTCACCCCGGAAACGATGGATTCGCACACGCTCCATTCGGACGTCACTCCCTGCCGCACCGCGACGCCTTCGCCCGGCACGAAATACGCATAATATTTCCTTTTTTTCGGAGGCATTGCGGTGTGCTTATTTCCCGTTGAGCACGGGCACGATGGCATCGATCGCGGCCCGCACGGCACGCTTCGAGGAGATCTCGCATGCACCCGCATTTTTATGACCGCCGCCGCCGAACTTCCGCATAAGCTCGCCGATATGGACGTCGGCGTGCTTCTTCCGCAGAGCCCCCTTGAGCCACGGGTTCGCACCGACCCCCAGATGATAGAATTTCCCTTTCTTCGTGAGTCTCACGGCATAAAGCACCCCGGGATGGAGATAGTAAGGCGCAAAGCGGAGCGAGGAGATCTCGGTGCCCGAAAGATCGATGAGGGACGCATCGCCAATAACCTTGAGATGCTTCCGGTAATATGCGAGTCCCTTCAGATTCTCCTTCTGCGCGGCCTTCGCCATTGCCTTCACGGCCTTCAATTCGGCGATCTCTCCGAGCGGCTCTTCGGCAAGCAGTTTCACGAACGCTACCGTGGCGGAAAGATCGTCTTCCGTGCCGTCAACGTATGCCATGACCTGGAGCGCGGGCTCCTTGAGCATGATCGTTTGTTCCGCGGATACGAAACGCGCGCCGTCGATCACATCGAGCCATTTCACGAGGTCCTTGAAACGCGCGGGCGGCTTCCATCCGAAATTCTCCTTGAGGGCCGTATAGGTGAGATGGCAGTTCGAAAGGTACTCCGGGTCGAGCCGGTGGAACTTGTCCTTGCGGAACTTCTTCTTCCACTCCTCCTTTTTGAATGCCGTCGGATGGTGATCGAACCAGATCGCGGCCCCCGGATGATAGGGAAAATCGAGAACGATGGCGGGATTGCGGGGGCCCTTGAACAGCGCATGCCGCGCAAAGAACCGGTCGTCGAGCCACTGCTTCGTGAGATCGAAATTCACGGGAACGAAGTGCGCGATATCGTCGCCGCGGCTCCGGAGAAAGGCGAGCATCACCGCCGCGCTCGCACGGCCGTCGAAATCGTTATGGAAATAGGCATCGTAGATCATGGTGGTATGCATCGCTACTTTCCCCCGCGCTTCGTCTTCCGCGCTCCTCTTCCTTCGAGGGCCGCAATGCCGGGAAGCCGTTCGCCCGCCAGGAAATCGAGCATCGCGCCGCCGCCGGTCGAGATGAAGCTGAACCCCTCATCGAGCTTGTACTTCTTGAGGAACATCACCGTCTCGCCGCCGCCGGTGAGCGAAAACGCCTTCCGGTTCTTCCCGATCGCACGCGCGGCGGCAATGCTCGCCTTCGCGTACGGCGCGCGCTCGATGAACCCGAGCGGTCCGCTCCAAACGATCGTCCTTGCCGATGCGATCTTCTTCGCGAAGATCTCCTGCGACCGCGGACCGAGATCGAGGATCTTTCCCGCATCCTTGCCCCGTCCCCATACGAAATCCACGGGAAGGACGACCTTGGGATCGCGCGCGAGGGGTTTCAGTGCGGCGAGAATCTTGGGATCGGTCTCGCGGAGCGATGCCTTCACGTCCTCGCCGCGGAGCGCGAGCACGCTGTTTGCCGACCCACCCCCCAAAAGGAACGCATCGGCCCGGGAACGGAAATGGCGGATGACGCCGAGCTTGTCGGATGCCTTCGCGCCTCCGAGGATAAGCACCACCGGATGCGCGGGCGCCACGATCGCGCGGGAAAGCCCGTCAATCTCGTCCTGCAATTCAAGTCCGCCGTAGCTCGGAAGGAACTTGGTCACCGCGGCGACCGATGCGTTCGCCCGGTGCGAGACCGCGAAGGCGTCGTTCACGTAGTAATCGGCGAGCGATGCGAGCGTGCGGGCGAACGCGGGATCGTTCTTTTCCTCGCCGGGCATGAAGCGGAGATTATCGAGGAGGAAAACGGACCCCTTGGGCGCGGCGGCGATCCGCGCTTTTATTTCGGAAAAGCGGAAATGACCGATGAACGCAACCCGGCGGCCGATCAGTGCGGAAAGCTTTGCGGCATCCTTCCGAAGGCGCAGGTCGGCGGGAAAGCCGGTAGGAACGCCTTTCACGATCGAGCCTCCCGAGGGACGGCCCCGGTGGCTCACGACGACGATCGTGGCCCCGGCCTTGAGCAGGAACTTCACGGTGGGGACCACGGCGCGCATGCGCCAATCGTCCTTCGTGTTGAAATCGAGACGGAGAAGCGCCGTCCCGGCAAGCGAGGACGGCGTTGCACTGCGGAGATAAGTGATCATGGCTTCCATTTTACCAGATACGGGGACCGCGTCCAACTATAAAAAATCGAGGCCCGGGATCCTCGAAAGGACCCGCGGGCTCGCGGTGCCTCACCTGGCAGATTTTCCGAGGCTGGCACTATTAGGTGTACGGCATGCGTTCTATCCCCGCAAGCGCTTATAAATCTCATCCTCGATCGCAGCGCGATCCATGCCGTACTTCAGGCGCGAGTATTCCTTGAGCTTCGGCACAATGTCCGCATTTCCCGGCGACCACGATTGCGTACCGATCCGGAGGTTGAAGGGGCGCGAGGTCTGCCCGTTCACAAGGATCTTCGCATACGCATTGAAGTTGTCGATATTGATGAGGTCGTTCTCGTTGAACACCGGCGTAAACTGCTTCGCGAGAAATTCGGCGTCCTCTACGCCCACGCGCATCACGAGCTCCGATCCCACGTTACCGAAAACCGCAGCCTTGATGGGGTCGGTAAGCTGGCCGATGAACTGATGGGCCATCGTAAGGGAAAGATGGTATTTCCGCGCCTCGCTGAGGATCGTCGCGATGGAATCCGTCGTGAAGTTCTGGAACTCGTCGATGTAAAGATTGAAATCACGGCGGGAAGCGGCATCACTGTCGGTGCGGGAGAGCGCGGCCATGAGGATCTTTCCCGTGAACACCATGCCGAGCAGGCTCGCATTGATATCCCCTATCTTCCCTTTCGAAAGATTGATGAGGAGGATCTTCCCGGAATCCATCACCTCGCGGAAATTGAACGCTGATTTCGCCTGGCCGATGATCGGCCGCATATAGTCGTTCGTGATGAACCCGCCGAACTTCGAGGTGATGTAAGGCGTCATGTTCGCGAGGGAGGCATCACCGCCGGCCTTCGCGGCCTCTTTTTCCCAAAAATCGACGACGACCGGATTCGCGATCCGCGCGAGCTTCCGATTGCGATATGCGCTGTCGGTAAAAACGCGCGGCACCTCGACGAGCGTCGCCGGCTCATTCGGCATATCCTCCATGAGGAGAAGAAGTGCGTTTCTCATGTATTGCTCGAACATCGGCCCCATGGTCTCTTTATCGAAAAGCTTGTCGAAGATGCTCTGCATCTCGTTCACGATGAACGTGCGCTCCTCGGGCTTCGCGAGGTTATGGTCGAGCATATTGAGGCCGATCGGCCGCGTAAGATCGCCCGGATCGAAGTAGATCACGTCATCAAGGCGTTCCTTCGGCACGAATGCGAGCGCCTTTTCAACGAGCTCGCCGTGCGGATCGATCACGGCAACGCCCTTCCCCTGAGCGATGTCCTCGATGATGAGATTGCTGAGGAGCGTCGATTTTCCCGTTCCCGTCTGCCCCACCACGTAAATGTGGCGCCGCCGATCCTCGTCCGTGAGATAAATCGGCCGCATCTGTCCCCGGAACACGCTGTCCCCGAGGAGAAGTCCTTGCTTCGGCATATTGTCCGGGGGCGGAGCCTCTTTCGCCTTCAGCCACTTCACTCGGGGCGTCTCCGTGGAGGCGATGGGGAAATGATAGAAGCTCGCGATCTCTTCGGCGGAAAGGGTCATCGCATGGGAAGGGTCGAATTCCCGATAGATGAACTTCTCGATGAGCGACCGGGGGTTCCTCGGCTTCACGAGCCTGAACTCGTTGCGCATGGGGCTCGCGAACTGGCTGAAGCCCGCCGCGAGGCCGTCGAGGATATCGTCCGCCTGGAACTTCGATGCGGCGCTTGCGACGATGCGCACATTCACGTCGAAAAGGGGCTTCGACGCCTTCGCGGTAAGAGCCTTCACCGCCTCCTCGTCCACCACTTTCTCGCGTTCCTTCTTTTCCTCCTCTTTTTTGGAATCGGGATTCAGAAGCTTCACCGCATCCTCGAGGCCGGTGATGAATCCGGCTTTGAATACCTTCTCGAGCTTTTCGCCTCTTTTCAGGAGCTCGATGTAACCCTGGATCGTCTTTTTGGCACTCGGAAACGCGGGACGGAGAATGACCTGAAGCGATGCTCCTTCACCTATTTCCGCGATCTTGGAGAACGAGCCCACGATCGATTCGAAAGAATCGATCCCGAGTTCGCCATAGGTCCTTAGGGGGAGAGCGAAATTCTCCTTCTCGGCGACATAGGCCGCCACCGTCGTGCCATGAACATTGAAGATATTGAAATCGTCGCCCACGAGCTCCACGCTCGCGCCGTTCCACAATCCCTGAACCTGCTTCGCCGCGATCTACGAGGAAAGCTTGGGAACACCGAGATAGAAATGGATCTCTTCGCCGACGTGCGGCACGGCAACCTCGAACGTGAACGGCTTCCGTATCGCCGCAAGCGAACCAAGGAGCTGCTCGAAGTGGGCAAGTTCCGTTTTAAAGTCGTTTCCTTCCGAGGAACCGGCCTTATCGTCGGGAAATGCCTTGGGGATCCGCACGAGAAAAAGCGATGTCTGCAGCGAATCGAATATCTTCCGCCGGGCGACGGCGCGCACGATGAAAAACGCGGCGACTCCCGCGGCGACGCCGAGCACGATCGCAAGAAGTATCCAAAATGCGGCCATTGCATTTATTGTAGCACAGCGCACGGCCCGGAGACGGGCAAAGCGGCCTACTTCACTATTCCGCGTTTTTGAAGCTCCGGATAAAGACGTCCCGCAAGCGCATCGTGGAACGCGTCCTGCACGAAGTAGGGCGACTTCTCGGATTCCGTAAGCGCTTTCCCGATGCCGTGGCGCAACGCCACATCGAGAAGATACTCGATCTCGAGCTTCACCTCCGGCGGCGCGCTTTGCGCATATTCGGGCAGGGGGCTTGCCGTTGCCGCAGGGACGGCAGGGGCCGGTGCGGGCGGCGTAGAAACCGGCGCCGTTCCCGACGATGCCTGGGGCGTACGCTCGAAGCTCGGAAATGCCCGAATGGCCTCTTTTACAAGCTCCCGCTCGCTGTAATCCTTCACGGTGATACTCTCTTTCCGATTCCGTATATCGGCCGCAAGCGCGGCAAGATCGTGTTCAAGGCCCTGTTCGAACGACGCGGATTGGGATGATGCCTGGTCCATTGATGGGATATCGGAAAATTTATATTGGTTCGATTTGATATACTGGAATATATGCCGAAACAACTCCGCTGGCTGCTCCTTATAGGTATTCTCATTATAGCAACCTTCCTCCGTTTCTACCATTTGACGACGATCCCGGGAGGGCTCTACCCGGACGAGGCGATGAACGGCAACAACGCGACGGAGGTCGCCGAAACGGGACACTTCCTGCCGTTCTATGTGGAGGACAATGGCCGTGAAGGGCTCTATATAAACATCCTTGCGATCACCCTGAAGATCGCCCCCGTAACGGACAGGACGGAGCCATGGATCGTGCGCGTACCGGCCGCGATTGCGGGCGTGGCCACGGTATGGGGGCTCTATCTTCTCGTGGGAGAACTCCTTGGCGATGCCGCGGGACTCTTTGCGGCATTCCTCCTCTCCGTAAGTTTCTGGGGCATCATTTTTTCCCGCATAGGATTCCGTGCGATCCTCGCTCCCCTTTTCCTTGTTTGGGCGCTCTGGCTTCTCATAAAGGCATTCCGGGCGAAACACGGCGGGGACGGCGATGCGCATGCGACGAACGGCGGCGTTGGATGGTGGTACGCCGTGCTTGCGGGAGCGGTATACGCCGCCGGATTTTATACCTATATCGCATACCGTGATACGCCGGTCCTTTTCCTTCTTTTCATTCCTTTCTTCCGCAAAACCCCGGGCTTTTGGAAAAAGACCGCTCTTTTCATTGCCGCCACATTCATCGTCTCTCTTCCGATCGGATGGTACTTCGTAAGCCATCCCGGAAGCTTCTTCGGCCGTACTACGGAGATAGCGGTCACCGCCGGAACAAACCCGATCCATGATTTTGCGGTAAATATCGGAAAGGAACTTTTCATGTTCAACTGGCACGGCGACTACAACTGGCGGCAGAACGTGAGCGGCGCACCGGAACTCTTCTGGCCCGTAGGGATCCTGTTCCTTCTCGGGATCGCGGTATCGGGGATATCCCTCTGGAAAAGCTGGCGATCCCTGCGGACAAAGAATCCTGCGCACGCCGCTTCCCCCGAGCCTGGCGGCATGTTCCCTCCCTTCGCCCTCCTTCTCACATTCGCGTGGTTCGCGTTCGGGATATTGCCCGCGGCGGCATCGGACGAAGGCATCCCGCATGCGCTGCGTTCGATCCTCGCCCTTGCCCCGGCGCTCATTTTCGCCGCGATCGGGGGAATATGGGCATTCCGCCTGATGACGGAACGCTTGGGATGGAAACCCGCGATAGTAAAAGCGATCGCGGCGGCATTCCTTGTCTTCACCGCGATGGGCGGCTATACGGAGTACTTCGTCACCTGGGCCAGGAACCCCAACGTACCGGGGGCATTCAATGCCGACTATGTGGCGATCGGCAATGCAATGAACGCGCTCCCCGCAGCCACGCCGAAATACGTTATCGTGAATGCGGGCGGAGTTCCTGCGCGAGGCATTCCGGTCCCCGCGGAAACCGTGATGTTCGTCACGCACTCCTTCACTCCCGCCGATGCCGCGGCAAAGAACATCCATTACGTGGTGCCGTCGGGCCCGAACGCGACGGGCACCGTCCCCCAAGGCACCCCCTCCGAAGATATCTTCTACGTGAATTAAGCGCGGGGACGATGCGAAAAACAAAAAGGCCCCGGATCCGGGGCCTTTTTCTATATCGCAGTGATCTCGACTTCCGTGAATTCCTGGCGATGCCCTTTTTTGCGGCGATTGCGGGTTTTCGGATGATACTTGAAGATGATCTTCTTCTTGTCCTTTGCATTCCTGAGGACCTTCGCCTCGGCCTTCGCGCCGGCGACGTTCGGAGCGCCCACCTGGATCGTTCCTCCTTCGGAGCGGAGAAGGACTTCGTCGAAAATGACGGTGCCTCCTTCTTCGGCGGAGATCTTCTCCACTTTGATCTTGTCCCCGGCGGAAACCTTATACTGCTTCCCTCCGGTCTTTATGACTGCAAAATCATTGGCCATGGCTTTGGTTTCAATTGACACTTATTATAGCGGCACAAGCAATAAAAAGCAAGACCGCCGCGGCAAGGACAACGGCAGCGGCCAATTTGCCGAGAACGCGGTCCCGTCGATCGAGTTCGAAGGCGACGGCGATGCCGGCTGCGGCGGCAACGAGCGCGAACACCCCGGCAGCGAGGAGATCCGCCGCCGTCCCGATCCTCGTAATGCCGGAAAGTTCATTGAAGTGGAGAATCACCGGCCTCCCGGAAAGGCCCACCTGGAACGCTCCGAGCGCGATAAGCGCCCAGCCGAACCCGCCCGCAATGAACGCGATCGCCGCCGCGCCCATCCCGACGACCGCATTGTGCCGCACGGTGGTTTTCCCCATGGCAGTTGTCATTTATCTCCGCGCAAGATCGCCGCGGCATTATCGGGGTCTACCACATTAATGATGATGCTCGTCGAAAGTTCAAAACCGGCATCGATGGTGACCCTGGGAACCATTTCGATATGCCAATGATGGTGACGGTAATCTCCGGACCCGAGCGGAGCATCGTGGATGAAAAAGTTGAAATCCGGATCTCCAAGGCGACGCTTTATGGCTTTTGCGACGTCCTGCGCAAGGACGGCGATCCCCTTGAGTGCCGCGGGCGAAGTATCGCGCAGCGAAGAAACGTGACGTTTGGGAAGGATGCTCGTCTCGAACGGCTTCTTTGGAGCATACGGGGCGATCGCGATCGCATGGGCGTTCTCGCCGATGACGCGCACCTTGGCGTTCCGTTCGTCCCGGATGATGTCGCAACGCACGCATCGTCCATGGGATTTGAAATACCGTTCGCCTCCCCGGAGCGAATGCTCCACATGTTCGGGGATAACGGGAAGGGCGAGCATCTGATAGTGCGGATGCCAGACCGACGCACCCGCCGAAGGACCGTAGTTATAGAACGAGGAAATATAGCGGGCATACTTGTCCTTCGCCGCAATCAGATGGAAGCGCCGTATCGTGGCAAAAAGCGCCGCCGCATCCTCCGGCGGAAGATCCGCAAAATGAAGCGTATGGGCGCGCGTAATGAGGAGATTGTGCGTCCCCACTCCCGTGCGAACGGGATAGATGCCGCGGTAAAAGATGCGCGACCGCGCGCCGTCTTCTTCCACGGCGGGATATTTGTTGCGGATCACCGCGATCTTCCAGTCCTTTTCCGCGGGATACCGATAAAGCGGAGGCGCCGAACTCGCATGAGAAAGGTCCTCGAAGGGACACTCCCGTACGGGGAGCGGCTTGCGCACCTCTTTCTTCCGGTCCAGAAACCGCGGCCGTGCCGCGCGGCCCGGCGCAAGAAGCACCCAGTCGCCCGATACGATGTCCTGACGAAATTCGCTCATTGAGTGATGGTGGAGGATGGGATCGGCAATGACGATGACGCACTCGTTCCCTGTGCCTTTATACGGTTATCATAATACCAATTAAAGACGGTATTGGCGATAGGCACCGCATTCAAGCTCCCCTGTTTCGAGTTTTCGATGAGGATGAGAAGTGCGATCTGCGGAGGCCCGTCGTCGGGCGCATTCGGATTGCACGGCAGGTATCCTACGAAAAGCGCATTTTCCTCGGAATTGTTCTTCACCTGGGCGCTTCCGGTCTTCGCGCACGCCTGGATGGGAAGATCGGAAAGCATGTGCGATGTGCCGCGCGGCGAATTGACGCCCGCAAGCATTCCCTGTTGCACGTCGCGGATATAGGGCGCAAGAGATGTGAGATCCGCATTCATATGGGGCGTGGAGCTTGCGTTAAGGAACGGGCGCCAGAGCGTGCCGCCGTTCGCAATGGCATCGATGTAGCTAAGAAGCTGCAGCGGCGTTACCGTAAGCGATCCTTGGCCGATCGCGACATTGTAAGTATCGCCGAGGAGCCATCTCGTGCCGGTCGTCTGTTCTTTCCATTGGGGCGTGGGGAGAAAACCCGAAGCCTCTCCGGGAAGATCGATGCCGGTCTTTACCCCAAGCCCGAATGTCTTCCACCAATCGAATAATTTACTCACGCCAAGCCCGCCGACGCCGTAATCGCTCGCATCATTGATGGGCGGCGTCGTCATTGCGGGAGACCCTCCCACGGTCACATAGAAATAGACGTCCGACGATTGCGCAAGGGCCGACATAAGATCGACATTCCCCTGATACTGCCAATCGAGATACTTCGTGGGATGGGAAGGATCGTAAGGGTTCGGGACCATGAGATAACCGGGCGAGAAAATCTCGCGTGTGGGAGATACGACCCCCTCTTTCATGATCGCGACGCCGTCGAGCGGCTTGATCGTGGATCCGGGATTGTAGTTTCCGGAAACGATGCGATCGAACATGGGCTTGAGGGGTGAAGTGAGAAAACCCGTGATCTCGGCGGAACTCGTCGGAGAAGGCTGGGCAAATGCATTGTTGTCGTAGCCCGGAACGTTCACGAGGGCAAGCACTGCCCCCGTGCGCGGATCGATGGCAAGCCCGAGCCCGATCTGCCGCCCAAGGATGGCAAGCTCGTTCTGAATGGCATCGTAAAGCTCCTTTTGAAGGGCGCCGTCGATCGTAAGATGGATGGAATCGCCTACGGTCGGTGCGGATTGCTGCTTCTCCCCAAGTACGTGCCCTTGGGCGTCCGTGAAGGTGATGTTCACCCCGGGTTTTCCTTGGAGCACGGTATCATACTGCGCCTCGATCCCCATTTTGCCGATGAACCCGTCGGAAGAAATGCGCGGATCGGCCGCAAGATCGGCCTGGGTCACGCGTCCGATGTATCCCACAACGGAAGAAAAGACGGGCCCGGAGGGATACACGCGCTGGAAATTGCTCACGATCTTGATCGTGGGAAGCGCAAGCGCCTGGAGATTCACAAGCTGGCTCTGGGCGAGACTCTCGGAAAGCACGACCGGGATCGCAAAGTCCTGCGCGGAACTCGAAGCGAGGAGCGACCAGAATGTGGAAGTGGGGATACCGAGCACGGAATTTACCGCGGAAACAGTCGAACTTTCGAGCGACGCATCGGCGCGGATGAACTTTTCGGAATCGAGCTCCGCCGTGAACACCGTCCGATTCTCGGCGATGGGATCCCCCTCCGCATCATAGATGATGCCGCGCGGCGCGGCGGCCTGCGTCGCTTGGGATGCGTTGTCCGCGGCGCGCGACGCATAATAGGATGCGCCGAAAATATTCAGATATCCTATCCGGAAAACGACCGCGATCACGGCTCCCAGAACCACGATCGCGAGCACGAGGAGCGATCTGTTGCCCAAAGGGACCTCGACCATATTAAGATCGCGGCTCCAGTCGTCGTTCAACGAATCTTCGAACGGAATGTCCTGCCGGCGCTTCATTGCGCAGAGTATATCACAAACGCGGATTTACCGCTCCGCCCGTGAAAGAACGGCAAGCGCGATCTCTCCGTAGATGAGGGCCCCAAAAACATCGAATACGATCGATGGCGCGGCGGTCGCGAACATTCCGGGAGCGATCGCAAGATAAAACGCCGCGAATCCGAGAATCGTCACGAGAGGGATCCCCGCCCAGGGGGCCCACGCAAAGAACCTCCTGAATAGATACGCAGCGAACGGGATCGCGGCAAACACGAGCATCGTCGGCGTGATCGCGGGCTGCCAGTCGATCATAAAGACGGCGACAAGAACATAGACCGCGAGTTCCGGCCATTCGAAGAAGAACGCAAAGGCGATGAGTGCCGCAAGCATGAGGTCCGTAAACATCCCCGCGGAACCGAGAAGGAATTGAAGGCTCGCGGCGATAAAGAGAACGAGAAGGGCGATGAGGGATCGAAAGCTCATGAATGCGCAATAAGGACCGTCTGGATCTGGTTGATGTCGTAAGGAAATACGATGGCCCCTTGCGTGAAAAGATTGTCAGGCGACGTACTCGTCGATTGGAGCGCGCCCACGGGAACGGCATAGGGAACGCCCGGCGCGGAACTCATGACGATGTCCCCGGGAGCAACGGGAGAATCCTTCGCGATGGAGGCCACGTAAGGATAGGACCCGCCGGTGAGAAGCCCGTCATATCCCGCTTTGCCGATGCGCACGGGAAGGCGGAAATTATTATCGAACACGGTCTCGACGGCGGCGTAATGCGGCCATGTCTGTACGACCCTTCCCACAAGAAGTCCCTCGTAAAGGACCGCGCTGCCGGTCGCCACGCCGTCATCCCCGCCCGCGTTCACAAAAAGCTCGTTCTTGAAATTCAAGGGGTACCGCGAATATACCATGGCACGCAGGTAGTTCGGCGAAGAGGTCGGCAGCTCGGCGACGATTCCCTGCAGTTCGGCAAGCTGGGCCTTCAACTGGTCGTTCTCGGCCATGAGGACGCCCATCGCGCTGCCGCTCGCCGCCGAACCCGCGCCGACCGCGATGTCCGAGGGCATGAGAAACGCACGAAGACGCCATCCGTAGGAGGGCTGGAAAAGCACAAGGATGAGCAATATGCACACAAGGACACCGAGAAGTGCGAGATTGGGCTTCCGTTCGGGTGTCATCGCGTTCTCCCTTGGATTAAAGATTGATTGAAAGCGGCTTCAGAGGATTATCGAGAAGCTCCCGATGGGCATCGAAATCGTCCACCATCTGCCCGAGGCCGCGCGCCACGCAGGTAAGCGGATCGTCGGCAACGGAAACCTTCACTCCGGTCTCTTTTTCGATGAGTTGATCGAGGCCGCGCAGAAGCGCGCCGCCGCCGCACATCACGATACCCTGGCGAAGCACGTCTCCCGCAAGCTCCGGCGGAGTTTCCTCGATCACCTCATGGACCGAATCGATGATCGTGCGCAAAGATTTCGCAAGCGCCATGCGCACATGGTTGTTCTTCATCGCGATCTCGCGAGGAAGGCCCGTTTCGAAGTCGCGGCCCCGGATCGGCACTTCGATGCGCTCGTCGAGCGGCACCGCGGACCCTACCGCGATCTTCGCATACTCGGCGGTGGGTTCCCCGATGGCAAGATGGAATTCCTCGCGCACAAAATGGATGATTTCCTCATTGAAACGGTCGCCCGCGATCTTGAGCGTGCGGGATACCACGATGCCTCCCATCGAGATCACGGCGATATCCGTCGTCCCTCCGCCGATGTCGATGATGAGGCTCGCTTCGGGAACGGTGATCGGAAGGCCGGCGCCGAGGGCTGCCGCGATCGGCGATTCCACGAGATATACCTTCGCGCAGCCGGCATTCAGCGCGGCATCCTCCACCGATTTCCGCTCCACCTCGGTGAGGTTGTTCGGTATGGCAAGAAGCGCACGGCGATAGGACATGACGGGATGCGCCTTCGGACGGTTGAGCAGATGGCGGAGCATCTCCTCGGTCATCTCGAAGTCCGAGATCACTCCGTTCACGAGCGGGCGGATGACGCTGATATGGGGCGGCACGCGGCCGAGCATTTTTTTCGCCTCGTCGCCCACCGCAAGGACGTGGTTCGTCTTGGTGTTGATCGCGGCCACGGAAGGCTCGTTCACCACGATGCCCCTCCCTTTTATATAGATAAGCGAGTTCGCCGTACCAAGATCGATGCCGATATCTTTGAACACGTTGTCGAATAATGCCATAAGGAATGAATTATTGTTTAACGGCCGCAAGGACCTCTTCCATGCCGAGGATACGCGATTCCTTTTCCGCGCGGCGTTTGAGCTCCACCTTTCCTTCGCCGACTTTCGGACTGACGACGAGCCGCCACGGGATCCCGATAAGATCGGCATCCGCGAACTTCTCGCCAGGAGTCGCTTCCCTATCGTCATAGAGTACGTTGACCCCCGCTTTTTGTAAAGCATCGTATACGGCATCCCCGTTCGCGCCATTCAGGGCGAGAAGATGGGCCGTAAACGGCGCGATTGCATCCGGCCAGATGATGCCTTTTTCATCGTGATAGATCTCCACGATCGTGCCCATAAGGCGCGAAATGCCTATGCCATAGGACCCCATGACCACATCCTTCTTTTCGCCCTTCTCGTCGGTAAAGGCAAGGCCGAACGCCTTCGAGTATTTCGCGCCGAGCGGGAAGATGTTTCCCACTTCGATCGCCTTTATCTCCCGCATGGCTCCTCCGCATTTCGGGCACGCGCTTCCTTCGCGCAACCGGGATATCTCGTTGTTCTCCGCATATTCGCACTTTCCGCAAACGTAGACCGTATCCTCGCCGACGGACGATTCCACCTGGAACTCGTGCGTATTGCTCACGGTGAAATCGCCGCCCGCGGCAAGCGTGTAATACGCCTTGAGGCCGCAGCGCGTGAAGACCTTCTTATACGCATCCGCAACGCGGTCATAATAGCGATAAAGATCTTCCTCGGACACGTGGAAGCTGTAGAGATCCTTCATGAGGAATTCCCGGCCGCGGAGCAGGCCCGACTTTGCGCGGGGCTCATGGCGGAATTTCGTCTGGATCTGATATGCGGCGAACGGAAGGTCCTTGTAGGAATTCACGTATCGGGCGGCGATCTCGGCAAGGATCTCCTCGTGCGTCCAGCTGATGTTGAATCCCGGCTCTTTGTCTCCGCCGGCAATCACTTTGTAGACCACATCAACGCCCCATCGCCCCGTCGCCTGAAGATAGTGCTTGTCGTGGAGCGCGGACATGAGCATCTCCTGCCCGCCGATCGCATCCATTTCCTCGCGGGCAATCTGCGAAATGTTGCGTATCACCCTCCACCCGAGCGGAAGATAAGAATAGACTCCGGCGGAATTCTTATAGATGAACCCGCCGCGCGTAAGAAGCTGGGCATTCTGCGCGACTTCGTCCTTTGGCGCGGTCTTTTGCGTCTTCGTGAACAGCTGGGATTGGCGCATATAGCGCCATAATAGCATAAAATCAGGCGGAATCAAAAAGGGATCCGCAGAGCGATCAATGCGGCGTTTCCCGGCTTCGGAACCAAAGGCTCAGGAAAAGGACGGTCCATGAACCGATCACGCCAAGGCCGAAGCTCAGCAGGATGACGGGGTCGCGGAGATACACTCCGTATGCGAACCACGATGCGGTTCCGACAGCGAAGATGGCGAAAGAAGATACGGAGATATCGCCCGCCGATCGCGTACGCCATATCTTCCACGCCTGGGGATAATATCCGAGCGACATGAGAATCCCCGTGATCGTGGCGAGCGCGGAAACGATCATTTCTTTTTTTGCTGTTTCTTCTTCTTGATGAACTTCGGATCGCGGGACACGAACCACTTGTCGTCCGAATCGAACCACCAGGAATCCGAATGCGTCGCAAGGAGATACTTCCCCACCGCCCGGCCCTGGGGCGTCTTCAGGCGCTTAAAGGCGCTCTTCTGCCACGCCTTCGCCTTGGCGTTGCCCTTCAGTTCCTCTTCTCGCAGGGTCGCAAGCCACTCAAGCTGATCCGCATCCTTCACAAGCCGGGCCTCGAGCGTCTCCTTCGCCTGCTCTTCCGCGTAAAATGCGGCCATTTCCTTTCCGAACGGAACCTCGGCGGCAATATCCTTGAATGCTTCGGACTCCGCAAGTCGACCGTACCGCTGATGGACATAATTCAGATCGGAAGTCCTTCCTTCCGCAAAATCATGGAAAATGCTCATCAGGATCACCCGCGAGCGATCGGCGGTTGGTGTGAGATGGCAAAGGGCGTACGCAATATACGTGGTACGCAGGAGGTGTTCGGCAACCGACTGTTTGCCCGTGCCGAGAAACCAGAATCCCGAACGCGGGGTATTCGCGAGGATCCCCGCCTCATAGATGAAACGGGCGATCGATTGGAGCTCATCCTCCTTATTCATAGACTGATGATATCACACTGCGGATGGCGCGGCGATCACGCCGCCGCCCAGCATCTCGCCTTTCGGCCCGTAAAACACCGCCGATTGGCCTTCCGCCACGAATTTCTGGGGGGATGCAAAGGAAAGGACATGGCCTCCTTCGGCCGATTTTACGAGCATCGCCGGCGCAAGAGGCTGACGGTAGCGCACCCGCGCCATGACGGGTCCTTCGTATTCCACGCCGCGGATGAAACTCGTCTGCACAAGCCGAACCTCCGTACGGAAGAGCGCGGGATCGTCGCTCCCCTCCGCAACGACGATCGTATTCGCGAGAATATCCTTCGCGGCCACGTAAAGCGGTCTGCGTGCCGCCGGCGATCCCGTCGCCCCTGTTTTGGGAAACGCAAAATCGGCATCAAGGTGGCGCTGGCCTATCGTATAGAAATGGGCGCCCTTGTGCTCTCCGATCTTCTCCCCGCGGGTCGTGAGGATCGCACCGCGCCGTTCGGGAATATACTCTTTCAAAAAATCGCCGATGGAAACCTGGCCGAGAAAGCAGATCCCCTGCGAATCCTTTTTTTCTGCCGTAGGCAGGCCGGCGCGGCGCGCGATCTCCCGCACCTCCGGCTTCCGATAATCCCCTATCGGAAAAAGACTGTGCGCAAGCTGGTCCTGGGTGAGGGTCCAGAGAAAATAGGATTGGTCTTTGTTCGAATCTTCGGCGGAGAAGAGCGCGAAGCGCGCCTTCAATCCCGCACCGGTCTTCCGCATGATGACATAATGGCCGGTCGCGACGTGATCCGCCCCCATCGCAAGCGCCTTTTCAAGAAAAATGCCGAACTTGATCTCCCGGTTGCACATCACATCGGGATTCGGGGTGATCCCCGCGCGATAGCCGTCGATCATATAATGCACGACGCGCTGTTTGTATTCCTCCTCGAAATCCCACACGTAAAAAGGTATGCCGATCCGTTCGGCGACGCGACGCGCATCCTCCGCGTCGCGCTCCGCGCATCCGTCGATGTTGTAGCTGCGCATAAAGACGCCCACCACGCGGTGGCCTCGCCTTTTGAGAAGCAGGGCGGCGACGGAGCTGTCGACCCCGCCCGACATTCCCACGAAAACTGTTTTTCTGCGTTCGGCCATGGAAAGGATGGTTATGCGAAAACACGGGGCTCCGCTTCACGCGGACGCCCCGTGCACGCGCGAAGCGGCCGTTACACGCGTTCGACGTATTCTCCCGTCTGGGTATTGATGCGGATAAGATCGCCTTCGTTCACGAAGAGCGGCACATTGATCTTGGCGCCCCCTTCGATGGTGACCTGCTTGTTCCCGCCCTGAGCCGTATTGCCCTTGATCGCCGGCGGCGCTTCGGTGACCTTGAATTCCATCTTGACGGGGATCTCCACCTGGATCACTTTGCCCTGGAACACGATCGTCGTCACTTTGATGTTCGGCTTGAGGAAACGTCCCTGTGCTCCCATCACCTCGCCGTCAAGCGAAAAACGGTTTTTGGGATTGCCCTCTTCGTGGAACCAATACTCGCCCTTGGATTCATAAATGAAGACCGCGGTTTTGCGCTCCACCTCCGCTTCTTCGAACGAATCGCTCGCCTGGAAGTTGCGGTCGAGAAGCTTGCCCGTGATGAGGTTGCGGATACGCGTCTGCACTACGGCTTTGCGCTGCTGCATGCGAAGGAAGTGCATGTCGACCACTTCGTACGGAGCACCATCCATGATGAAGAGAACCCCTTTTGTGAGATCGGTGTATGAGAGTGCCATAACGGTAGTAATGATAATTGCGAGAAATCTCTTTTGCAAGCACCATAAAAAGCCTCCTCGGCCTTTTATGCGGGCCGCAGTACGACCCTTCCGTTTGCCGAAGAGCTAATAATCGAGCGGCTTGTCGGGACCGTCGGCTCTGGGCTGGCGCATGCCTCCCTCGGGCTCCTCGATCTTAAGGTTCACGCGGGCGTTGTTCTTTACGCCCACGATCTTGAGAAGCGAGCGGATGGACTTTGCGGTCGCGCCCTGGCGGCCGACCACCTGACCCATATCCATAGGATTCACGCGAAGAGTGAGCAGCACGCCCATTTCATCGACCTTTCGGTCGACCTTCACGTCCTCAGGATGGTCCACGAGGGACTTGATGAGATATTCCAGAAATTCTTGGTCTGCGGGAATCGCGTTCGTCATTGCGGTTATTGTCGGGATACTGAAAATGCTCTCGACCTTTCGCTGCGGTCCTTCCTTTCCTTATTCTAAACGAAAATGTCCTCCTGAAACTAGGCCGCCGCTTCGGCGGACGCCGAAGCTTCCGCTTTTTCCGCCTGCTTCTGTACCGGTTTCGGCATCTTCACCGCCTTCTTTGCGGAAGAAACCACGCCTTCCTTCACGAGAAGGTTATGCGCGGTGACCGTGGGCTGTGCACCGGTCTTCAACCAATACTCAGTGCGGTCCTTTTTAATCGTCGCTTTCTTCGTGAAAGAATTGTAGGAACCGAGATCTTCCACGGGAGGAGCTGCCATTTTCGAACGGCTCTCCGCCACCACGAGGCGATAGCTCGGCTGATGCTTCTTTCCGATGCGCTGTAATTTGATGGCCAACATGAGGGTCATTATATACCGAAAAGGACGGGACGGTCAAGATGAGCCGCGGGGTCCCCGGCCTAAAAGCTAAAACGCTCCGCAAATGCGGGGCGTTTCGCCAAAGCCCAATGGGCGTTTTGTAGGTCCAACCGAAGATCTCTGGCGTAAAGCCAGGTGGGTGGACTCAGCCTGCAATCCACGGACAGCAGGTGCTCTCGTCCTCCCTTTTAGTAATGTTTGATCCGAGATCTAAGGCCAGACCCATCTTATTATACAAAAGGAGTATCCGGTTTGCTACATCGAACATCGCGGATGGGCGTAAAACCGCACACCCGCCCGAGATACGGACCTGGATTATTTGAAAAATCAAACCTACAATGGATATGATATGACGATCCGTTCGCGAAGAATCCTTTTTTACGGGCTATTCGCCCTTTTTTTGGTGATGGGCACCGGAATTGCGTTCTACGCCCAAGGATGGCGATTCGATTTCATGACGTTCAAAACGGAAAAAGTGGGCGCCATTTATGTGGAATCCCATCCGGAAAATGCCGAAATAACCCTTAACGGGAAACCGATCCAAAATGCAAGCGGGTTTCTGAGCCACGGCACGCTCATTTCGAACCTTTTCCCCAAAAATTACATCCTTTCCCTTAAAGCTCCCGGATACGACGCCTGGTCCGAAAACGCCAGGGTAGCCCCCACGCTCGTCACGGAAATGAAATATGCCGTACTTGTCCCTTCGAACGCGTCGAGCGTCTCCCCCATCGCCAATGTGACCGATTTCTTCGAGGCGGGAGGGAACGTGGTGACGGAAGCATCGGACGGAACGATCGCCCGGGCAACGACGACCATCGTACGCGGTACGATCGTAAGTCATGGAAGCGACTTCGCGACCATCGTCACGCAGTCGGCCAAAGGGGGTTATTCGGCGTACGACCTCCTGAACGGAACGAGTACGAATCTTTCGGCCCTCCTCGCGTCCGCCGGAGCGACAAGGAGCGCCATTTCCGCCGTAATCGCGAACCCTTACGACGATGCGAGCATCTTCGCGGAAACCCCGAGGAAGTTCTATGCGATCGATCTCGCCGGAGGAGGAGCACGCAATACCGTCACGGCCTTTGCGACGGCACCCGTCGGGGAATCCCTCGAAACGCCTCTTGCGATATCGTCGTCATGGCTCGCATGGGCGCAGTACCATGTCGCATCCGACACGTCCCAGATCGTGGTCTACGATCCTTTTTCGGGCGATACGATCGACTCGTCGCTCTCCATTCCGGGAACGGTGGCATCGCTCAAGTGGGTACGGGGCACGCTTCTCGGGATCCTCGGCGCGGACGGGAGCCTTTATCGGTACGACATCCCCTCCGAGACGCTCACCAAAATGGCGGATGACGTAAAATCGTTCTTCCCCACGGACGACGGATCGACCGTGGCGGCCCTTGAGGGGCGGAGTGTCGAGATATTCTCGCTCACCCTTCCCGCGGACCAAGGCGGATACTACCGTTTCAATCTCCCCGATATGGGCTCGGTACGCTCACTTGCCTGGTACCGCGACAACAGCCATCTTTTCGTCGCGTATCCCACCCACGTCAACTTCCTCGATCTTGCGGATCTTTCGCTGCGGAACCTCACGGAAATATCCGCGCTCGCTCCGGAAACGGATCCGTTCTACGACGCATCGCAAAACTCCCTCTATCTCATCGATCAGGGCTGGAAGCTCATACGGTTCGATTTTCCGAGCTGACGCGCGCTCAGCGCACGTTCATGATGCGCTCACCCACAAGCATATACGTGGAGGTCGCGCGAGCGCGCCCGTCCGTCTTCATGTTGATCGTAAGCACCCCGTCCGCGATTTCGTGAAAATAAACGGTGGTGGAAGCACCGAGGGGAAGATCGGCGATATTGAACATGACGCCTCCCTGGTTGAGGAACATCGCAAGATCCGCTCTCGCGGATGTCCCGTTCCCCACCTCTACGATGGCGGCCGCATCATCGAAGCCGTCGCCATTGAGGTCCCCGAAAGAAATGGTCGGCTGATCGAGGACGACGCCATCGCCCTGAGGCGCATAGGACCCGTTTTCCGTGCGATATGCCGACTGCATAAGATCGCCGACATTCGGCCAAATGCCGTTGTTCTGCGGGACCGCAAACCCGATCTTCGCTTCGGCCTGTGCGACAACCTGGACCGCTCTTCCCGCAACCGCCACTGCCTGCACGGCGGCAGGACGCGGGATCGAAGGATTGTTCTGTACGCCCGCAAGAAGCGATGCGGCCATCTGAAGAAGCAATGCGACGGAGGAGGTGTTCATGAAAAGTATTGTATACGGCGCGGGCGTCACGAGGCAATACCCCGCCTGCGCCGCGGCTCATATGCGTCGCCCTCTCCTTCGCCGCCCACGGCGTGTCTCCGCGCCCTGAGAAGCAGTTCCTTTTGGACCAATCGGGCCCTTTGCGCCGCAACGGCGGGGAGGACGATCTTGGTGTGCGGAGTATCGTATTGTCCGCCCGCAAGGAAGATGACGATGCTGCTCACCCCGGTCATGCGGTCGGTCATGCTGCGCTCGATGTTTACGTTCTGGATCTGATGATAGAGCGTCGCGGTCTCGGTACGGGTGATGTAGCCCCGCGTCACCACAAACGCATTTCTCAGGAACGAATAGGTGTACGCGCGGTATTCCATGTACGTCCGTAGCAGAATGAAAAGGAGATAGGCTATACTTATAAGAAGGAGCACCTGCGCGGCGTAGTTTCCCCAGAGCGCCGAAAGTCCGGAAAGCCATTGCTCCGAAGCGAACCATGCGGCCGCCGTAACGAGGAACAGGAATACGGCGAACTTGATCCGCCGCGAAAGGAAGAGTACGAACGCGCGATGCCCGAGCCGGTGTATCCGACGACTCTCACTCATGAATCAATTATAACAGATACCATGGCAGCGCCCTCCAAGATCCCCCACTCCCTCCGCATGGCGATATTCCTTCTCCGCATCGCGATCGGACTCAATTTCTTTTCCTTCGGGTTCGCGGTGCTCTTCGATCCCGTATTCGGCAAGGGATTGCGGGAGCAATCGTTCAACAATCTGTATTCGTGGCTCTCGGCGCCCGCCGCGGGAAGCTGGATCCAACCCTTTGCGCAATGGGCGTTCCTCGTGATCGGGGCCTGTCTCATCCTTGGCCTCGCCGTTCGGCTCGCATCGGCGGTAGGCGTCGGCATCACGCTCCTCAGCTTTCTTCCCGGCGTAAATTATGCAACGCTCAGTCTGGCACAGTTCATCAACGACGAATTGATCGTGGTCATCTGCCTTCTCATCCTCTTCCTTGCGAATGCGGGGGCGTACCTCGGTCTCGACAATTTCCTTCACATTTCTTTCCGCCGCAAGCACGCAGACTGACGTTCCGGAACGGCCTTCCCGGAAAGATACAGACGATACGCGCACCCTTATAGGGTGCGCGTATCGGGTTTACGCGGGAAAGCGCCGGTTAACGATTTACCGATGAATGGAGAAGTGCAAGATACTGCTCAAGGAGCGAAATAAGCTGCTCCTGAAGGAGATGAACCTGCTCCTCGAGCGCCGCGTTGCCGCTGATGCTCGCGCCGAGGACCACTCCCCCGCCTTCCTCGGGCGAGTTTCCCCCTCCGACGATCACGATGAAGGGGGGCTCATCGGAACGGTATGTTTCGGTAATCGTACATATCGCGGAATTGCCCGGAGGAAGGCCGCTTTCGTCGTGGCAGTCCCCCGCAAATCCCTGAATATAATGGTCATGGGACTCGATCACATTCACCCCGAAGTTCGTGTCGGGTTCGAGCGTAACGGTGGTCCCCTCGGCGTTCCCGGGGAACGTCGATGAACTCGTCCCGCTTCCGAATATCTTGACCGTGAAGTCGGACGAGGTCGCGCTCCCTCCCGAACCGTTATCAACGATCACCTTGACCGTAAGCATGCTGACGGTCGGCGCCGCAACGGAGAATGAGACGGTATACGTCTGGACGGAAGAACCGTTCTGCGCCGTCACGGTCACGGTCGCGGTTCCCGTCGTGCTCGTAGCCTGCACGATATTCACGGTCGCATTCGGATCGGAGGATGTCGCCGTAACAACAGGCGTCATCGTCGTGTTGTAGGGCAGCACGTCCGTGTAGGATAGCGTCCCCGGATCGAACGAGGGTGAAATCGCTCCCGCGGACACGCCGAGCGCGCTCAAGGTATCGTCGCTGCCGAGCGCAACGGTCGTAAAGGACTGCATCGCTCCGGGATGCCACGCACCGTTCACGTATGACCACGCCACGTAATGATACGTGGTGCCGGGCTGTACGGCGGGCATAGTCCCGAGCGATTGTCCGTAGACGTAGGCGTTCGTCTCGAGTGACGAGAGCGCGGCGGAAAACGGGGTGTCCGACGCGATTGCGCCGAAGTCGGGGGTCGAATAGACGCCCTTCGGTATCACGGGGCTTGCGGTGCTGAACGTCGACGTGGAAACCCAGAACGAATGTCCGGCGGCATCGTAATCGCCGTTCATCGCATTCAAGGTGGCATCGGTCCGGCCTATCCCCGTCGCCGCATTGGTCGTCACGAAGACAGGGGCCTGGCACGCATACACGTTGACCGAAAGGCTTCCCGAATTATCACCGCACCACGAGGGATCGGGTGCCGGGGAGGAAGACGAGGAATTCCCGTCAAACACCATAAGGCTCAATGGCTGGCCCGTGCCCGTATACAGATAAGAATACCGATGACTCGGCTGGTATGCTCCCCAATCGACGAACGAACCGCCAACCCGGAGCTGGAACTCCCCATACCCGAGCTGCGCCGATCCAATATGGTATCCCTGCATGTACGTGCTCCAATTATCCACGCTTGCATATGCCGTATCGGCAACATTGATGCCGCCGTTCTGCCAGGTTCCCGAAGACACAAGAAGGTACGTCTGCCCGTCGGCAAGCGTAGTTGAACCCACTGTCGGAACATAATCCTTCGAATTGACCGCATCCGTTTCCAGGAACACCTGCTTCGTTCCCGCCGGGCATGCCGCGATCGCCGGCGGCGGAACGGTGTTGAGCGTCACGGCCCACACGGAGCTCCAGGGGCTCATATTGCCCGCGGAATCGATGGCGCGCACCTGCCAATACCATGTCCCGTCGGGAGCGCCGGACGAAAGGAGCGACGTCGTGGAAAGCCTTCCCGAATCCCAAAGGCCGGTGGTGAGAACACCGTTCGTCTCCGCAGGATTCATGCTCGAATGGAACTCGTACGACAGTGAGCCCGGTATGGGGCTCGTCGTGGGATTCCATCGGAACGTGAAGACGTTCGTCGGAGTGATGTCCCCGTTCACTGGCCATGCAAGCACAGGCGCGGGAATGATCACGGCCTCATGGCTCACGACGAAAGGCATTGATGCGGTCGTAATGTTCCCCGCAACGTCGGTCGTACCCGCGCGCAACGTATACGTACCGTCGGAGTACGCGGAAACGTTCAGCGTACAGTCATAGGTATAGCTCGGAATCCCCTGAAGGCTCGGATTCCCCGATCCGCAGGACCCCAGAAGGGTGCCGGTCGCATTGTACACATGAACGAAGACGTTCGCGATGCCGGTCTGCCCGTCGCTCGCGGTCACCGAAACGGAAAGCGTGGAGCTTACCGTCGTGGTCGCCGTCGGCGCGACAAAGACGAGCGTCGGAGGCGTCATGTCGCAGTAGGAGTTCGTGCACCATCCTGAATACTTCACCGCGCCGATGACCGGCGACCCGGTCCCGCTTGCGTTCGTAACGGGGATGCTCCCGTCGCCGGAAACGGTATCCGCGGGTCCGGTGGAAGCTCCCCACCAGTTCCCGGAAGCGTTCACATTCGCGGCAGTGATCACCGTCGAAGAATTCTGCACGCCGGCAGTGCCTTCTCCAGAAAAATTATTGCCGGAAATATTCACCGTGGCGGAAGAGGTGAATGCGCCGCCGTCATCGCCGAGATACACGCCCCGCAGATTGCCGGAAAGATCGTTGCCGTTGATCGTGAAGGTTCCCGAATTGGGCGCATCGGGCGTGCCATAGGCATCATTGCCGTGAATGCTCACCCCGCTGCTCCCTCCCCCGGTGATGACGTTGTCCGTAACAGAAGCGGTACCCGAAACATCGCCCCAGAAAAAGAGCGCGGAACCGCTTATGCCGGTTGCATGGTTATCGGATATCACGATGCCGTCCGTGATGCCCGAAAGCGCCACGAAGCTGCTTCCGTTCGCATTCCCGTTGTCCATATTCCCCGAAACGGCGACATTTGAGGAATGGCTTCCCGTGCAGGAGAAATTGATATCCGCACCGCCGTTGTTCGAGGCGTCCATGAAGACGTTATGCACCACCTGGGTGCCGCTGCACCCTCCGGTCATGCCGTCCGATTTGATCTGCATCGGCTCCGAATTCGGGGCCGGCGCAGTAAAGAGGTTCCCCTCAATGAGCAGGTCCCCCGCATGATCCGTAGGCATGCCCACGCTCGAATACCCGTTGAAGATATTGTTTTCGATGGCCACGCCGGAAAGTATGGCGGTGGAAGAAACGATATTCATCTGGACGCCCGGATTGGTGAAGGTGAAACCGTTCACCGTGACGCCGTTCGCCGAAACGTTCATGGCGTCCACGACCGATTCATCGCCGGAGCGCGGGACGAAGCTCTCGCTCGCCCCGGGAACGCCGGCCTGAATACCGTTCAACGCAAGGGGTTTGGCGATCGATACCGTTTCGGGATAGGTACCCGCCGCAACATCGATCGTATCGCCCGGCACCGCGGCATCCACCGCCTCCTGGATCGTGGAGTACCCCGTATTCGTTCTCATATTCACCGCAGGACCGATATCTCCGGAGTCGCCGCCCGAAAGCGGATCGGCGTCCGTCCACGTGCCGTCATGCGGCGTCACATAGGTGAGCGAATAGGTATTGGTATAGCTCGAACCGCTGCTCGTAGCCATTGCAGGGAATACGTTATTGACCCACCACGAGAATCCCGCCGTGGCACTGTCGGGCAAAGTCACCGACTTCGGCGACGAAGTGCTGTAATCCGGGGAAAGCGCGAAGGTTCCCGGAATGGTGTAATTCTCCCCTCCGGTGAACGTACCCGTAATGCCCGCCGCGAGCGGCGTACCTTTTTCCGGAGAAATAAGCCCCGCGGTAACAAACGTTCCGTCCGCGGTGCTGGCATTCGCACAATAAGTCACGCCATCGGTACCAAGCCACACGTTCACCTTTTCCGTGAACGCATCTATCGCCCAACTCCCGATGACCCCCGAATCGGGATCGTTCGTGATGCGCTGGGTGATGGTCACGAACGGAGTGCCGACCGTGGCGCAAGGCGCCGGCGATGGGGCAAGCGCCGCATGGACGATCCCGTGCATCCCCGCAAAGAAAACAAAAACAAAACCGGCAAAAGCGATTTTTTCATTGCGATATTTTATTATTTCTTGGCTATCCTTGTTTGTTGGATATCTGGCAGACGGGTTACGGCCTTGTCCCGTCTCACTGGCCGATAGTCCCACGCGATCACATGCAAAGATCAATATTTCACAATACTATTCCTGACCCGTCCATCATAGAAGCGTGCCTCAAAGAAAGTCAATGGTAAAAAGCGCCGATTTATGCAGAATTTATGCACACGATATGCACCGGCAAGGATATACGCAACACAAAAGCCCCTTCCGGGGCTTTTGTTGTCGGACAAGATCGGTTATTTTTCGGGTCTAGTTTCCGCCGCGCCCGTTCCCTCTTCCGTTGGTATGACCATTCCCGTTCTCACGGTTCTGGAATATGTTCTGGAGATTGTGGAACTGAGTAAGCAGCTGCTGGAGACGGGCGTTGAGGCTTTCCACCGAAGAGGTCTCTGCCGTAGTGGTGGCGATACTGCCCGGAAGAGAAGCGCCAAAGAAATTCTGGCCTCCATTCCCCTTTCCGTTATAGAACGGACTTTCGAACTGCCCCTCGCGCCTGCCGGGACGGAGCGCCATGATGCTGTAATCGCGCACGACGTTCGCCTGCACAACCAAGGGGTTCGACTGCGAAACGATGCCCGAAACACCCACTTCGTCACCGACCTGCAGCTGGGTCACGGGATTCGTTGCGCCGCCGCCATTGCCATCGCGAAGATAGAATTCCGGATACAATCCTCCGGACCAATTCACCGTGTAGGTGATCCCCCAGACGGTGCCCTGGAACGAGCCGGAAGCAACGCTCGTCACGATCATGCCGTGGACGAGGAACCTTCCGTCGCCGTTGATCGTAAGCTCGGGCTTATAGACCCGCGGGAGCGGAGGGGTTGTCGTCGGCGTTACCGCCGAAGGAACATAGGTTTCCGTGACCGCACACGCATCGGAAGCGCCGGCCGCGAGAGGACCCGTGCAGTTTCCCGTCATGCTCGCGGAATAATTCGGGAGCGCGGAAACCGTGATCGCATAGGTCGAACTGGCGCCCACGACGACCGGCGTGCCGGACGCGTTCCCCGGGAACGAGCCGGGATTCGCATTCGCGCCGGAAACGTTCACGGTGAAGCCGGAAGGCGTCGCAGAGCCGCCCGCGGCATTATTGACCGAAAGCGAAACATTGAGAGTCCCCGTGGAAACCGTCGGATAGGCCGAAACCGTCGCTGCGCAGCTCGAGGTCGCTACGGAAGACGATGCGTCCGTGACTTGGACCATTGCCGTATAGGTCGCATTGGCCGGATATGCCACCGTAAAGGCCGTGCTGGTCGTCCCGCTCGCAACGCCGCTGCCGGACCAAAGATACGTGTACGGGGCAACGCCTCCCGTCGAAGTGGCGGTCCAGGTGATCTGATCCCCCGAAACGGCCCCTGAACAGGAAACCGTAGGCGCGGTTGCCGCGTGGGCCATGAGGGCAAACGCCGCAACGGCAAAAATACCGGCAGCAAGCGCACCCCAAAGCGTTTTCTTGGATGTTTGTATGTTCATGTCTTGTTTTTTGTTGATTTATTCTGACCTTTTAACGTTATTGTGTAACGATCGACCGATCTTCATAAAATTGAACGCCTATCCCCTCCGAAATGTTACAGAACGGCATTTTCCACCAAAACCCTCGATGCGCAAAATATCCGCACTTCGGAAACCGAATAGGACCCGGAAAAGATTCGGCGTTAGATGAGCGCAGCGGCCCTCTCCACGTGCTGGATGAGCGTCGAAACATACCCCGCCTCGTTATCGTACCAGGAGAACACCTTCACCATATCGCCATCAATGACCTTCGTAAGGTCGAGCGACACGGTCGCACCGTACTTTTCTCCGACGATATCCGACGAGACAATCTGATCGCGCGTAACCTTGAGTATCCCTTGCCATCGCGGGGAGTTGGCGGCATCGGTGAGGATCTGATTGATCTCCTCGACCGTGGTCGGCCGCTTGGCGATGAACGTGATATCGGAGATGGAACCCGTGATATTCGGCACGCGGAACGATACCCCGTCGAACTTCCCCGCGAGCGAAGGAATCGCCCTCGCGACGCTGATCGCCGCTCCCGTGGTCTCGGGCACGGTGTTGTGCGCGGCCGCGCGCCCCTTCCGGAAATCGTGCCCCGTGCGGATCGGGCCGTCGACGAGCGCCTGGGTCGAGGTATATGCATGCACCGTGGAAAGCGACGCCTTCACGATGCCGGGGTTCTCGCTCAATATCTGCATCACCGGCGATGCGGAATTTGTCGTACAGGAACCGTTCGAGCTGATCGCGCATGTTTTGAGATTTTCTTCGTTCACGCCGACAAGCACCGTCTGTCCCATCGTTCCGTCCGCATCCTTGGCCGGCGCGGTGATGACGACCCTCTTTGCCCCCGCGTCGAGATGTACCTTCGCTTTTT
>JAJYDL010000025.1 GCA_021777495.1 bacterium
ACCGATGCCGCCGCGACGGTGATGGTGAGTGGCGCGCTGCCCGTACCGCCGCTGTTCGATGCGAAGAGGACGACCGAATAGGTCCCGGACAATGCGGGCGTACCGGTGATGATGCCCGTACTGCCGTTCACACTGAGTCCTGATGGGAGTCCGCTCGCACTGTATGCGGTGGGACTGTTCGATGCCGTGATCGTGTATGAAAAACCCATACCGACGGTCGCGGACGCCGATGCAGCGCTTGTGATCGCGGGGATGGGAACCGCAGGGGGAGGTGTGGTGCCTCCGGAACTGCCTCCTCCGGAACCCGATGACACCTCATATGCGCCCGCATCCCAGGAACCCGATGACGGACGGACAACGCCTGCGATATCGGCATCAAGCAGCGAGATGCCGAGATACGAAAGATTCGCGCCGGCCGCGATCGCAGTCGAACCGGATTGGGGAATGCCGCCGGAAGAAAGGCCCGCATTCGCAACGTAGTGGGAATTCTGATCTTGCCCGGTATAACTTTGCCAGGCCGAGAACGATGAGGTATATCCTCCCGGAAATGCAAAGCAATTACCCGAGGAGCAATTGGCGTATACATTATCATTCAACCCCCCCGGTACGAACGTGGCCCCTCCGGACGCGATATAGATAAGCTGGTTACATCCGCTCACCACGTTATTCTTGAATGCCGCGTTTTGCGCGTTCGATATGCCCATGCATACGTCGTTCGGACCTCCTATGAAGGTATTGTTATACACCGACTCGTTCGTATCATCGATGCTGAGCAATCCGTCATTATCCTGCCCATTGCAGGTATCGATGAATGAATTGTTGTAAACATCGACGTTCCTCGTATTCCCGCTGTTCCCTTCGATGAAAACGTGCGCGGTCACGTTCTGACCGATGCACCCTCCAAACCTATTGTCATAGATATTGATGTTGCTTATCGGATCCGAACCGTCATCGTTATAGCCCCAGATATGGACGCCGTCATGATGCCAGATATCGGCAACGCCGGTGTCCCAATTCGAATAATCGTGGATATAATTGCCGAAGATATTGACGTTGGTGAGGGATTCTCCGGCGTGCGGTCCTCCGATCGCTATGCCGTGATCGATATTGTAGATCTGGTTGTTCGAGATCGTGATATTCGACGACGGACCGCTGTCATACTGCAGGTTGATGCACCAGCTCACATCGTGCATGAGATTGCCGGTAATGTTCCAGTTGATGACCTGGCCGTGGTCCCACATGCACGAGCCGCCGCCGCCAGACGGCACGCCGGGAGCGGTGACGTACATATCGATGATCGAAAGCCCCTCTACGGTGAAATTGGTCGTTCCGTCAGCCTCGATACCATTGCTGTCATTGTGATATGTGCACGATCCGCTGGGGCATACCGCCCCCGTATCCCCCGTCGCCGTGGCTTCGATGATCCCCTCGACCGCTCCGTTCGCACCGCCGTTCCCATTGATGACGAGATAGCTGTTTCCGCGGGTGTCGATCGCGCCTCCCGATCCTTGTGCGGGCCACTCCGGGGACATCAATGCCGCCCCGCTCTCGAAATAGAGGGTGATCGGGTTCCCGCTCGCGCCGCTCCCTTGGAAAATGAATGCTTCCGTGTTCGCAGGGACCGAAATGATGCCGCAGACATGGACCGTCGTCCCCGGCCCTATCTGGTTCGTGCCGCTCCCCCAATTCGAGGGATCATTGAAGAACGCATACGCAGCCGCGTTGGCGCAGCTCGACCCATTCCCCGCGCCCGCGGCGTTTTGGGCGACGTAGATGTTCGCCGCCGCCGCCGCATGCACCGAAAGTATATCGAGAATCATCGCTCCCACAACGAAGAGAACCGCCCCGATATATTTTTTTTCCATTGAAGTTATTTTAACACACCGACTAGAGCCCATAGCAAAAATCGCCGAGACAGCCCCACGGCAGGTCTCCTTCGAGAAACCAGCGACCGTCGGACTTTACGATCGTGATGGTCTCGCCGTTCGCGAGCGTGCAGGTGCCCGATGCATCCGATCGGCTTGTGATCGCCACGCAACCCCTGAACGCGGCGTAGTCCGCGAACGAACTATGCGCTTTTTGCAGAATAATAAGCTGCCACACAACAAGTACGGCGATGACGGAGGCTCCCGCGAGAAGGACGGCTACAAGGGACCACTTCATGTTTTCTCTTTCGTTTTTTTGCCCATTATGAATTTTTGCGAAGGACTCATCGGCTTGTCCGGCCGGTGAATGCAGCCTATCCAGCAGCAGGGGCGGCGTATTCCCTCTTTCAATTCCGTGCATACCCGCTCAACGTGCCGCTTCCTGACCTCCGGCGTCTTAACGGAAATAGTCCAGCAGATCCATTCGTTGCGCGCAAGCGGCGTAATATCCTCCCATTTTGCTCTCGCCGCCGGATCGGACGCGAGCGCCCGCCGCAGATCCTGAGGTATGGCGTGCGCCGCACCGCCGGAAATTGCCGTTTTTTTCATCTCTTCCATTTATACAGTTCCATTCTATCACATCTACCAGGAAGCCCCGGCTTACCGAGGCTTCCTGTTCTAACTTAGTCTGCGGCGCTCGTTTAATGTTTCGCACACTTAAAGAAAAAGCAGCCTCGCGCGTGCGGGGCTGCCCTAGGCAGATGAATATTAGACGACGATTCTGCTTCGCATAACCTCTGGCGACACCCGAGATAGCTCGCTGAGACGCAGAAGTTTTTCTTCAAGCCCTGCGCTTATCGAAGCACTCACCATCGCCATTAGCACTGGCGTATCCACCTCATGCCACGATTCACTATCCGAAGATTTCGACAACTCGACGCCGGGGGACATTTCAATTAAGCGCCGGGTAAACTGTTCTTCTTCTTTGTAAACCTTAAGCCTACAGAAAGTGAATGCAAAGCAAAAATATAACTCAACTGTTGGAAAGTCAGTTTGCATACCCCCTCCTGCAAAGAGGATACCATTGCTCTACTAACCGGGTCAATCAAAAATCCCCCATCGCTGGGGGATTTTCTGCTGGCAATCCATAAGCCGGATTCTGTCTGCGACGCTCGTCTAGCGCTTCGCCCACTTGGGACGGACATGCCCGCTTTTTTGTGAGCCAAAGCAATAGTTTTAAGCCGCCTTACGTTTGCCACCGTAATAGACAATCACGCCAGCGATAATAATGAACACCGAGATAAGTCCAAGCCACATATCCCAGCTATGGTTCGAGATTCCGCCAACCCAGGGAGTCGCGAACACATAGTAGATCGCGAGTGCATTGAAGATCGCGCCGATACCGCAGCAGAGCCAGAGGCCGAAAGTCCCGCCGGGGATTTTCCATACTTCCTTTCCGCGTTTTTCATATAGCGCTTTGTGCGTACTCCGTACGCGCAGAAGTCCGAAATAGATATAGAAAAGGGATGCACACCATATCGCGACGAGCGCGGCGAGATAAAGATTATAAATAACAACGAGCTGCGTGAGAGTGGAGAAGACGAGAATGACGATACTTGCGCCAATCGCCTGCACGAGCATAGCGGGCCACGGGGATTTCGTCTTTTCGGAAACCTTCGCCATACCATGAGGCAACTTCTTTTCGATACCGCCGATGAAAGGCAGGCGCGAATAGGAATTCATGGTTGATGCCGATTGTGCGAATACTGAAAGCGCAATGAGTACGGCGACGATGAGACCGAGGATCGGCGAGAGGGTCGCGACCGCCTGTGCAACGCCCGTCGTCTGATTGATCTGCGCCACGGGAGTGGTGAGGAGGATGCCGACGATACCCATAATATATCCAAGGAAGAGTGCGAGCGTGCCCCAGATAAGCATCGTCCTTCCCGTTCGCTTGTGGTCGCCGAACTCCGCGCTCATATTGAACGGGATCTCCACGCCAAGAAGCCAAAGCACCGCCGCTGAATAGAGGAAGCCGTATTTGCCTAGATTAAATGAAAAGATATCGCTTGTTATGGATGTTGCTGCGGGAATATGCACGAGCCCCGCAACCAACGCGGCGATCGCGGTAAGGATCGCGCCGAAGAACATGATGTTGATCATTGTTTGCGACACGCGCAGTCGGAGCACCGCGATGCTTAGGAGTATCCAGACGACGAGAATTTGGATCGCGACTTGCAATTCCAAATTCCAATTTGCCCCGAATACATATTGGAAATGTGAAACGATAATTGTGGCATCAAGCGGGAGGAGTAGAAATATCGGCATCCACGACAGCCATCCTGCGATGAACCCTTGGAGCGGCCCAAATGCCTTGTGCGCCCATACATATACCCCTCCCTCGCTCGGGAAAAGCGTGCCGAGTTCATAAGCAGCGAGGCCGCAGGGCAAGAGGAATGTAATGAGTGCAAGAAAAAGCATCGGGATGCCCGCCCATCCCGATGCCGCAAGCTGCCCCGCGCCATACGTCCCGAAGATGATGGCAAAGAAGAGCGCCACCATGTCAAAGCGGGTAAGGATGCGGGGCAAAATTTTCGGCGGTTCGGTCTCTGCTAATAAGTCCTCGCTAGCGATATCCATTGGTTTTAATTTACCATATTAACGTCCCACCCTAAAGAAAGCTTTCATATATTTAGCGCCTGTTTGATCTGTTCATAGTGATGCTCATAATGGCTCCCGCCTTCGCTTAGTGTATAGGCGCCGCCTTTATTGTCTTCACCGCCGAAAAGCCAATCAAAAATATCGGGGCGTGCTTTCATGTTGTCATAACCGATCTTTTTGACTTCCTCCGCCGCCTTCTTCTGCCACATCTCCCATTCCTCGATAAGCTGCTGCGATGAGTGATCTTTGCGCTCCTCAACCTCCTTGCGGTTGAACGCATCCCACTCTTCGCGCGTGCTCATCCACGGCTCGCGTTTCTTTTTCGCCCAATAGATCGGGATGATCTCCGCATCGCGCTTCTCCCAGCCCACCATATGCGCGACGACATCATGCACCGTCCACTTCGGCGTGGCCATCTTGTTCCAATCAGCAGGCGAAAGCGTTTTGAGATACTCGATGAAAGTCATCATGTTTTTACCTTACCCTCGTTACGAACACCGCCCTTGCGCCGAGGATCTCGATAGCCCTTTCGCGGGAAAGGCCGAGGCCCGCAGGCGACGACAGCTCGTCGAGTACTTCCCTGAAGCTATGGCTCTCCACCGAAAAGCCGAGTTCCTCGAAGAACCGACGGGCTGCTGCCTCATCTTGGAAGGAGATTTTCTGCTTGTCGATCTTTGTCACGCTCTCGATTTTGCGATTCACGGTCTGTGCCTTACCCCCGGACCAAAGCGAGAGGTCGGGAGTGATCCACACTCCCCCAAACACCTCAAGCAACGAATGCACGTTCTTCGCCACCTTCGCCTTCTCGTCAAAATCCAAATAGGTCAGAAGTCCTTCATTCACAATGGCGACCGGCTCCTTTTTGAATGCCGTCGTTGCCTCCGAAATGTCCTCCGCATTCAGGGCATTGCCGTCGTAACAATGGAGATTCGGACGGGCCGGAAGCTTTCCTTGAGACACGAGCGCCTCTATGATCTGGCGCTTCTCATCCATTACGCCAGGCAAGTCCATCTCAGCATATGCGATTGACGGATCTTTCGTAAGGTCCATGCCACGCGGCGAAAATCCGGCAGCGAGCTCCAACATCTGCTTCACGCCGCTTTCTTTGATCAACCTGTTCACAAGCTTCACTCTCGCCTCCATGAACACGGCGGTCTCCGGCTCGATCATGCCTTCAAGCTTCTCGATCTCGGCCGCCGATTGTGTTGTTCTTACGATCGCTTGCAGCGCCTCGAACACTTCCTGCGAATACGGAATGTCGGTGAATGTCCGCAAGCGGGCGACTACCCATGCCGTGGGACTGATGCGTTCGTGTTCAATGCGATCCATTATTTTCTATCCGCTAAAATAGATTTACTATTTCCTCTTCCGTCTTCTTCAGATCATCCGCCAACGGATTTTCCGGCCATGCAGCGATTACAGCACGTATCATCTGTAAATAATGATCGTTTCGCACGTCCTTCGGCCGCTCGAAGTTCTTGAAGATCTCCTCGCCGAACTCGCGATAGTCGTCCATCAATTCCGTGCCGTTGCTGATGAGGTCTCCCGATTTTATAAGCAATGAATCGTGTGAATAGTTTGCGATCCGGGAAAGCATGTCCGCCTTGCGCTCCTCCCACGACTGCTCCGTATGCTCGCTCACGCTCGCCACGAGGTCGGCCACCTTCTCGCCAAACATGTCGTGGAGCATCTCGCGCGTCACTTTCTTTTCAGCCACGCTATCTTCGATCGTATCATGCAGGATTCCCGCGATGACCGCATCCTCGTCCGCACCCGCGCCGGACAGGATTAACCCGACGGTCAGTGGATGCGTGATATAGGCAACGTCCTTGTTCTTGCGCTTCTGCTTCTGGTCGCGCTCGTGCGTCTGGATGGAGAAGCGGATGGCGGCGCGGAGCCTGGGGGTAAGGACCATGATCTTATTTTATCACGATCCCCTCCAATAGATGCCATTTCGTAAAACGCACACCCCGGGGACGCACGCCGCTATTGCGCAACAAAATGCCCCACGAGACCAGGTCTCTGTAGGGCATTTTAAATTTTCCTTTATTTTTCAAGGCCTGTGGGCGGCCCCGGAAATAACCACTCGTTTAACGCTTCGCCCACTGCGGCGAACGGCGGGCCTTCCGTTTGCCGTATTTCTTGCGTTCCACCATACGGGAATCGCGGGTGAGAAATCCCATCACATGGAGGCGGGGCTTCCACTCGGCGCTCTTTTCGATGATCGCACGGGCGAGGCCGAGACGGATCGCTTCCGCCTGGGCATTGATGCCGCCCCCGATCACCTTCACCGAAACATCGATATCGGCGATCTGAAGCTGTTCGAGCGGTGCCTTCGCCGCGGCCACGAGGCGCGGAACGGTGAAGTAGCTCTTGAGGTCTTTGCCGTTCACGGTCACTTTCCCCTTCCCCGCAACGATGCGCACGCGCGCGATTGCGGTCTTGCGGCGGCCTACGGCCTCCGTATAGCGTCCCGCGTGGGCTGCATGGCCCGCGGCGGCATGATGGCGCGGCGCAGTCTCCTTCTTTGTGGGTTCGGTGGTTGCCATTTTCTAATGAATGATGGGTATTACTTCTCGACGAAGATAAGGTTCTTGATGCGGCGCTGCGTGAGGAAATTGCGGGGAAGCATCTTACGCACGGCGTGGCGGAGCACCCAGCGGGGGTCCTTCTCCATCTTCTCCTCAAGGCGCTTCTCTTTGAGATGGCCCACGTATCCGGTGTGATTGTAGTAGATCTTGTCCACCATCTTGTTGCCGGTCACAATGATGCCTTCCACGTTCTTCACGTAGACCTTGTCATCGCTCACCCGGTTCGCCTGATAGGACGCCGATTTCTTCCCCTGCAGTATGAGGGCGATATCGGTGGCCACGCGGCCCAGCACCTTGTTCTTCGCGTCGATGTGGTATTCCATGACTCGCAGAGTATATCCTATTTATCCTTTTTATACAAATTCGATACGGACCATCCTCGATGCGTCGCGCTTGCGCGTCTTGCCGAGCTTCGTGATGCGCAGATATCCGCCCTTCCGCTCCGCATACCGCGGACCATACTCCTCCATGAGCTTCTTTACGACACGTGCATTGCCTACGCGGCTCAGAATCTCGCGGCGCGAGGCCACGGTCTGGCGCTTCGCGAAGGTCACCAAACGCTCCACCTTCGGACGGATCGCCTTGGCGCGCGTCTCGGTGGTCTCGATGCCGCCCGTGCGGATAAGGTCGTTCCCGAGATTTCTCATGAACGAGATCCTGTCGCCGCGGAGCCTGCCGAACTTATGGGTTTTCTTCTTGCCGTGGAACATGGTCGTGATGCTTACTTCTTCTTCGACGAAGCTTTCTTACCCGACTCGGATTTCGGCGCCTCAAACTCTTTCACTTCCACCACCGAAACCTTTTCAAAATGGTCCTTCAGGATATTCGAGGCCTTATGGAGCGCCGACGAGGGACTGACAGTGCCGTTCGTCCCGATCTCGAGGCGGAGGCGGTTGTAATCCGTGCGGTCTCCCACGCGCATGTCCTCGACGGTGTAATTGACGCGGATGACGGGGGTGAAGATCGCATCGATCGCGATCGTGCCGATCGGAAGCCGGCCATCGGTGCGCCGGCTCTCCGACGCCACATAACCGAGCCCGCGCTCCACGCGGACCTCGATGTCGATCTCCGCATCCTTTGCGGTAAGGTGGCCGAGTATCTCTTCCGGATTCACGAGCTCCACATCGGCATTGAGCTCGATGTCGCCGCCCGTGATCTCTCCCTCCCCTTTCATCTTGAGCGAGAGCACCTGCGGTTCGTCCACGTGCATGCGGAAATGCAGATTCTTGAAATTGAGCGAAAACTCGACGATGTCCTCCTGAAGGCCGGGGAGCGTCGAGAACTCATGCGGCACGCCCTTTATCTTGATCTCCGTCACCGCCGCACCCGGCAGGGACGAAAGGAGCGCACGGCGGAGCGCCGTCCCGACCGTAAGGCCGTAGCCCGCGTAAAGCCCTTCGATCTCGAACACGCCCTCCTTGGCGTCTTCGGAGATGGTTTTTATGGAAACCGCAGAACTGAGATGGGAAAACTCCATGGGAATATTGATAGTGGGGATTTATTTGCTGAAGGAATCGACCAAAAGGTTGATTTCGAACGGAGGATTGAGATCCGTGGGGGCGCCGAGCACTTCCCCTTCGAGCTTCTCCGCATCCATGCGGAGCCAGGACGGCGCATCGTATTTCTTGATGACCTCCTTGCGCAGCATGATCGCCGCGATTTCCGACGATGCGGGATTGAGGGTGATGATATCGCCTTTCTCGACCTCGTATCCGGGCGATTTCACCTTCCGCTTATTCACGAAAATGTGGCCGTGGAGCACGAGCTGACGCGCGGCGGCGCGGGAGGGCGTCCAGCCGAGCTGGAACACGACGTTGTCGAGGCGAAGCTCCATGATCTCGAGCATCTTGGCGCCGAGCGCTCCCTTTGCGGCCTGGGCGCGCGTGAAGATCTTGCGGAGGTTCTCCTCGTTCAAACCGTACGCGATCTTGAACTTATTCTTCTCGCGGAGCTGGAGGCCGAACTCGGAAAGCGCCTTCGGACGCGAATTGGGACCGTGTACGCCGGGGCGATACGGCTTCCGGACTGCGGCCGCCTTGGGGGAAAGCGCCCGGTCCCCTTTCAGGCCGAGACGGGTGCCCAATGCGCGCTCTTTTTTCTCTTTTGGTCCGCGAAGGCTCATAGTGGTGTAGTGATAGGATTATTGCTCGATGCCTTTATACCCTCCGCACCTTTACCGGACGAGGGCCGTTGTGGGGTACCGGGGTCGCATCCTTGATGGAGGTCACATTGAAACCGTGATTGATGAGCGAACGGATGGCGGAATCCCGTCCGGAACCTATTCCCTTTACGATCACCGCAACATCCTGGGGGCCCGT
>JAJYDL010000026.1 GCA_021777495.1 bacterium
GAGATGAGGAGTTCATTCACGTTCACGCCGAGCTTCTTCGCATACTCGGGATCCATGGCGTGTTCCGCATCGATGAATGCGCATTTACCCCCCTGTTTTTGCGCCTGGGCGACGACGTTCAGCGCGAGCGTGGTCTTTCCGCTCGATTCGGGGCCGAATATTTCGACGATCCTTCCGCGGGGAAGACCGCCCACGCCGAGCGCGAGGTCGAGGGAGAAGGATCCCGTCGATACGACGGCGACGTCCACTTTGCTCACCTCGCCGAGGCGCATGATGGCGCCTTCGCCGAACTTCTCCTGAAGGGATGAAAGGAGATTGTCGAAATCTTTTTGGGAACCCGCGGAGCCCTGCTTCGGTTCCGCGTGCTTCGCCCTTGCGGGCGCCGCCGCTTTCGTCTTTTTGTATGGTGTCATGGGTTCATTATACCAGAACCCGGCTAAAGAAACTCCCAAGAAAACAGGGGTGGATCAAGGATGCAAAAGGCTCGATGAGGGGACGGTTCCCGCCGGAAGTCCGGAGGCGTTTGCGGAGGTGCCGGAGGCCGAGGAAGTGGCCGACGAGGAGGATGTGCCGCCGAATGCGGGGGTTCCGGACGGGGAACCGATCGGCTCGTAGAAGATATTTTCCGTGATGACGGCCGTGCCGCCGAGAAACTTCTTCGCCGAGATTTTGAAGGGGTTCGGACCCGCGCCGAGGAGGACCGTTTCCTGCCATGAGCCGTCGGGGGCCACGGGAATCTCCTGGGTGTCGTTCAGATAGAGCGTGTCGGCATTCGTCACCGTACCCGAGAGCGTGATCGTGCTCGAGGCCGTCGTATAGGGATTGCCCGAGGGGAAGGCCACGGTGATGACCGGGGTCCCCAGGATGCGATGCGCCTGGAATGCGAAATAAATCGCGAGGATCGCGATGACGACGATCGCCCAGATATATTTCGGCGGCGTCTGCTTGATGAAGCGGTTGCGGGGGAGGTTATCGCTCGGACCGGAGTAGTTTTTGATCGCGCCGTCCTTCCGGAGGCGCTTCCACCATTCTTCGCCATCGAAGTCGAGCTCGTCGCCGAGGCGCAGAAGATAGCCCCTCAGGTACGGCGCGGAGGGGAGCGCATCGAAGTCGCCCCGCAGGAGGCTCTCGATGTGCATGGGCGCAATGCCCGTCACATCCGCAAGCTTTTTGAGGGTGATACCCCTCTCCTTGATCCGCTCGGAGAAGAATTGTTCGAACGAGGACGCCTCCGTTTCCATGCCCTCATTCTAGGCGTTGGAGCGAAAATAGTCCACCGCGGGGCTACGAGAGCCGTTCCTCTATCTTTTCCACGTTCACGTCGCGCGGCTTTGCGCCTTCACCGGGGCCGATATAGCCGCCGGATTCCATGAGGTCGAGCAGGCGCGCCGCGCGTGCATACCCCACCTTGAGACGGCGCTGCAGGAGCGATGCGGATGCTTTTTTCGCTTCCGCGACGGTTGCAAGCGCTTCATCGAAGAGATCATCCTCCGCTTCGTCGCCATCGCCGCTCCCTCCGCCGCCGTTCAGGAACGCATCGAGGCTCTGCGGCACGACGGGACCCGCCTTGTCGATGTTCTCCTGCTCCGCGTCCACTTCGGGTTTCCCGTTTCCCTCCGTTCCTTCCGTCTGCGGGGCATTGTGTTCCTTGATGAAGCTTACGACGGACTTCAGCTCTTCTTCCGTGATGTACGAGCCTTGGATGCGCTTCGGTTTCGAGAGGTCCGCGGAAAGGAAGAGAAGGTCGCCGTGTCCGAGGAGTTTTTCCGCGCCCGCCGAATCGAGGATGGTCCTCGAATCGATCTGCGATGCTACCTGCAGCGCCACGCGTGCGGGGATGTTCGCCTTGATAAGCCCGGTGATCACCTCCACCGACGGCCGCTGGGTGGCGAGGAGGAGGTGGATTCCCGTCGCGCGCGCCATCTGGGCGAGGCGTACGATGGCGCCTTCGACGTCGCGGCCGAAGGACCCCATGAGGTCGGCCATCTCGTCGATGCCGATGAGCACATAAGGGAGCGCTTCTTCGCCTTTGTGATTCGCATTGTAGCTCTTGATGTCGCGGCTTCCGGCGCGCTGAAGGAGCTCGTAACGGCGTTCCATCTCACTGATCGCCCAGCGGAGGACGCCGAGCGCCTTTTTGTTCTCCGTGATCACCGGGGTGATGAGGTGGGGGATGCCGTCGTACATGGAAAGCTCCACGCGCTTCGGATCGATAAGGGCGAGCCGGAGCGTCTGCGGCGAGTTCTTATAGAGGAGCGAGGTGATGAGCCCGTGCACGAGGATGGATTTTCCCGATCCCGTCGCGCCGGCCACGAGCATGTGCGGCATCTTCTCGATGTTCGCGAAAATGGGCTCTCCCGACACGTCGCGTCCGAGCGCGAAGCTGAGCGGGCCGGACGTCTGGAACTCCGGATAGTTCATGAGCGAGCCGAGGCGCACGAGCGCCGCCGCCTTGTTCGGCACCTCGATGCCGACGAGCGATTTGCCCGGGATCGGCGCTTCGATGCGCACCGGGTGCGCCGCGAGCGCGAGCGCGAGGTCGGGATTGAGCGCCGTGATGCGCGAAAGCTTCACGCCCTCCGCCGGCTTCAGCGTATAGCGCGTGACGGCGGGACCCACGTTGATCTCGCCCATTTCGACGGCGATGCCGAAGCTCTCGAGCGTCCTCTTTATTATGTTCGCGTTCGCAAGAAGATCGCCCGTGGTCGGTTTGCTCGAATCGGATTTGAGCAGGGAGAGCGGCGGGGGCACGTAGTTCGCGAAGACGGGCGCTTTCGTTCCCTTCTTTCCGTTCCCTCCGAGCTCGTTCCCGTCCTTTGCGTGGATCACCGGGATCTCGTCCTTTTCCGGCGCGGCACCCTTCTTTTCTTTACCCTTTTCTTTCTTTGCCTCCGCGGGCGTTTCCTTTTCGGAAGATTCCTCTTCTTCGTCCGCGCCGGTCACCACGAGCGCTTCCTCGTCACCTTCTTCCTCCTCGCCGATATCCGCATTCCTTTCCGGCCACTTGATCTTGATGGGGATGTTCGCGGTGACGAGTACCGAGATCACGAGTATGAAAATATTGATGATGAGCGCCGCGATCGTGCCGAACGGCATCCGGAGCGATCCCAGCACGAGTCCGAGCCAGCCTCCGTTCCCCGGGGAAAGCACCTCGATGACGCCCAGGAACGAAAGGATGAGGAGGCCCGCGCCGAACGTCGTGATGCCGATGATCTTCTTGCGCCCCGAGACGAGAAGCACGATGCCGTTGAATACGAGCGCTCCCGGAAGGATGAAATATCCCCAGCCGAGCAGGGCATCGAGGCCGTTGTAGATGGCGGCCCCCGCCGGGCCCGCTTTTGCGAATCCTGCGAGCGTGAGCACGATTGCGACGCCGAAGAACGCGATCGCCCAGATGGAGTTCGCGGTTTCGGGGTGAAGGATCCGCTCCCGGTCCTCTTTGGCTATCCGCGGCGCGGGGTCCGCCGCCTTTCCGTTCTTCCGGTTCTTTCCGTTCCTGCCGTTTTTGCCCCGTGTGCGTGGTGCCATGACGAAATTATTTTAGCACCAATCTCGCAATCGTGCATGAACTCCGGGGCATCCGCGATTTTTCCCTCCGGCGCTATCCGACGGTGAACGGCGTTTCGGCAAGGATCTTCTCGAAGAGGTCCGCTCCGGCGCGCTCGATCGCCTCCGCCTCGCGGTCCACGTCCTCCTTGGTCCGTTCTCCGATCGTCCCGCGGACCGCGGTATAGTATTTCATCTTCGGTTCCGTTCCCGAGGGGCGGATATGGAGCGCCGTCCGTTCGTCCGCGGACAGGAAGAACGAGAGCATATCCCCGTGGTCCCAGTTCCTCGATTCGAGGAGCGCGCCGTCCGCGCCGTTCCGCACCTCTCCCGTGAGCCGGTCCATCACTTTCACGACAGGCACCCCCCCGATCTCTTTCGGGAGCGCGGCGCGGAGCTTTTTCATGGCGAGATTCATCCTGTCGAATGCGCCGAGCCCTTCGATCTCCCTGCTGTAAAGCCGCTGGGAATAGTATCCGTATCGCGCGTAGACCGATTCCAGGAGGTCCATGACCGTCATGCCTTTCGTTTTGCACCATGCCGCCATCTCCGCCGCGATGACCGCCGGCGTTTCGGCTCCCTTGTCCCGGTACGCGGTACCGAAGAGATACCCGCAGCTCTCCTCGCATCCCGCAATGAACTGCCGTTCCGGAGAAAGATGTTCGAGGCGGTCGCCGATGAACTTGAATCCCACAAGGAGGTCGCCGATCACTTCGGCGCCGAAGCGTTCGGCGATATCGCGCACGAGATCGGTCGTCACGGAGGTCTTTATGATCACCGGATGGGGCGGCATCGTCCCGGCCTCAACCCGTCCCTCCATGGCGAAATGCACGAGGAGCGATGCGGTCTGATTGCCGGTGAGCACGTGCCATTCGCCCTGCGCGTCGGGCGCCGCAACGCCGAGGCGGTCCGCATCCGGGTCCGAGACGATCGCGATGTCCGCATTCCGCTCCTTTGCGAGCGCGATCACCTGTTCGTATACCGCGGGAAATTCCGGATTCGGGAAATGCCCTTTCACGGTGGGGAAGCGGCCGTCGAGCGCCATCTGTTCCTCCACGACGGCGATATCCCCGAAGCCCGCGCCCTTGAGCGCGGGAAGCACCGATTGCGATCCTACGCCATGGAGGGGGGAGTACGCGATGCGCACGTCCCGGAGGGGGCGCAGGGAAACCCCCTTCGCCGCTTCGATGAATGTGTCGTCGGTTTCCTTTTCGATCGTGTGCACGAGCCCCTTTGCCACGGCATCGTCGAATGTCATCTTCTTTATCGCCGATGCGCTCGCGTTGAACTCTTTCTCTATAAGGAGACCTTCGTCGGGGAGCACCTGCACGCCGTGTGCGTCGTACACTTTGTAGCCGTTGAATTGCGGAGGGTTGTGGCTTGCGGTGATCACGATGCCGCCTCCGAGGGAGCGATGGCGGACGGCGAATGAAAGTTCCGGCGTCGCCCGGTAGTAGGGGAACACGTATACGGGAATGCCGTTTGCGGCGAGCACTCCCGCGGTCTCTTTCATGAAGCCATCCGAATTGATCCTGCTGTCGTATGCGATCGCGACCCCTTTGCGCGCATCCTCGCTCTTATAATTGAGGAGATACTGCGCATAGGCCTGGGACGCCCACCGGATCGTATGGTTGTTGATGCGGTTCGTGCCGATATCCATCACGCCGCGGATGCCTCCCGTTCCGAAGAGCACCGTCCGGTAGAAGGCATCCATAAGAAATTCCCATGCCCCCTCCGCAACCCTCTTTTCTATCTCCGGAACGAACTCCGCGAACTCCTCTTCCGTAAGCCATTTTATGATCTCATCGTATGCCGTGCGGTCCAACTCCTTCCGCTCAAGTGCCTCCTTCAGTCCCGTTTCCATTGATGCATTCATACCGTCCATTATACCATCCGTCCACATGTGCATTCCGCGCGCATGGCGGCGTCGCGCACCGCTCCGCGCCTTCATTGACACCTTCCCGGCAAACCCCTATATTCCAGGTAATGACGGAATTCCTTAACGGTTCAAACGGCGCTCCGCTCACCGTCGACCAGGTGGTCGCGGAGATCGGCGCGTTCATGAGAGCCGCGCCGGAACGGCGGTATAAAGTGACGCTCGGCACCGATTCCGAGCTTCTCGCGGACAAGGATGCCGATTTCGTCACCGCGATCGTCGTGCACCGCGTGGGCAACGGCGGACGCTATTACTGGCGCCGTTTCGAACTCGGCAAGTTCCACACGCTCCGCGATCGCATGATCCGCGAGGCGCTCATTTCGCTCGAACTCGCCCGCAAAGTGCTTCTCGAGCTCAAGAAGGAGCCCCTCCCGGATTTCGAGTTCGAGATCCATGCGGATATCGGCGAGCAGGGGCCGACGCGCGCCGTGATCCAGGAGATCGTCGGAATGATCCGCGCGAACAATTTCGAGGTCCGCATCAAACCGTTCAGCTATGCGGCGACGAACGTCGCCGACAGGCACGTATAGCTTTCACTATTTTTAGCATGGCATTGGACACCGTCGTATTCGACATCGAAACCCAGAACTTCTTCACCGATCCCGGCGTGGGCCGGGATAATTTCGGTGCGCTCAAGATCTCTGTGGTGTGCGCGTATTCCTATCTCGAGGATCGCTATCATTGCTACGAGGAGCACGAGATGGACAAGCTTGCGGAACTTTTCTCGTCCGCAAAGCGCATCGTCGGATTCAGCATGAACCGTTATGACATTCCGGTGCTCACGCATTATTTCAAAAAGCTGAAAGGCGCGGCGCCGGACCTTTGGAGGATGGATCGGGTGGATCTCCTCGAAGAGATCGAACTTGCAACCGGCCACCGCATAAGCCTTGCACGTCTTTCGGAGGCGAACCTCGGGGCCACCAAAAGCCATCACGGTTCCGAAGCGGGTACGCTTTATGATGAAGGGAAGATGGAAGAGCTCAAGGAATACTGCACGAACGACGTGAAGCTCACCAAGGATCTCTATGATCTTTACCGCACCCGTCATTTCCTTCTGATACCCCGCCGTGACGGCGATCCGCTGAGGATCGATTTTGCAAAGCCGGCAAGCATCGCAAATCCCACAAACCCCGCGGGCGCCGCAGCGTGACCCGTCGGCCGTTTCCTCGCATAATTATCCAATGCCCACGCGCATCTATCTCGATCATGCCGCAGGGACGCCCGTCGATCCGCGCGTGGAACGGACGATGCGCCCTTACTTCCTCAAAGAGTTCGGTAATCCCGGATCGCTTCATTCCTTCGGACAGGAAGCTATCGCCGCGCTCGATGCCGCGCGTGAATCCTTCGCCGGTCTCATCGGTGCGGATTTTCGGGAGGTCGTGTTCACCGGGTCCGCGACCGAAGCGAACAATCTTGCGCTCCGCGGCGCGGTGAAGGCATGGCGGGACGATCCCCGTCACCGCGGCATCGCGCCGCGGATCATCGTGAGCGCCATCGAACATGAGTCGGTGATCGAAACCGCCGCAGACCTTGCGAGGGAAGGCGTGGAAACGGTCCATGCGCCCGTCGATGGCCTTGGCGCCGTCGATCCCGCATGGATCGCGCGCGCGATAGGGGATGACGGCAGGACCGCGCTCGTTTCCGTGATGTACGTGAACAATGAGACGGGAACCGTCCAACCCGTTGCCGCCATTGCGGATGCGGTGCGTGATGCGCGCATGCGCGGAAGCGCGGAAGGAATGCCGGGGATCTCCCACGGAGGTCGGGTCCGGTGGCCGCTCTTCCATACGGACGCCGTGCAGGCGTTCCCTTATTTTTCCTGCGACATGCGCCGGATCGCTGCCGACATGATGACGCTTTCCGCGCACAAGATCTCCGGGCCGAAAGGTGCCGGAGCCCTCTTTGTGCGCGCAGGGACGCCGCTTGCGCCCGTCATCACCGGAGGAGGACAGGAATTCGGGTTCCGATCCGGGACCGAGAACGTGCCGCTCATTGCGGGGTTCGCGAAAGCCGCCGCGCTTGCTGCGGCATCGAGGAATAAGGAGGCGATGCGTCTCCGTTCCCTCAGGGATTATTGCATAAAGGGCATTAAAAATACCTTAAAAGGCGTGGTGCTGCATGGGCCTCTGCGCGGTGCATCCGTAGCGCCCCATATCGTGAACTTTTCCGTGCCCGGCAAAGATGCCGCGGATCTCGTCGTGATGCTCGATCTTGCCGGCATCGCGGCCTCTTCCGGGTCTGCGTGCCGCGCCCGTGCCGCGGCCCCTTCCTATGTTCTTCATGCACTCCGCGGAGACGTTGCCGAAGCGGGCGCGTCCGCGCCGTCCGGCGTTCGCATAAGTTTCGGGAGGACCACGACAAAAACGGACGTGGATCGCTTCCTTCGCGCGCTCAGATCCTTCCGTTGAAACTTTTTTCCTTTTCGAGGCGTAATAAAGAACAAAGGCCAGACCTCATTTTTTTAGTATCATCATCACTACTGAAATGTCTATAAAGAAAAAAGCAGCCATTGCGGTGCTTGTTGCGGCTATGGCCGCGGTGGGGTTCGTGTTCCGCGGCGCCATCATTGCCCGAGCAGCTACGAATCCATTTTCCACATTCTGGAATGACCTCACGCGTCCTTTTGCCGGAGGAGGGACCTCTCTCAGCGCAGGCGGGAGTTCTTCCACTGCCGCTTCCACTCCTCTCTACGCACCCGATGACCAATACGAGAGCGACGTGATGAACGCGGTAAAGAGCGTATCGCCTGCGGTCGTTTCGATCACCATTTCGGAGAACGTACCCGTCATTCAGAATTGCCCCAATGATTTTTTCTACGGATTTCCCCAGGGGTTCTCGCAATTCTTCGGGAGCGTCCCATCGTCCACTCCGTGCACGACGGGGAAGACCCAGCTTGAGCAGGTGGGCGGAGGGTCGGGGTTCATCATCTCGCCGAACGGACTCATTCTTACCAACAAGCACGTCGTTGCGAACGCGAATGCCCAGTATTCCGTGATCACGAGCGACGGGAAAACCTACCTCGCCAAAGTGCTTGCGCGCGATCCGAATCAGGATCTTGCGGTAATCAAGATCGATGCCACCGGCCTTCCGACGGTGACCCTCGGCGATTCGAACGGTCTTCAGCTCGGTCAGACGGCGATCGCAATCGGCAATGCGCTTGGACAGTATTCGAACACCGTGTCCGTGGGCGTTGTGTCGGGCCTTGAGCGCACCGTGACTGCGGCATCGCCCGATACGGGTGCCCAGGAGACCCTCACCGGCGTCATCCAGACGGATGCGGCGATCAATCCCGGCAATTCCGGCGGACCGCTCGTCGATCTCCGCGGCGATGTGATCGGCATCGATACCGCCGTCGCATCGAACGCCCAGAACATCGGATTTGCGATCCCCATCGACCAGGCGAAGTCCGCGATCGCATCCGTGGAATCAACGGGGCAGATCAAGGTGCCATTTCTCGGAGTCCGGTATGAGCCCGTGACCGCGACTCTTGCCGCGGCGAAGAAGCTCCCTGTCTCCTATGGTGCGTTTGTGACCTCGGGCACCTCCGGCAAACCCGCCGTTACCGCCGGTTCGCCCGCGGAGGCGGCCGGCATCAAAGCGGGGGATATCATCGAGTCCGTGAACGGTACCCAAATCGATGCCAATAACGATCTTGCGAATCTCATCGACCAGTATTCGGTGGGCGATACCGTGACGCTCGTCGTTAACCGCGGCGGCCAGAC
>JAJYDL010000027.1 GCA_021777495.1 bacterium
GGAGCGTCACGAACGCCTCCTCGGTCGCGATCCTCCCCGGCTCCTTCACGACGACGACCCTCGCAGGCTCCCTTGCGGTCGCGCCCGCGTCCACCACCCTCTATACCCTCATCGCGACGGGTCCCGGAGCTTCCTCGACCGCCACCACGTCCCTCGCGGTCACCCTTCCCGCATCCGCCCCCGCCCCCGTCGTGCAGGTCGCCGCAGGAGGCGTCCTTGCCCCGGTCCCGTCTCCCGCTCTTATGCCTTCCTCGTCCCTCCCTTCCGCCCCCGCATCCCCGCTTCCTTCCTCTCCCGTCCCCGCATCACCCTCCGCACCCCTCCTTCCCGCGCTCATCTCGCTCGAGAGGACCTTCAACGATATCCTCGTCCTCGCGCAGGCCCAGGGCCTTTCCCTCCCGTATGCCCCCTTCGCCCTTCCCGGCATCCCTTCCTCTTCGTCTTCTTCATCGTCCTCACTGTCCTCTTCCTCTTTTTCTTCTTCCTTCTCCCGCGATCTCTCCCTCGGGGACAGGGGAGCGGACGTCCGTTCTCTCCAGGCATATCTCAATTCCCACGGGTATCCCGTATCCTCCGTCCCCGGAGCTCCCGGATCCGCAGGATACGAGACCGACTACTTCGGTCCCGCCACCATGCTTGCCCTCGAGAAGTTCCAGGCCTCCCATGGCATCCCTGCCACCGGCTACTTCGGCCCGATCACGAGGGGATATATGGGGAAGCAAGGATAGAATTCTTCAGGGAAGTTTTAGTCCTTAATCTTTTTGCTCCATCTTCATTTTTTGTGCCGCATTTTTATGCAATATTTCTGTAAGTCTGTCATGACGGATGTGCTATTATTATAGTGAATTGAACTATGCAGGATCAGATGCTTTTTTTTGAAGATCGCGGTAATCATCTGAAGGTAAGGATTTTATTCTTCCTACTTCTTGTCTGCGGAATATCTTTTTTGTCCCTTGTCGTTGCCCATCGTGCCCATGCATCTTCCTGGACCTACTACCGCGCCCTGACCGTCAATTCATCGACCAGTATCGCTTCGGGCACGCTCACCGATTTCCCGATGCTTGTTTCTTCCACGTTCCCCGATTGGGCGTCCGTGGCGCACGGCGGCGCTGTTCAGAACCTTACTACCGCCCCGAACGGGGGACCGGAACCCGCAGATCTCGTCTTTGCCACTTCCACAACGAACTGCCTGGACGGTCAGTATCTCGACTTCGAGACGGAGTCGTACAGCTCGAGTACGGGATCCCTCGTCGATTGGGTGAAGGTTCCCGTGATGCAGGCGGGAACCGTTATCTATGCCTGTTATGATAACGCCTCGGTGCTGCTGGACCAGAGCAATCCGGGCGGAACATGGAGCAACGGATATGCGGGGGTGTGGCACATGAACGACAACAGCTCCTCCACCTCGGTAGCCCAATCCACCGCAAATCCGGACGAGGTCGGCGTGGCGACGGCGAATACCAATATGAGGTCAACGAATGGAAAAATCGCGACGGCGCTTTCTTTTAACGGTACGACTGATTGGATTTATGTAGGAACTACCACAAATTTATACAGCAATCCAATAACGATTTCTGCTTGGGTGAATCCGAACAACGACGCTAATTATTTTTACCAACGTGTTCTTCAGGAAGGGGATAGCACCAATCAGCTGAATGGGGGTTATGATATTGAATGGAACAATGGAGGTTCTGGATTTGGATGCTATGGCCCCGACGGTTTTTACGGCGTGGCATGGAGCACTACGAGCGGCACCTCGGTCTGTGCCAATGCAACATCTTCTCTCAATGAATGGCATCATGTGACATTTACCTATAACGGCTCGAGCGGATATACCTATATCGATGGAGTGCCTGGTCCGTTATATAGCGGTACGACTTTGACCGCTCCGGCGCCCTATGAGTTTGCGATAGGGGACCAAGGGAATGCAGGAGCAAACCCGTTCAGCGGTGCAATCGAAGAAGTGCGTGTTTCCTCCATTGCCCGTTCCTCTTCCTGGGTTCTCACCGAATACAATAACCAGAACGCTCCCTCCGCTTTCTATGCGACAGGGTCCCGGACGGACATGTTCCCTTCGGTGACAAGCTTCGTGGCATCTTCCGGACCTTTGTTCATCGGCGACAGTATTACTTTTTCCTGGAATACCACGGGTGCTTCCACGGTCTTTCTTGCGGGTAATGGCGTGAATCTTTCCACTACGACCCTGTCGGGTACGACGTCCGTCATTCCCAATGCCACCGGCACGCTTGCGTATACTCTTACCGCCGTGAATCTGAACGGCACATCGACCGCCACGATCTCCGTCACGGTCCTTCCCACGACGACCACGGTCCTCGCGACCTCGACCACGCTCACCGCCACCACCACGAGCGTCTACGTGACCGCTTCGTCCACTGCTACTTCGAGCATATTGGTCCCGTCCACCGTGACGGCGCCCACCCTCGATCTCAGCGCCCTGACCTCTTCGGGCACCGTCACCCTTCCCGGGCCGATCACGATCGTCACTCCTAGCACCACGGTCTCCTTTCCGGCGAACCTCGCGATGACCGCCGCCACGACCTCCTGGGATGGCATCATGAACCTTCCGCATCCGACCGTTTCCTATACCGCCCCCACGCCTTCTGCGGGACATACGATCTCCGTTTCCTCCGCGATCGAGCTCGGCCTCCCGGCGGACCCGGTCTCCCTCTCCCTCCCCGTGGAGATCGTTTTTCCGGGCGCTGCCGGTTCTGCGGCGGGTTGGTCCCGGAACGGCGTCTTTACGCCCATTACGGCCTCCTGCACGAGCCTGACGAACCCCGTCCTCGGTGCGGACAGCGATTGCACGGGCACCTCGGGCAACGATCTCATTATCTGGACCCGCCACTTCACTACCTTTCTTGTTTGGACGGAGTCCGCGCTTGCCGCATCCGTCCCCGTCCAGGTCGGCGGGGGAGGCTCTGCTTACGATCTTATGATCGGTACCGGACTTCCCGTGACCGCGACCACGAGCGTCACCCTTTCCCTCTACGGCACCATGGCCTACACCATGCAGGTGAGCTCCGACCCCGCTTTCGCGAACGCTTCCTGGATTCCGTACCAAACCTCTTTCCCGTACACCCTCATGGTCACGACCTCGCCCCAGACGATCTATGCCCGGTTCCGCGCCATTTCCGGAACGATTGTCGGCACGGCTTCCGCCACCGTCTCCTATGTTCCGTCCCTGTCCACCTCTGCGACTTCCTCTCCGCTCCTCGCCGAACTGGCCTCGTTGGAGCAGCGGCTCCATCTCCTCCTTGTCCGGGCGCAGGGGAATATTCCCTCCTTCTCCCGCAACCTCAAACTCGGTGACCGCGGCTCCGATGTTAAAGTGCTCCAATCCTATCTTAATACCCATGGTTTCCCGGTCGTCACAACCCCCGGCCATGCCGGATCTGCAGGCTACGAGACCGACTTCTTCGGTCCCGCCACGAGAGATGCCCTCGAGAAGTTCCAGACTTCCCATGGCATCCCTGCCACCGGCTACTTCGGTCCGATCACGAGGAGGTATCTCGAGAAGAATCCGTAGCGAGAGAAGAGAGAAGAGCGTCATGAAGGGAATACCCCTTCTTTCGATTTGCTATCCTATAATCATATGTTCCTTCGCAGAGCCTTTACGCTTATCGAACTTCTCGTCGTGATCGCCATCATCGCCATCCTTGCGGTCGTTGTGGTGCTCACCCTCAATCCCGCGCAGCTGCTCGCGCAGTCGAGGGACTCCAATCGCGTATCCGATGTCAACACATTGACGTCGGCGCTTTCAATGAAGAATCTTGATTCCGCTTCGCTCGGCACGCCCGACGTCCTCTACCTTTCGCTTCCCGATCCGACCATCCCCGCAGGCGCAACGAGCACTTGTTCCGGGATAGGGCTTTCGAGCAGCTCGCTTCCGCAGGGGTGGACGTATCAATGCGCTTCGGCGGCGGATTACCGTAACGCCAACGGATCGGGATGGATTCCCGTTAATTTTGCGAGCGGCACCGCCGGGAACGCACTTTCGGCGCTTCCCGTCGATCCCGTCAATCAATCGTCCAGCGGGCTATACTATACGTACACGACGAACGGAGGCTCGCAATTCGAGGTGTCCGCAAATTTCGAATCCCAGAAATACGCTTCGGTCGCGGCCAATAGCGGGGGGCCTTACAACGATCTTTATGTGAAGGGGAACTCGCTCTCGCTCCTGCCCATCGATTACCGTCCGGGGCATATCGGCGTACAGCAGGCATGCGGCGCCGGAGGCGTCTATTCAAGTTCGATCACCTGCACATTCCCTTCGCCGGTCATTTCCGGAGATGTCCTGCTTGCAGCGGTCAGCGGTTCGAGCGCCACCTCGAGCCCCAGCATCTCGGGATGCGGAGTGGCATGGACTGCGCTTGCGACCACTGCGGATGGGTTCGGATTATGGTATGCCCCGGTCGGCGCGGGCGCCTCCTCCTCCTGCGCCGTCTCTTTCCTTGAAAGCGGAGGGTCGGATTGGATAGGCACGGTCGGCGAGGAGATCACCGGGGTCAAGCCGGCGGTGGATGCGTATGCGGTGCTGGGATCCGGAAGCATCTGTCCGTGCGCGACACCCACGGCCACGACGACGGTGAACGGCGATTTTGTTGCGGCACTCTTGCTCGCCAACGGCCACAACGATCCGGGAGGCACCGCGGTGGCATCGCCGTTCACTCTCGCGGTCAATGCGCCGGGTATGAACGGCGGCGGTGCGGCATATGCGATCCAATCCTCGGCAGGCCCGATCTCCGCGACATTCACCACGAGCAATACCATCTGGGGCGTGACGCTCGCGACCGTCGCGTTCGAGCCCTGATCATGCAGGGCGGCGTACCGCGTCCCGTCCCGTTCCGCGCGCAACCCTACGCCTTCGTTACGTAGAAGAAATCCTTCTGGTATCCGTGGAGATACTGGCGTGCGCCGTCCTGGATGCCCTTCATGACGGTGAAGTGCGCATAGGTGCCGCTCGCGTAGTGATCGAAAACGTTGAATCTCACCCAGAAGGGGTTGATGTCGAGCTGCATGGCGTTCACCGCGCCTGCGGCCTGGAGCGCGGCGGCGAGCGTGGCGGGCGTGAGCGAGTTGCCCACCGCGTATACGAGGGTGCCGCTCGCGGTGATGCCGATCCCCGAGCGCCAGGTGTAGATGCCGGGACTTACCGTCCGTCCCCACAATTTCTTGTTCGCCTGGTCGTTCGATGCGACGATGCCGTTCTCGATGAGCATGGGGCAGTTCTGGCGGATGAACGTGATGTTCGCGCCGAGGTCCTGTCCTTCGTATTTCACGATACGCAGCGTGCCGTCGGCGTACGCGACGAGCGTGGCAAGGTCCTTCTTGAGGGGCAGATAGGTGGTCTTCCCCACGATCATCCCGTATTGGCCGTCCCGGTACTGGAATCCTCCGTTGAATGCGGCGACGAGCGTGCCGCTTTTCTGTACCGTATTCGGAATGACCCCCGGTCCCGGTTTTCCCGCCTTTGCGCCCGGTTCCTGCGTTCCCGCGACGCTCGAGAGGCGCAATCGCGACATGTCCATCTGTACGAGCGTGACGAATGCGTACGGGCGCGAGGGGTCGGGGTTCACAAAAGTATCCGCCATCACGATCTGTCCCGGGAAGAGATCGAGGGGGATGTTCCGCCATACTCCTGCCCCGTCCGCGGGCGCCACGCCGGGCACCGCGATGGGGGAAAGGGCGAGCGTGGAGGTCGGCCCTCCCCGTGCCCCGGATGCGGGAATGGGGACGCTGCCGCTCGCGATATAGAGGTCCGGCGGTTTCACGAGGGAATATTTGATCCGATCGAAGAGGTCCGCCATTTGGAAATAGACCCCTTCGAGGAATATCACCTGATTGTCCCCGATTGCGGGGCGCAGAGCCTGGTCCGCGAACGTCGCCGCCGCGCCCGTGTCCAGTTTGATAAAAAGAACGCCACCAATGGCGAGGAGCGCGATGACGGCGGCGGATGCATAGACGAATCGTTTCATGGATGCGCGTGCGGGGGTACTTCATTATATACGCATGCGCCACGGCTTCCAATGCACGGCCGGGGAAGGGACGATGGCAAAAAGGAGGAAGAACGGAGGATCGGGACAAGGGCGGCGGCGAACGGGCGAGGAGCGGAATGGTGAAGGAAGGGCATTCTATAGTATCCTATACAGGTCATACCCTCATTCCATGCACCAGACGCCCGCACGTGATTATAAAATGGCCTTCGGGATAGGGCTCGCGGCAAGCGCGCTCTGGTTCTTCGTGCTCCGGCATCTTTCCCTTGCACGCGGGGAGACGTTCGCCGCGCTTGTCGCGATCCCGCTCCTCTCCGTGCTCGGCGTGGCACTCGCGCATCGCTGGTTCCACGGGCACGTGTTCCACAAGTTCGCCAAATTCCTCATCGTCGGCGTTCTGAATACCGGGGTCGATTTTTTCGTGTTCGATACGCTCATCGTCCTCACGGGATCCGCGACAGGGGCGCCGATCGTGGCGTTCAAGTCGTTCTCGTTCCTCTGCGCCCTTTTCGGGAGCTACGAGCTGAACCGCCTTTGGACCTTCGACGGCGAGGCCGCGTATTCGCGCACCCGGCGGGAATTCATGCGGTTTACCCTCGTCACCCTCGTCGGCTTCCTTGTGAACGTCGGCACAACCACGCTCATCGTGAGCGCCATGCGGCCGCCCCTCGGCCTCACCCAGATACGGTGGGATAACGTGGCCGCCGTCGCGGCAACCGCGCTCAACCTCATATGGAACTTCGCAGGCTACAAGCTCTTCGTATTCAAATCCAAAGGCCAGCCGCTCGATCTCACCTCATCCCATGCCCTTTGATATCACCGCCATCCTTACTTATATCATCCGGACCTTCGGCTATCCGGGGATCGGGGCCATCGTGTTTGCGGAGTCGGGCCTGCTCCTCGGGTTCATCCTTCCGGGGGACAGCCTTATTTTTCTTGCGGGCCTCCTTGCGGCGCGGGGGTTCTTCGATATCTATCTCCTTGTCCCGGTCATCTTCCTTACGGCGTTCGCGGGGGACAATGCCGGATATTTCATCGGCAAAAAGCTCGGACGCAGGGTGTTCGAAAAGAACACATTCATCTTCAATCAGACGAATCTCCAGAGGACGGAGGCGTTCTTCGAGCGTTATGGCAGATCAACATTCCTCGTGCAGCGCTATATTCCCGTCATCCGCGCCTTTGCGCCGCTCCTCGGGGGCGTCGGCAGGATGCGCTACCGGACGTTCCTCGTCTTCGATATCATCGGCTGCGCGCTTTGGAGCCTTGCCGTGACGGTCCTCGGATACTTCCTCGGCGCCGTCGTGCCGAACATCGACCGCTATCTTTTGCCGCTCGTCATCCTCGTCGTCGCCGTATCGCTCATTCCCACGTTCCTTGCGTATCGCAGACAAAAGGACGCCGGACAGGGATAACCCCAGGTCCGTTTTTCCGAGGACATTATTGAAATACGCCAGCTTACTTTCTTGTGGGCGGCATAGGAATCGAACCTATGACCTCTGTCTTATCAGGACAGCGTTCTACCACTGAACTAGCCGCCCAGGCTGCTGCGGGCCGGACCGTTCCGGCATGTTCCGATCGTCGCGCGACCGGCCGATGGCCGATCGGTGCGTCCTGGAGGGATCGGACCTCCGGCCTTCACAATGTCAATGTGACGCTCTACCACTGAGCTAAGGACGCGCGTACCACGGACCTATGTATGATAGGAAATTTGGGGAATTTTGCAACTGCGGCGACGGATACGGGCCTTCTGGAGGATGGGCGCCGCGCCGGATGCGGGTCGCGCAGGAGGACGCGCCGCGCCGCGTCATTTATAATGGAAGGACGCCATGTCCTCTTCCGAGCCGCAGATCATCTTCGAGAATCCCGACTTCGTCGCCGTCGTGAAACCGGCGGGGCTTTTGGTGCACCGGGTGCGGGTGGGCGCCGCGAAGGAGCGTGCGGGGAACGTGGACGAATCCCGCCGCAACGAACCGACGCTCGCCGGCTGGCTCGCCGCGCGCTATCCGGAGATGGCGCAGGTGGGGGACGATCCCGAATACCGTCCCGGCATCGTGCACCGGCTCGATAAGGAAACATCCGGCATCATGATCGCCGCGCGGACGCAATCCTCTTTCGCGCACCTGAAAGAACTTTTCCAGGCGCACGCCATGAAGAAATCGTACCTCGCGCTCACCGCGGGCACACCCGATCCTGCGGAGGGGACGATCGATCGTCCGATCGGCATCCGGAACGGCACGCTCAAGCGTAGCGTGCATGTGGCGACGATGGCAAAGGACGCGGTGACGGAGTATGCCGTGAAGGAGCGTTTCGCCGGCGGGGCGTACGCGCTCGTCGAGGCGCGTCCGCGCACGGGGCGTACGCATCAGATCCGCGTCCATCTCGCGAGCATCGGCCATCCCATCCTCGGGGACCGCCTCTACGGCGGCACGCGCGCCGCGCATGCCGCGCCGCGCCTCATGCTCCATGCGGCATCGCTCGAATGGGACGATGGTGCAGGGCGCCGATTTTCCTTTGAGGCCCCGCTTCCCGCCGATTTCCTTCAAGTTATCCACAGCATTACGAAGGGGTAGAGGCGCCTTGTGGTATTATTAATTCAAGTGAAAGGTCGGAAATCTCAAAAAAATTTGCGCGCAAAATGAAGATCATTAACAATCGAAAGGGCTTCACGCTCATCGAGCTCCTTGTCGTCATCGCCATCATCGCGATTTTGGCGGTCGTCGTGGTGCTCACGCTGAATCCTGCACAGCTGCTTGCCCAGTCGCGCGACTCGAACAGGGTCTCCGACTTCGCAACATTGAAGAGTGCCATCTCGCTTTACCAGGTGGATGTGTCGTCGACGAATATGGGAACTGCGGGGACGATCGTTTTGGCATACGCCGGAACGAATACGAATGTTCCCGCTCTCACCGTTTTCCAATCATCCACTACTGCTGCGGGATGGGGGTACAATAGTGCCGATGCAACGGCAACCTCGAGCGCCACGAGTCGCG
>JAJYDL010000028.1 GCA_021777495.1 bacterium
CCGATCGCGCTCGATGACGGCGAACGCGCTGCCGCCACGGAGACGATCGCCGTGGGAGCGATAAAATATTCCATCCTCAAGCAGAATCCCGGACAGGATATCGTGTTCGATTTCGAAAAATCGCTTTCGTTCGAAGGGGATGCCGGGCCGTATCTCCATTATGCGTACGCGCGCTTGCGGAGCATCGTGCGCAAAGCGGAGGAGGCGGGACTGGGAACGGGCGCATCCGCGGACGGTGGCGGCGCGCAAGGAGCGTCCCTCCTCGGGAACGATGAGGAGCTCGCGCTCATCCGGCGCCTCGCCGAATTCCCCGACGTGGTCGCGCGGGCCGCGGAGCGGCTTGCGCCGAGCGCCGTCGCCGCGTACTGCTATCGTCTCGCCGTCGCCGCGAACAAATTCTACGAAACGACCCCCGTCCTCAAAGACGAGGACGCCGCGCGGAGGACGGCGCGCCTTGGGCTCGCCGCGGATGCGGCCGAGGTGCTCCGCACGGGGCTCGGCCTCCTCGGCGTGGGAGTGCTTGAAAAGATATAGTCCGGCGAGTATATTTCTTTGCAGACAGCGGTTGCCGGTATGTGCGGCCGCGGAGGGGAGAGGCCGTCAGAATGAGAACGGTGGAAATGGCCACAAAAGAGATCCGTCTTCTTGAGGATCCCGATCTTTCGGCGCCGGGAATCTGCTGCATCGCGGGGATCCCCGTGCCCGGCAGCGCGTTCCTTCCGCAGTGCGGGAGGTCGCTCATCGTGAACAAGGGCTGGACGGCGAAGGTCCATCCGCCGGCGATCTTCCGTTTCGTGCGGAAGGTCTTTGGGATCGGAACGCCGGTATCCGTGATGCTCAAAGGAAGGACCCCCGAAGGGACGGTCCATACGGCGAGGATCCCTGCCCGGGTCATCGAAAAGGTGCTCGTTCGGGAAGGAACGTTCTTCGTGCCGGAGCCGGAATAGGAATAGGATCTCCACAAGGAGAAAGGTGCCCCGCGCTGCATTCATGGTGCGGGGCTTTTTATTCCTTCATATGGAAAAATGAAGGAAAATCTGGTATTTTTAGGGATAATGTCCACACGATCACACCGCGGGCGCGCGGCGCGCAAAGCGCCGGATTTCATCGGGGAAGGATTCGACCTGCCGGGCACCGAGGAGAAGGTGCTTTCGTTCTGGGAGGAGCGGCACGTCTTCGAGCGTTCGCTCGCAAAAGGGAAGGCGGCAAAGGAGTTTGTATTCTACGAGGGCCCTCCGTACGCGAACGGCAAACCGGGGATCCATCACGTGCTTTCGCGCGTGGTGAAGGACGTCATCCTGCGCTACAAGACGATGCAGGGATACCGGGTGCCCCGCCGCGCGGGATGGGATACGCACGGGCTCCCCGTGGAAATGGCCGCCGAAAAGGCGCTCGGGTTCAAGACGAAGAAGGATATCGAGCAGTACGGCGTGAAGAGGTTCAACGAGGCCGCCAAAGAGCAGGTCTGGATCTATAAGGACGAATGGGAACGGATGACGCGGCGCATCGGCTACTGGCTCGATCTCAAGAATGCGTACGTCACGTACGCGCCGGAGTATATTGAATCCATCTGGTGGACGATGGCGCAGATCGCGTCGCGGGGCCTCCTGTACAAAGGGCACAAGGTGGTGCCGTGGTGTACGCGCTGCGGTACGGCGCTTTCCTCGCACGAGCTCGCGCAGGGATACAAAGAGGTGAGCGACGAGTCGGTGTACGTGAAGTTCCGGCTGAAACCCGGACAGAAGATCGGCGGGAAACTGGCATCGGATGCGCATACGTACATCCTTTCGTGGACCACGACCCCGTGGACGCTGCCGGGCAACGTGGCGCTCGCCGTCGGCGAAGGTATCCGATATAGCGCGGTCCGCCCGAAGGGGACGAACGAGATCCATCTCCTTGCGGCGGAACGCGTTTCCGCCGTGTTCGGGGAAGAGGTGCCGGAGACCGTGGAAACCGTGAAGGGGAGCGATCTTGTGGGGCTTGCATACGAGCCGCTCTTCGAGGTCGCACCGCTCGACGGTCCGCGATCGTACCGGGTCTATCCCGCATCGTTCGTGACGACGACTGACGGCACCGGCGTCGTGCATACCGCCGTGATGTACGGCGAGGACGATTATGCGCTCGGCAAAAAAGAGGGGCTTCCGGAGCGCCATACGGTGGACGAGGAGGGGAAGTTCACGAAGGACGTGCCGGGCCTCGCGGGAAGGTATGTGAAGGCGAAGGATACCGAGGAGGCGGTGTTCGCGCATCTGAAGGAGCGCGGGAACTTCCTGCGGACGGAGCGGTATGTGCACGAATATCCGTTCTGCTGGCGCTGCGGGACGCCGATCCTCTATTACGCGCGGTCGTCGTGGTTCATTGCGATGGCGAAGCTCCGTGCCGAGCTCAGGAAGAACAATAAGGATGTACGCTGGCAGCCGTCCCACGTGAAGGAGGGCCGCTTCGGCGAATGGCTGAAGGAGGCAAAGGACTGGAACCTCTCGCGCGAGCGCTACTGGGGAGCGCCGCTTCCCATCTGGGAATGCCGCGGGTGCGGCCACACGGAAGTCGTGGGGAGCCTCGATGCGCTCGACCGTCTTTCGGGAGGTTCGCGGAACGCCTACTGGGTGATGCGCCACGGGGAGGCGGAGAGCAATGTGTTCGATATGATCGATTCCGGCGAGCGGAAATATCTGAGGCTTACCGCACGCGGCAGGCGGCAGGCGGAGCGTTCCGCGAAGGCGTTCGCCGCCGCGCTTGCGAGAAAAAAGAGGAAAATAGACCTCCTCATCCATTCGGACATCGAGCGCACCTCCGAGACCGCGGAGATCGCCGCAAAAGCGCTCGGGATTCCGGAGAAGGACTGCATCGCGGACCGCCGCATCGAGGAGATCCATCTCGGACCGTCGTTCCGGGGCCTTCGCGACGAGAAGTACGGCGAGGCGTTCCCTACGTACGACGACCGCTTCGGGAGGCGCCCCGAGGAGGGGGAGTCGCTGCGCGACGTGCGCGCCCGCGTATGGAAGTTCATGGAGGAATGCGAAACGAAGTACGAAGGGAAGAACATTCTCCTTGTGACGCACGAATATCCCGCATGGATGATCTTCCATGCCGCGGAGGGATGGAGCGAGAAGCGGGCCGTCGCGGAGATCGACAAAGTGTGGCAGAAAAAGAAGGGATTCATCGGATTCGCGGAAGTGGCGCCGCTCAGGGTGATGAAGATCCCGCGCAACGATACCGGCGAGGTGGACCTCCACCGTCCTTTTGCGGACACTCTTGTGCTTCCGTGCGCGAAGTGCGGCAAAGGAACGATGCACCGCGTACCCGAGGTTGCGGACGTATGGTACGACTCCGGGGCGATGCCGTACGGGCAGGTGCATTTCCCGTTCGCCCAAGGCGGAGGGAAGGAACTTCCGAAAAGCGCCCGCGCGGCTCGGACGGCGCCGAAAGGGATCCCGTATCCCGCCGATTACATCGCGGAAGGCATGGACCAGACCCGCGGATGGTTCTATACGCTCATGGCGATTGCGACCGCGCTCGGCTACGGGGCGCCGTACCGCAACGTGGTGGCGCTCGGGCTCATCAATGACAAATTCGGACAGAAAATGTCGAAGTCGAAAGGGAACATCGTGGAACCGTTCGCGGTGATCGACAAGTACGGCGTGGATGCGCTCCGCTGGTATTTCTTTACCGGATCGCCGCTCGGCGAACCGAAGAACTTCGACGAGGGGGAGATCGCGAAGGCGTTCCGCCGCACGCATCTCATCGTATACAACTCGTTCGTCTTTTGGCGCACGTATGCCGACCGCGCCGCCACGCTCTCTCCGGCGGTCCTTTCCGGAAAGGCGAAGCCCGCGAACGTGCTCGACCGCTGGATCCTTGCGCGCCTCCGCGCCACGGTATCGGCGGTGACGGCGAAGCTCGATCGCTATGAGATACGCGAGGCGGCGCTCGAGATCGATGCGCTCGTGGACGATCTTTCGCGGTGGTATATCCGCCGCTCGCGCCGGCGGCTTCAGAAACCCCAGGGCGCGGCCGACTACAAGGCGGCATCCGCAACGCTCCGCCACGCGATTCTTTCCGTCGTCACGATGATGGCGCCCTTTACGCCGTTCTTCTCCGAGGGTCTCTATGGCGCCCTCGGCGGCGCGCAGGAGTCGGTGCATCTCGACGCGTGGCCCAAGGCTCCCAAGGCCGTGTCCGCCGCGGAGCGGAAGCTTATGGAGGAGATGGAAGCGGTGCGCGGATTCGCCGCTGCGGGCCTCGCGAAGCGGGCGGAAGCGGGGATCAAGGTGCGCCAGCCGCTCGCATCCGTCACGGTGGGCGCGCGCATGGCGAAGGAGCTTGAGGCGATCCTTGCCGAGGAGGTGAACGTGAAGAGGGTGATCGCGGATCCGAAGGCGAAGGAACTTTCCCTCGACACGGCGATCACGCCGGCGCTCCGCGAGGAAGGCCTCTTCAGGGAAGCGGTGCGCATGTTCCAGGAGCTCAGGCAGAAGGCGGGACTTTCCCCGAAGGACCGGATCGTGGCGATGATGGCCCTTCCGCAGGATGCGGCGCAGGCCGTCGCGCGCAACGAGCGCGTGTTCATGAAAGAAGTGGGCGCCGCCCGCGCGGAGATGAAGCGTTCGGAGAAGTGCACCGCCGAGGAGACCGGGAAGATCGAAGGGCAGGAAGCGTGGATAGGGCTTCGCAAGATGTGACAAAGGCCCCGCACTGCGGGGCTGGGAAAGGAGGAAGGATGGCGGAAAAAGAAAAAAAAGAAGGACTAGCCCGAAAGGCCGGTCCTCTTTTTTACTTCCGCCATGGTGGCGCCGGCGGTCTTTGCGGCCGCCTTCGATCCCTCGGCGAAGATCCTCTCCGTCGAGGCGGGGGATGCGAGCAGCTTCCTTTTCTTCGCGCGGAATTCGGCGAAGTGTTCCGCGACGAGCGCGGCGAGCTTGCGCTTGAGCTCGGCGTAATTTTCGCCGGCGAACTCCGCGGCGACCGCGTTCGGTTCGAGATGGGTGAGCGCGGAGTATATCTCGAGGAGGTTCGCAAGGCCGGGCCGGCGTTCGGGATCGTAGGCGATCGTCGCTTCGGAATCCGTCACCGCGCGCGACACCTTCGCCTTGATCGCATCCGGTTCGTCGTCGAGGAAGATGCATCCCTCGGGCTGCGATTTCGACATCTTCTTCGAGGGATCCTTGAGCGACATGACGCGCGGGGTTTTCGTGAGCAGGCCCTTCGGCTCGATGAAGGTCTTGCCGAACTTCGCATTGAACTTGCGCGCGAGCGTCCGCGTGAGCTCGAGGTGCTGGAGTTGGTCGTCGCCCACCGGCACCGTGCGCGCGCCGTAGAGCAGGATGTCGGCCGCCATGAGCACGGGATACGCGAAGAGTCCCGCATTGATGTTCTCCTCCTGGCGGAGCGACTTGTCCTTGAACTGCGTCATGCGCTGGAGCTCTCCCATGGGCGTGATCGTATTGAGGATCCATGCGAGCTCGCTGTGCGCGGGGACTTCCGACTGTACGAAAAGCACCGACTGCGAGGGATCGAGCCCGGCGGCGAGATAGTCGGCGCAGAGCTCGATCACCTGTCGGCGCTTCTCTTTGGGGTCGAACGGCTCCGTCATCGAATGGAGATCGGCGATGAAGAAGTGGCAACGATAGTCGCCGGAATCCTGAAGGTCCGTGAAGTTCTTGAGTGCGCCGAGATAGTTGCCGATGTGGAGCTTTCCGGTCGGCTGGACGCCGGACACGAGGACGGGTTTCATACAAGGATTATATCACGACGCTATGCGCGCAACACGCGGACGATCCTATCCACCGTATCATCGAGGCTGCCCGCGGTGCTCACCGGAATCGCGCCATAGGAAAGGAGCAGGGGATCGTATTCTTTCTGCCATGCAAGATTGTCCTCTTGTTCTTCTTTCGTCTTGCCATAGCCGGACTTATTGGTCCGTGTCTGCATGCGATGGACTATCGTCCGGGGGTCGCATTGCAGAAGGATTATTCTGTCGAAAAGCGAAAGGAATTCCCTTTGATTGCTGCCGCTTGTAGTACCCGTCATGACGGTGTCCTCGTGTTGATTGAGCATCTTTTCGAGCTTTTCGATATCGCAAAGGCGATCCACGGTATCGAACCAACCCTTCGAGTGGGCGGGACTGTAGGGGATGATGTTCCCCGTGCTTTTATCCCGCCATACGAAGAGGTCGGGTACGTCATGAAGGTCTATCGCGGCGATCTCTCGCTCGCATAAACCTTTGGTTATCGTCGATTTTCCCGTCCCGGCTACGCCGGTAAGTAAAGTCTTCATTGGCTAAAAAATATTTTTCGGCGAAAAACAAAACGGGAGGAGATGTGTTTTGAGGGGAGTCTCGAAGGCGACGGAGGTCGCCGAAAACCCGGGCGGCCGGCCGGCAGGCCGGAACGCCGTCCTCGAAAAACGTATCTCCTCCCGTTGTTGCTAGATCTCGATGATCACCGGCAGGATCATCGGCCGGCGCTTCGTCTTCGTGTAGAGGTACTGGCCGACCTGGTCGCGCACGAGGGTCTTGATGTAGTCCGCTTCCACCTCGCGGTAGTTCGGGATGCGCTGGAGGAGCGAGCGGATGCGTTTCCTGATCTCGTCGAGGATCTCCTGATTCTCTTTGAGATAGATGAAGCCGCGCGAGATGATGTCCGGATTCTTGAGGAGCCGGCCCTTGTCGCGGTCCGTCGTGAGGATGATCACGATCATTCCTTCGGCCGCGAGCGTGCGGCGGTCGCGGAGCACCATTTCCTCGACGTCGCCGACGCCGAGTCCGTCCACCATCACGTAGTAGGCGGGAACCTCCTCCTTGGTGACGGTGAAATTATCCTTCGTGAGCTCCGCCACCTGGCCGTTGTCCATGAGGCGGACATTGTCCGGGAGGACGCCGGCCTCGCGGGCGGTCTGGCCGTTCGCGGCGCGCATGAAGTAGTATCCGTGCACCGGCATGAGGAATTTGGGTTTGAGGAGCTCGACCACGATCTTGATGTCGTCCTTCGGCGCATGGCCGGAGGAGTGGATGTCGACGAGCGCGGAATGGAAGACGATCGCGCCCTGGCGGGCGAGGTTGTCCTTCACCGTTTGCACGCTGCGCTCGTTGCCCGGGATGACGGACGAGGAGAGCACGAAGGTGTCGCCCTTCTTGATCCTGATGTGGCGGTGTTCGCCGTTGATGATCTTCATGAGCCCGGCGTTCGATTCGCCCTGGGCGCCCGTCGAAAGGATCATCACCTTGTTGTCCTTGAGCTTGTTCACTTCCTCGATGGGGATCACGGTGTCGGGCCGCACTTTGACGAACCCGAGCGATTGCGCGATCTGGATGTTCGTCTTCATGGAGTAGCCGTTGAGCGCCACCTTGCGTCCGAGCTTCTCCGCGATCTTCATGATCTCCGCGATGCGCGTGATGAGCGACGCGAACGTGGCGACCACGATGCGCCCCTCCGCGTTCCGGAAGATCTCCTCAAGGTTCTTTTCGACGGTCTTCTCCGAAACGGAGTGTCCCGGTCGCTCGGCGGCGGTCGAATCCACCATGAAGGTGTGCACGCCCATCTTGCCGAGCTTCTCGAATTCCTCGAGGCCGTGCGGATTGCCCTCGTCATCGTAATCGAGGCGGAAGTCCGCGAAGTGCACGATGTTGCCGATGGGGGTCTTGAGCATCACGCCCGTCGTTTCCGGGATCGTGTGCGGCACGCCGAAGAAGAGCGCGGTGAAGTTCTGGGAGAGCTTGAGCTCGAGCCCGTTCTTCACGAGCTGTACGTTCATTTTTGGCGCATTCGGGAAATCCTCCTGGCGCTTCTCGATGATCGCCTTCGTGATGGAAGTGGCGTAGATCGGGGGATTGCCGAGCCGTCCGAGGACGTGGGGCAGGCCGCCGATGTGATCGTAGTGGCCGTGGGTGAGGATGATCGCCTGGATCTTGTCCTTATGTTTTTCGAGGTACTGCGTGTTCGGGATGATGTAGTCGATGCCCGGCGTCTCCTCTTCGGGGAACTGCAGGCCCATGTCGACGATCACGATCTCGTTCTTGTATTCGAGGAAAGAGCAGTTGCGGCCGATCTCCTCGAGTCCGCCGAGCGGCACGAGCCGTACGGCGTCGGGATCCGATTTGGCGCGCGCATCGGGCGCGACCATGGTATGGGGTCCCATCTTGTTGCGGTGGGAATGCACTCCCGCATCGCGTGCGGGCGGCATGCCGCCGCGGTTGCCGTTCCCCTGGGGGCGCGGCCCGCCCGAACGGCGCCGGTCGTCGCGCGGCGCGTTTGCGTGCGCGGGACGGGGCCTGAGGGGCGGCGGGGTCGGACGCGTGCGGGGACGGTCTTCGTTCCGCGGCGCGCCTTCGCCCTGATGTTCGTTCTTTTTCATTGGCATAATGGTAATTGGTTATTATTATTGTTTTTTTTTGGTACTGCGGTGGTTTCTTCTTGTGCGGTAGTCGATGTGCTTCGTTTATTTGTTGCCGCGTATCTCGCGTTGTATCTTTTCCGCCATTGCCGCAAGGTCGCTCGGGTCCGCGGGCTGCGCACGGTCCGGATTCAGCTCGTGCGGTCCGTGGAGGGGGATCAGATGGACATGGGCGTGGTCCACCCCGAACCCTTCGACGGCGATCCCGATCTTCGCGGCGTCCGTGGCGCGCCGGACGGGATCGGAGAGCCGCTTTGCGACGGCGAACGCTTCGGCGTAGCGCGCGTCATCCATTGCGAACACGACCTCGACGTGGTCTTTGGGGATTATCAAAAGATGGCCCGGATTGACCGGTTTGATGTCGGCGATCACGATAAAGCGCTCGTTCTCCCATACGGTATACGAAGGGACCTCGTGCGCCGCGATCTTGCAAAAAATGCAATCTGGCATGGATTGTGATTCGAAAGGACGTTGATTGGTGCTGGGAAGGAGAGTCGAACTCCTATGATCTTGCGATCGCTGGCACCTGAAGCCAGT
>JAJYDL010000005.1 GCA_021777495.1 bacterium
ACACCGAGGAAGGCGATCGCGTCTATCTCAGATTGAAACCCGCCATCGCACCCTATAAAGCGGCCGTATTCCCGCTCCTCGCGAACAAGCCGGCGCTCGTCGAAAAGGCGCGCGCCATTTACGACGGACTCCGCGCGCGGTTCCCGGTCGCGTGGGACGACCGAGGCAACATCGGCAAGCGCTACTATGCGCAGGATGAGATCGGGACGCCGTTCTGCGTCACGGTCGATTTTGCGACCCTCGGCGAGAGCGAGGATCCTTCGCAAAAGGACACGGTGACCGTGCGCAATCGCGACACGGGGACCCAGGAGCGCGTTCCGGTGGCAGGGCTCGCCGAATATCTCCATGGCAAAATTTATCGTTAAGGGAGGGAAGCCGCTTTTCGGGGAGGTGGTCATTGCGGGCGCGAAGAATGCGGCATCGAAAATGTTCGTGGCGTCGCTCCTCACGGAGGAACGGTGCATTTTCAAGAGCGTTCCGGCGATCGGCGAGCTCGAGATCGTATACGAGCTCCTGCGTTCGATAGGCACCGAGATGGAGGTGGCGGGTCCTACCGCGAGCGTTGCGACGCCCGTCGTCAGGAACAACCGCGTGACGCAGCTGTCCCGGAAGAACCGGATCCCGATCCTCGCACTCGGGCCGCTCCTCGCGCGGACCGGCGAGGCGGAAGTGCCGGTGCTCGGAGGCGACAAGATAGGCCCCCGGCCGGTGGACATCCACCTTTCGGGGCTCGAAAAGCTCGGCGCGAAGATCGAAGTGACCCCCGCGAGCTTTCGCGCATGGGCCCCGGACGGCGGTCTGCGCGGTGCGGAGATCGATCTCCGCTTCCCGAGCGTCGGCGCGACGGAGAACATCATGCTTGCCGCGGTGCTCGCAAAGGGGAGGACCGTCATCAGAAACGCCGCACTCGAGCCGGAGATCATCGATCTTGTGAAGCTTCTTCAGAAGATGGGCGCGATCATCGAGCTTTCGCCGCCGCGGACGATCACGATCGAGGGCGTGTCCGCACTCCATGGGACGACGCACCGCGTGATGCCCGACCGCAACGAGGCGGTATCCTTCGCCTGCCTTGCGATCGCGACGGACGGACGCATCAAGCTCAAAGGCGCGGTTCAGGAGCATCTCATCACGTTCCTCAATACCGTGCGCCGTCTCGGCGGCGAATTCGAGGTGGCGGAGGACGGCATCGCCTTTTGGCGCGCAAAAGGAGGAGGGGACGACGGGGGTCCGGGCGGGGATCTCTTCCCGCTCACGGTCCGCACGGATGTCCATCCGGGATTCATGACCGACTGGCAGCAGCCGCTCGCGGTGCTGCTCACCCAGGCTGGGGGCGTGTCGGCGATCCATGAAACGATCTATGAGGACCGTTTCGCTTACGCGAAGGATCTGAACGTGATGGGCGCGAAGATCTCCGTTTCGACGGAATGCCCCCCGGGTGACCCTTGCCGTTTCGCGGGAAAGGGCTTTCCGCATTTCGCGACGATCGAAGGGCCGGTATCGCTCGAATCGACGAACCTCACGGTGCGCGACCTCCGCTCGGGCATCGTGGACATCCTTGCCGCGCTTGTTGCGAAAGGCGTTTCGGAAATCGACGGAGCCGAGGAGATAGACCGCGGATACGAACATATCGACGAACGCCTCCGGCAGCTCGGGGCGGACATTACGAGGGGCTGACGGATATTTTACAGAACTCGCCGGAAAGGATATAATGTTCGGCAGTTCCGCATCACGGGAGTTATTATGAGACCGAATGTCCGCCGCTGTACCGCCAACGGAGTCGTTGCAATCGCCGCCGAAGTCGATTATCAGATCGCCAAGGCATACTTCCATCCCCGCGCCGTGCTCGTGGGGCATGAACCGAGAACGAGCACGCCCTCGCCGCTCTTCTGCCTTTTCTTCACGGACAGCGAACAGCGGAGGAGCGAGCTCGGCTCGCTCTATACGGGGTCCCTCGAGGACTGCCGATCGCTCATCGCGGATTGCGACGTGAAGGAGGGGGATTTTTTCATCCCGAAATTCGACACGTATCCGCGCAGGCGCTATATCCCGGTTCCGCTCCGGGCCGCGCGCACGCTCATCGAGGGAAAGATCGCCCAGACGGGGGCGCATCGCGAAGCCTTGGTGGAGAGGATGGTCGGATCATAGGACTTCCGCCGATCTCGGCAACACGGTCCGTGCGCACATCGCGTACGGGCTTTTTTTATGTCCTCTGTCGGGGTATTATGGGAAAAGAATAGCGACGCAATGGCATCGACCATTGCCGGTCATCCTCCGCTGGGGCCGTCCTCTCTTATCCTGGACGGCCCCGAATTTTGCCCATATTTTTGCATTTTCATTGATTTTCGCGTAAAATACTCATCATGTTTGGAAAGAAAATAGGCATCGATCTTGGTACTGCGAACACGGTGGTTTTCGTGCCGGGAAGGGGATTTATCATCAATGAGCCCACTATTGTGGCGCTTACGAAACCCGACAACGGCGTGCTTGCCGTGGGCCTTGAAGCGAAAGAGATGATCGGGCGAACCCCCGACGAGATCGTGGCGTACCGTCCCCTCAAGGAGGGCGTGATCGCCGATTACTACATCACGAAGGCGATGCTCACGTATTTTGTGAGCAAAGCGTCCGGCTGGTTCAATATCGTGAAGCCCGACGTCGTGATCTCGGTCCCCGCCGGCATCACCCAGACCGAACGCCGCGCCGTGATGAATGCCGCGCGGGAGGCGGGCGCGGGCAATGCGTTCATCGTGCGCGAGCCGATCCTTGCCGCGCTCGGCGCGGGCATTCCCATCAACGCCCGTTCGGGCAATATGATCATCAACATCGGAGGCGGCACCTCCGAGCAGGCGGTGATCGCGCTCGGCAACATCGTTTCGTGGAACTCGCTCCGCATCGCGGGCAATAAGTTCGATCAGGCGATCATGGATTATGTGAAGAAGAAATACGCGCTTGCGATCGGCGAGCAGACCGCGGAGCAGGTGAAGATCGAGATCGGTTCGGCGATGCCGACCAAGGAAAAGATGGAATACCAGGTCCGCGGGCGCGATCTCGTCACCGGCCTTCCGAAGGACATTATCATCAATTCGAACGAGATCGCCGAGGCGCTCAACCCGCTTCTCATCGAGATCGCGACCTCCGTGCAGAACGTGTTCAATGTGACCCCGCCCGAGCTCGTGGCGGACATCATGGAAAAAGGCATCATCCTTTCCGGCGGCTCGGTGCAGCTCCACCACCTTCCCGAGTTCTTCGAGCGTTTCCTTGGCGTGCAGGCGTACGTCGCGGAAGACCCGCTCTTCTGCGTGGCGAAGGGAACCGGGCTCATCCTGAACCATCTCGACACCTACAAGCGGACGCTGCTCAATAAGCGATAGAGTAATTCATGGCAATCATCGGTCACGAGCGCACGATCGGCGACATGCAGCGGCTTGCCGGATCGGGCGCGCTCGGCCACGGCTACATCTTTTCCGGACCTTCCATGGTCGGGAAGAGAACCGTTGCGCGCGCGTTCGGGAAATTCCTCGAAAAGGGATCGTTCGAAGTGCCGGCCGAGGGAGAGGTGCTCCAGGATCTCATGGTGGTCGATCTCATGTTCATGCAGATGCGGAATCCCGAGGCGAGCGGCGACTCGATCGGTATCGATGCTGCGCGAGAGATGAAGGGGTTCTTATGGCAGCGGCCGAACGCAAGTCCGCGGCGCATCGTGATAGTCGACGGCGCGGACCTCCTTACGACCGAAGCGCAGAACGCCCTCCTCAAGATCACGGAGGAACCGCCGGCATCGTCGCTTCTCATCCTCATCGCTTCGGATCCCGAAGCGATCCTTGCGACGATACGGTCCCGCCTTCCGGAGGTCCATTTCGGCACCGTACCCGAACGCGCGATCGCCGAATGGCTTGCCGGAACGGAGGGCGTCACGGAGGCGCATGCGGCGTCCTTTGCGAAGCGCGCCCGGGGAACGCCGGGTCTCGCGTGGCGCCTTGCGCACGACGAAGCGTTCCGTGCGACGCTCGAACGGGCGGAGCGCTTCCTTGCGGCCCCTGCGGCGGCGCGAAAGGATCTTATAAAGAAGCTCATCGAACCCGACGATTTCAGCCTGAGGAGGTTCCTCGAGGCGATCGTGACGGTCCTTGCCTGGCGCGATCCGTCGCCCGCGAATGCGGCCCTGTGGCACAAAGCGCTTCGCCTCTCGGAAAATGCCGGGAACGCTCCGCTGAATCCGCGATTGCAGCTGGAGGCCCTTATGCGTTAGAATAATCGGGTTGCGCGAGCGCGCGCCATCGCAATATGACCATTACCGAAGAAATAGTGAAGGAGCTCGAGTCGGCTCTCGTATCCGTGACGGGAAAGATCAAACAGGATTTCGCCCAGTTGCGGGGGAATAAGCCTTCGCCCGACATGGTGCAGGATATCCGCCTCAGTCTGTATGACCAGACGCTCAGCATCCGCGAGCTCGGGTCGCTTTCGGTGCTCCCTCCGCGGACGATCCAGATCACGGTCTGGGATCCCGGTGCGGTCTCCGCGATCGTGAAGGCGATCGAAGGCGCGCACCTCGGTCTTTCGACGACGAACGACGGGCAGAACATCCGCTGCACGCTTTCGCCGCTCGGCAACGAACGCCGCGAGGAACTTGGCAAGCTTGTCGGAAAGATGGCGGAGGCGGCGCGCATCCAGATCCGCGCCCGGCGCGAGGAGGCAATGAAGCGTCTGAAAGATGCGAAGGGATCGAGCGCCATCACCGAGGACGACGAGTTCAAGGGAAAAGAGAAAATACAGAAATCAACCGATAAAGCGAACGCCGAGATCGAGGCCATGGTGAAGGGCAAGATCGCGGAGCTCGGAGAATAATCATGCTGATCGCCATTTTAGTAATAGTGGGGCTTTCGCTCCTCATCCTCGGACACGAGACGGGGCATTTCTTTGCGGCAAAGATGTTCGGTCTCCAGGTGGACGAATTCGGGTTCGGGTTCCCGCCCCGCATCGCCGCCAAGAAGATCGGTGACACGGAATACAGCATCAACTGGCTTCCGTTCGGGGGATTCGTGCGCATCGCGGGCGAACGGGGAGAGTTCGAGGTGGTGGATGGAGAAGGCGCTTCCGGCACGGCGGCCCAAGCCGCGGCGCCGACGGACGAATCCCGCAGGTTCTATTCTCAGCCCGCATGGAAGAAAAGCGTCATCGTGCTCGCGGGCGTTTTTACGAACTTCCTCCTCGGGTGGCTCTTCGTCTCGGTCGTATTCATGGTGGGGGTACCTCAGACGCTCGTCGTTGCGGGTACCGAACCGGGATCGCCCGCAGCGGCTGCGGGGTTGCAGCCGGGCGATATCATCAAGGGATACACGAGCGCACAGACCTTCGTTGATTACATCGACGCCCACAAAGGATCGCCCGTGACCGTTGCGGTCCTGCGGAACGATAAGGAGGTGGACTATACGCTCACGCCGCGGACGAACGTCGGTCCGGACCAGGGTGCGATCGGCGTCGCGCTCGAGGAGGGGGGTGCGGCGAGCGAGGGATTCCTTCCGTCCATCCGCGACGGGTTCATCGCGGCATGGAACGTGAGCGTTCTCACCGTGCAGGCGTTCGGCCAGCTTATCGGGCAGGTCTTCACAAAGGCATCCATCCCGTCCGGCATCGTGGGCCCCGTGGGCATATTCTCCGTGGCGGAGGAAACGGGCAAGATAGGGCTCGCATACCTCCTTCAGTTCATCGGCGTCATATCCCTCAATCTCATGGTCGTGAACTGCATACCGTTCCCCGCGCTCGACGGAGGCCGTTTCGTGGTCATCCTCATCGAAAAAATGAAGCGTTCACCCCTTCCGTACAAGATCGAGGCGTGGGTGAACGGGATAGGGTTTGCGCTTCTCCTTGCGCTCATGATCGCGCTCACTATCCGCGACGTCCACGGCCTTCTCTGACGCGCCGGTTTGCGGACCTTCGCTCGTTTGGGATATTCTTATATCATATATGGCCGAAAAATCATACGAAGGGCCATCGCAATCCGAGGAACAAAAGCAGGTCATCACCGACCCCGAGTTTGCGATGGCGGAGATAGGCAACTTCCTGGAGAACGGCATCCACTCCGTAAGCCGAGCGCCCTTTACGATAGAGATGCTCATTGAGGCGCTTGGGTCGGACAAGGATTCGCCGATGATCAAGCCGGGAGCGCTCGCGGAGGCCATGCGAAGACTGCGCATCCTCGGCATACTCGGATATCACGAAGATACGGACGAATATTATCTTAAAAATCTCGCATAACCATTTATTACGATCGCGCCATGGCATTCTCCCTATCCATCTCCGATGCGCCGCGCAATAATGCCGCGCTCGTATTTTTCGTATCCGGCGTGCGGAGCCCGAGGCATTCGCTTCTTTGGGAGCATCTTACTGCGGACGAAAAACACTATCTTTCCGCGAAGGCGATCGAAAATGAATTTGCGATACGGGAAGGCGAGGTCAAGACGTTCGTCCTGCCGTCGCACGGCCGCCATCTGATTGCGGTCGGCGTCGCGAAGGAATGGCATGCGGCCGGAGTTCCTGTGAAAAAATATGCGATTGCATACCGCGCGGCGGTGCGGACGGCCATGCGGCAGCGTCTCGGACATCTGGCGTTCGAGGCGATTCCCGGAGGACGCGTCGACGATGATGCTGCGGGCGATCTCTGTGAAGTGGCGGCGGCGAATGTCGCGATGGCGAACTTCGAGTATCGCGAATATAAGACGCCCTCGCCCTCCATGCCCTTGCCGTTGCGGAGCGCGGAGTTTGTGTTTGCGAAGGGTATGTCGGCAAAAGCAAGGACCTTGGCGGCGAATGGCGTGAAGAGGGGGCTCGTGATCGGCGAAGAGACGAACGAATGCCGCAGACTCCAGAATGTTCCCGGAGGGGATATGACTCCCGACGTCCTCGCGCGCCATGCGGTCATGCTCGCACGGAAACTCGGCAAGAAAGTGAAGGCGACGGTGCTCGGCGTTCCTCAGCTGGAACGGCTTGGCATGGGCGGCGTCCTTGGCGTGGGCCGCGGGTCCGCGGTGGCGCCCCGATTCATCATTCTCGAGTATATGGGCGGGAAGAAAGGGGAGCGCCCCGTGGTGCTTGTGGGTAAGGGCGTGACCTTCGATACGGGAGGACTCAATCTCAAGAGCACGGAACACATCTACGAAATGCACATGGATATGAGCGGGGGCGCCGCGGTACTTCATGCGCTTGCGGCGGCGGCGAGGCTTGGCGTAAAGAAGAATATCGTCACGCTTGTTCCTGCCGTGGAGAATATGCCTTCGGGATCCAGTTATCGCCCCGGCGATCTCCTTCGTACGATGCACGGCAAGACGATCGAGGTTTTGAACACGGATGCGGAGGGTCGCGTGATCCTTTCCGATGCCCTCGAGTATGCCAAACGGTACAACCCTTCGCTCGTAGTCGATGTAGCCACCCTCACCGGTGCCGCAATGGCCGCGCTCGGTCTCCGCTATACGGGCCTCTTTACCCCCGGTAAAGAACTCGAGGAACGCTTCCGCGCACTCGGCGATGCAGTGGCGGATCCGGTGTGGCCTCTGCCGCTTTCGTCGGATTACGAAAACGACATCAAAGGCACGTTCGCCGACTGGGCAAATGCGGGAAAACCGGGCGCAGGGGGAGGCGCAAGCACGGCCGCAACGTTCCTTTGGCAGTTCACCAAAGACGAGAAAGGGGAGCAGTGCTATCCATGGGTTCACTTGGATATCGCGCCGCGCATGACGTCCATCGATGAGGAGTGGCTTGCAAAAGGAGGGCTTGGCACGCCGGTGCGCTTGCTCGCCCGGCTTCTTGAGGAAAAGTAGAAACTGAGCGCAAAAGCCCGGAGGGTTATCTGATAATATTAAACAATGGCACCCGGGCGCCCAATTTTGTTCTCGCTCCGCCCCTCGTTAATGGGTCCATCTTTGACGTTCCTCTTTACGATCATGCCCTCTCACCGGCGGAGATCGTAGCATTGTATAATGAAGAGAAGTAAGTTAATGAAAAGCCGCTCCGCCTTCACCCTCATCGAGCTCTTGGTCGTCATCGCCATCATCGCCATCCTTGCGGTGGTCGTCGTTCTTGTCTTGAACCCCGCCCAGCTTCTTGCGCAAAGCCGCGATGCGAACCGGGTCTCCGACATGGCCACCCTCAGTTCCGCCGTTTCCCTATACACCACGGACCAGGCAGGAGCCGCTTCGTTTTCCCTTGGCACGACAACCAACACCTATGTGAGCATTCCCGATCCGAACAGCTCGAGCACGTGCGGCTCTCTCGCTATGATGTCGCTCGGCTCGAGCTCCTGGGCCTGCAGTACTCCTTCCGCATACCGTACGATCGCATCCTCCGGCTGGCTTCCCATCAATTTCAAAGCGATGAGCGCGGGAAGTCCTATCGGGTCGCTTCCCGTGGACCCCGTGAACGCCTCATCTTCGGGTCTTTTTTATGCCTACAATACGAACGGCACTCAGTTCGAGATCACCGCGGATCTCGAATCGAGCAAGTACAAAGGGACGTATGGCAACAACCCCGTGATATCCCTCTTCCCCGAAGTTCTGAGCGAAGGCACCCCGGGCCTTTCCGCCCTCTATGATCCGCAGGGCCTTCTGGGCTATTGGCCCCTCAACGAGGGCACGGGCACTGTCGCGCTCGACAAATCGGGGAGTGGAAACAACGGGACGTGGTCGGGGACGCCGATCGGGACGAACGGGTCGTATTACGGCGCCGGCCTTCACCAAAATTCTGCGGGAGAATTTGACGGGAGCACGGATTATATAACGCCGCCGCTTGCCACCAATATATTCGCGAACGCCGCTCCGTTCACCGTTACGGGATGGATGAATCAGGCGGCGCTAAAATACGATAACGGCATTTTCGGCGTTTGCACCGCGAGTGTCGCGGACGAATGTCTCCATCTTGCGATACGAAGCGGAAATCTTTATATGGGATTTTACAGCGATGACCTTTTGGGCGGCACGACCGTTCCGGGAACTTGGTATTATCTTGCCTTCGTATATGCGGGAGGGGGAAACGGGATGCGCTATGTCTATCTGAATGGAGCGCTCGTGGCAAGCGGAGCAAGCTCGGCTTCCGGCCTGCAGGTTACCGCCACCACCACGCCGGAAATAGGGGAGGACCAATTCGGCGTGACGAACGGTACGATTCAGGGCGTACGCCTCTATAATCGCGCGCTTTCGCCCGGGGAAATACAGGCACTCTACAACGCGGAACGCTGAACCGGCTATAATAGAGGCATGATCCAGCGCGGCATCGCCTCGTTCGGCCTCGACAGCGGCCATTGCCCGCCATGGCTCTTCGAGCGCATGGTGAAGCTTGGACGCGAGATGATGTACGTGCTCGTGGCGGAATACGGTCCCGATGAGTTCATAAAGCGGATTGCGGACCCGGTCTGGTTCCAATCGCTCGGTACGGTGCTCGCATTCGACTGGAACGCGAGCGGGCTCACCACGATCCTCACCGCCGCGCTCAAGGAAGCGATCCGGGGGCATGAAGCGGATTTCGGCATCGCGATCGCGGGAGGAAAGGGGAAAACCTCGCGCAAAGCGCCCGACGAGATACTTCGGTGGGGCGAGCGCCTTTTATTGCCGTCCGCGCAGGCGGAGAATCTTGTCTACAATTCCAAAATGAGCGCAAAGGTGGATTCTGCGCTCGTGCAGGACGGATTCCAGCTGTATCATCATGCCTTCTTCTTCTCGCGCAACGGCGCATGGGCGGTCGTCCAGCAGGGAATGAACGCAGAAGCGCAGACGGCGCGCCGCTATCACTGGTTCTCCGAGGATGTGAACGATCTTGTCTCGGATCCGCATTCCGGAATATCGTCTCCGATCACCATAAAGACGGTGCTTGATATGAGCGCATCGAAAAGCGACCGTTCGCGGGAAATATCGACGGAGCTTGTGCAGGCGGGCTATGCGACGCTCATGAAGGACATCACGCTCCTCAGGAAGTATTCCACAAGGCTCTCACAGATGGCGAAAGTCGAGATCGGAGGCGACGGCAGGCCGAGCCGGCAGCTCACGCTCCTCAACCTCGAGACGCGGGAGTTCAAATATCATCCCGTCGTCCATGAGGATTTCGCGAAGAGCAGATATCTCGAGAAGATTCTCGCGAAAGTGACCGACGAAAAGCCCGAAACTTACGAACGGTTCCTGGCAACGGAAGGTGTCGGCGCGAAAACCGTCCGTGCGCTCGCGCTTGTGGGCGAGATTATCTACGGCGCGGAACCTTCCTATGAAGATCCCGCGCGATACAGCTTTGCGCACGGCGGAAAGGACGCAACGCCGTATCCCGTGGACCGAAGGACATATGATCGGACGATCATGATGCTCGGCGATGCCGTACGAAAGACGAAGCTTCCGCCCGCGGATAAGCAAAAGGCCCTCGATCGCTTGCGCCGTGCATGAGGCCCTGTGGTATACTCATACTATGAGTACGCTGATCCATGCGGACATATTCTTTTTTGTAACGACCTTCGCGGTGATCGTTGTGGCGGTCGCGCTCACGGTGGCGCTTATTTACCTCGCGAAAGTCCTTTCGGACATCAAGGATATCACGGGGCAGCTCAAGGAAGAGACGCGGCTTTTCCGCGGCGACATCGCCGATCTCCGCGCCAACGTAAGGAAGGAAGGCTTTCGGATCGAGGCGTTCTTCGGCTTCCTTAAATCGCTCCTGCGCCGCACGGGTTCCGCGGCGAAAAGGTCGGCATCAAAGACGGTAAAGAAAAAGGAATAGAACATCAATGAAGGCATCGAAAAAAGCAAAGATCATAAAGGGCGCGGAGATAGGCGGCGCCATCACGGCAGCTCTTCTCGCGGCATCCGCGGGGGCATATCTCCTTTCCGAAAAGAAAAATCGCACCAAGGCGAACGCGTGGGCGCAGAAGGCCCGTAAAGAGGTCGCGGCAAAGGCAAAGAAGGCCGAGCGCCTCGGAAAAGCGGGTTATAGTGCGATCGTGGATCAGGTCCTTGCACGGTACGGATCGCTCGAGGATGTGAGCGTGCGCGACCTTGCGGCAGCGGGACGCGAGCTCAAATCGCACTGGAGCGCCATCGAAGCGCATGCGATGAAGATCGCGAAGGCAAAAGCGGCCTCCATGAAAAAGGCGAATGCTCCCGCACGACGGTCTTCGGTAAAGAAAGCGGCCGGGAAGAAGAAAACAGTGCGGCGTCGATAAGCGGTTGCGTGTTGTAAAATCCCCTCGTATACGAGGGGATTTTTGTTGGAACAATTGCCAAAGCCGTCATTTTTTGTTATAAAGCGATAAGCAAAGGTCCCGGGAAAGGGATCTTTCGGGAGGGGTCCTGTGTTTTTGAATATCGGCTTTTCGGCTGCGGCACGGCAGCTGCAGCGTGATGGCGCCATTCCGGCACGCGATTCGTTCATTGCGGAGGCATTACGGAAACGCGGATACTTCGTATACCCGCTGCTTTCAGAGATCGCATCCGCCATGTTCATTCTTGGCTGGATGATGATTCTTGTGGTCGTACTCTCGGTGTTTCTGATAAACCCCGAAACGCCGGCAGCGATCGATCGTGACGGGGAGATGATCGTGTTCCTGCTTACCCTCGCGATATTCACCATCATCGGAAGCTTTTTCCTTATCACGCACGACGGGGCGGGAGAGCTTCTCGAGCTTTCACACCACCTTGGAATTCCGCCGGAAAAGATGGTGCGTCTCGAAAAACGAGAGTTGCGCGCGCTCGCGCATATCCGAATGAATGCGGCGGAAGCGCGCAAAGAAGAGCTTGCAAAGGAAACGACCCCGCGGGCAAGCGAAGCGCGTATCGACTACAACATCAAAAGGCGCACGTTCTACGATTACGGACTGTTCCTCGAGGAAGATCTTAAAGCGGAGGCCGCCGTGCGATCGTAAGGCGCCGCCGTTCTCTACCGCCTGCAATGCTTCCGCGTTGCAGGCTTTTTATTCGTATCGCAGGGCTTCCACGGGGCTCTTCCGGGCGGCTTGGCGCGCGGGATAGAGGCCGAATGCGATTCCCGTAATCGAAGAGACCGCGACGGCAAGGAGGATCGCGGAAAGGGGAAATTCGAACGTCCACACGATGCCGGCAAAGCGGTTGATGGCGAACCACGCGGCCCATACGACGAGACCGCCGAGCGCGATGCCGATCACGCCCCCCACCACGGTGAGCATGACCGATTCCACGAGGAATTGCTGGAGGATATCCGCATCCGTCGCTCCCACGGATTTCCGGAGGCCGATCTCCCTCGTGCGTTCGATGACCGAGACGAGCATGATGTTCATGATGCCGATGCCTCCGACGATGAGCGAGATCGACGCGATGGCGGCAAGGAACATGGTGAGGATCGAGGTAATGTTGCCGAGGAGGGAAAGGACGTCCTGTTGGGTCTCGATCGTGAAGTCGTCCTTGTTGGGGTCCGTGATGCCGTGGTCCTGTTCGAGAATCGTCTGTACGCGCGACTTCACGAAGTCGATGTTATAGGCGGGGTTCGCCTGGACCATGATATCGTTGAAATAGGTGATGCCGAGCATCTGCGTCTGGGCGACGGTGATCGGGACGATCACTATATTGTCCTGATCGATGCCGAAGGCCCCCGTTCCCTTCTTTTCAAGCACGCCGACGATACGGAATTGGATATTCTTTACGTTGATATATTGGCCGACGGGATCGGAGGCGCTTCCGAAGAGAGTGGCGGCGAGCGACGATCCGATGACCGCGACATGGTTGTAGGCGGACACGTCGTCGGCGGTGAAGGGATATCCGTTCGCTACGCCGAAGTTCCGGACGGTGAAAAAGTTCGCGGGCACGCCGTCGAAAGTCACGGTCTCGCTGTTGTCCTGGAAGCTCGCGGGCGCCTGTCCTCGCACCTCTTCGGTCACCGCGGAGATCGAGGGATCGCGGGAAAGCGCGTCGACGTCCTGCTGTTTGAGGCTCGTCACGATGATCCCTTGGGCCTGGGCGGGGGAGGAGAGACGGCCGTTCGTCGATCCTCCGGGGATGACGATGACGAGGTTGGATCCGAGGCCCTGCACCTGGCCGAGGATGTAATCCTGGGCGGATGCGCCGATGGACATGAGGACGATCACGGAGGAGATGCCGATCACGATGCCGAGCATGGTGAGGAGCGATCGCATTTTTCCGTGCTTCAAGGTCGATTGCGAGGATCGGACAAGGTCGTTGATGCGCATGGCGTTCGTGGTGTGCTATTTCAGGAATTGCTCGCGCGAGCGGTGGGGATTCGAGACCGGCGTGTCGCTTTCGATGAGGCCGTCGCGGAGGCGGATGATGCGGTCGGCGAACTCGGCGGTGTTCGTTTCGTGCGTCACGAGCACCACGGTCCTTCCGTTGCGATTGAGGCCGTCGAGGATGCCCATCACCTGGGCGCCCGACGCGGAGTCGAGGTTTCCCGTAGGTTCATCGGCAAAGATGATATCGGGATCGTTCACGAGCGCGCGTGCGATCGCGATGCGCTGTTTCTGCCCTCCGGAAAGTTTCGCGGTTTCGACATATATCTTTTCTTCGAGTCCGACGGCGCGGATGGCGTCCTCGACGAGCTTTTTCCGCGCGGAAACGGGAACGTCGGAATAGATAAGGGGGATCTCTACGTTTTCGTAGGATGTGAGCCGCGTGAGGAGATTGAACGACTGGAAGACGAAGCCGATGCTCTTGTTCCGTATGTGGGCGAGGTCGATGTTTGAAAGCTCCTCCGTCCGCCGCCCGAGGAAGGAGTAGGTGCCGCCGGTGTGGCGGTCGAGGAAGCTCAGGATCTGCACGAGCGTGGATTTCCCCGATCCCGAAGGGCCCATGATCGAGACGAAATCGCCTTTTTTAATGGTGAACGAAACACCACGGAGGGCGGAGGTGGTTTCGCCCTCATCCACATAATCCTTCTTGAGGCCCTCGACGTGTATCACGTCCGGTGCGTCCGTCATTGCTATTGCGCCTTAAGGCCCACATTCACGACCTGCTGCCCCTCGGTAAGTCCCGAAAGGATCTCGACGTTTCCGTTCTGGTCCCGGATGCCGAGCGTGACGGGAATCTGGGTCTCTTTGCGGTTCTTGAGGATATCGACGTAGGTTCCGCTCGCGTTCTGGATGATCGCATACTGGGGGAGGATGAGGGCGTTCTGATCGGTCTGGGTGTTGATATCGAGGTTTGCGGTGAGACCGCTTTTGATCCGCGCATCCGGCGCGTTGAAGGATGTCTTCACAAGATAATCCACCACGCCTCCCTGGATCGTTTCCGCGGGATCGATATAGAAGACCTTGCCCTGGAACGTCTCGCCGGGGAATGCGTCGAACGTCATAGTTACGGCGTCGCCGATGGAGATCTTGCCTATATCGGTCTCGGGCACATAGGCATCCACTTCAAAATGGTTCGCGGAGATGATCGAGGTGATCGTCTGTCCGGCGATGGCGACCTCTCCGACCTTCGCGTTCTGCACCGTCACGACGCCGTCGATAGGGGAGGTGAGCGTTGCGTTGGCGATCTGGACTTTGATGTTCTGTACGTTCGCCTGAGCCTGCGCCACCTGCGCCTGCTGGGCCGCGATCGCCTGGGACGTGGATCCCGCAAGGGTGGCGGCAAGCTGTGCATTCGCCTGGGCGACGGCCGCATCCTCGGATGCAATGGCCTGCTGGAGCGTCGAAATTGCGGCTGCCGCCGTGTTTGCCTCCGTGATCGCGCTTGCGACGTCGTTTTTATATGCCGCCGTAGCGGTGTTTGAGACGCCCGTCGCATCGACGACCGCCGCCGCATCGGTATTGAGGAGCGACGTGACGACGGAGAGGTGATCCGCCGAATTCGAGAGCGCGGCGGCAAGGGTCGACGTGGAGTAGGTGGTGGTCGCCGAGGAAAGCGCCGCAATCTCGTTGGCCCACGCGTCGAGAACGGAACCTACCTGGAGGCGTTCGTTGTTCGCGTCATTCACGATCTGGGAATCGCTTACGGAGAAGGAAAGCTGGGGATTTGTGGAATCGGGATTGTTGTAGAATGTGCCTATCTGGTTGCGCACCGCGTCGGTTGCCTTCGCATAGGCATCCGCAACGGCATTCGGAATGCTTGAATAGGAGTTGGCGAGGGTCTGTTTTGCGGCGGCGACCGCGGTCTGCGATACCTGGATCGTCTGAGGGGTGGGTCCTGCCTGAAGGTTTTCAAGGGTCGCCTGCGCGGCGTCCACTGCCGCCTGGGCCTGGGCGAGCTGCGCCTGAAGAGCATTCGTGTCGATCTGTACGAGGACGGTTCCGTTGCTCACCCGATCACCCGCGTTCTTATAGACCGCGGCGATCGTCCCTCCCGAGGGGAAGGAGAGATCCACGCTGTTGATGGGGGTTGTGTTTCCGGTCACGCTCACCACCTGGGTGATGGTCCCTTTCGTGACGGAAACAAATTGATAGCTTTGGCGGTTCCCCGCCGCGATCCAAAAATATATCCCTCCCGCGACGACGATGACCGCTGCGGTGATGATGATTGCCTTTTTCTTGCCCCCGCCCACGACGCGCATGATAGGTGATTGCATATTTTTTGATTATACCACGCGGAACGCCGATATGCCATGCCTTGCCACGCGGCGCCCAGGGTGTATAGTTAAGGATATTAACTATTATATATCAAAATAAAAGAAAGGGAATACCCATGGAACCTATCATACGCGTCGAGGGGCTTGCAAAGAAGTTCGGCGATTTTACCGCGGTGGACGGAGTTTCTTTTAGTGTGGAAAAAGGGGAGATTTTCGCGTTCCTCGGCCCGAACGGGGCGGGAAAATCGACGACCATAAAAATGCTTACGACGGTGCTCACCCCGAGCCGGGGCACCATCGCCCTCAACGGCCATGATGCGACAAAGGATCCCGCTGCGGTAAGGCGATCGTTCGGCATCGTGTTTCAGGATCCGAGTCTCGACGACGAACTTACGGCCGAGGAGAATATGGAATTCCACGGGGTGCTATACGGGGTGCCGGCAAAGACGAGAAAAGAACGGACACGCCAACTTCTCGAGTTCGTAGAGCTCTGGGACCGTCGCAAGAGCCTGGTGAAGGAGTTTTCCGGGGGTATGAAGCGCCGCCTCGAGATAGCCCGGGGCCTGCTTCATCATCCCGCGGTCATCTTCCTCGACGAACCCACCCTTGGGCTCGACCCGCAGACCCGCAATCATATGTGGACCTATCTCCAGGAATTGAACGCCAAAGAGGGGATCACGGTGTTCTTTACGACGCACTATATGGAGGAGGCCGAACGGATCGCCCGGCGGATCGCCATAATCGATCACGGGAAGATCATCGCGATGGGCACCGCGGCGGAACTGCGCGAACGGACGGGAAAGAATTCGCTCGAGGACGCGTTCCTTGCGCTCACCGGGAACGTGATCCGCGAAGAGGAGGCGGGGGCCACGGACCGGATGAGGGCGCGGGGCAGGATGTGGCAGGGCCGTCGTTGATCATTAAACGGACCATTACGAAGAAAACCACCATGAAGACCATTTACATTCTCTGGCTGCGGGAACTCAAGCGGTATTTCCGTTCCAAGTCACGGATAATCGGATCGCTTGGCCAGCCGATTCTCTTTTTGCTCGCGCTCGGATACGGGCTTGGAACGGTATTCCAGAAGGCGGGCGAGGGAAGCTATTTCCAGTTCCTTGCGCCGGGGATAATCGGCATGAGCATCATCTTCACCGCGATCTTTTCGGGGATCCAGATGATATGGGACCGCCAATTCGGATTCCTCAAAGAGACCCTCGTGGCCCCGGTGAATCGCTTGAACATCATGATAGGGCGCACGCTCGGCGGTGCGACGGTGGCGACCCTTCAAGGACTCCTCGTATTTCTCATTGTGCTGATTCCGGGGTTCCATCCCTATAATTGGATGCTCGTGCCCGTGGCGGTGCTTTTCATGCTCCTTGTCGCGCTCCTTTTCGCGGCGCTCGGGACCACGATCGCATCGCTGCTGGACGACATGCAGGGATTCCAGCTCATCATGAACTTTCTCGTGATGCCGCTCTTTTTCCTTTCGGGGGCGCTTTTCCCCATCGACGGCCTGCCCGTCGTACTTGCGGGAATTGTAAGGTTCGATCCGCTCTCGTACGGTATCGATTCGTTCAGGATCCTCTTTACGGGGAGCGGCTCGTTCGGGATAGGGGTCGACTTTGCGGTACTTGCCTCCGTAACGGCGGTATTCCTCGCGCTTGGGAGCTATCTTTTCTCGAAGATCCAGATTTGAGATAAAAAAGTCCACCAATGCGAAATGGTTCGCATGGGTGGAGGGGGCTCCATTAGGAATGGAGCATGAGCGTGATGATGATGCCGAGGATCACGGAGATGACGCCGGACCATGCGGCAACGGTCCCAAGGACCCGGTGGACGATCGGGATGCGCCTCATACGGACGCCGTTCAGGACCCGTGCGAGGACGAGCGTCGCCCCGCAAAGTACCGATGCGGCGAGATGCGCGGGGAAGAGCAGCGAGTGCTGGCGGCCGAAGTGCTTTACCGTGACGAATTCCACGAAAAGGATCATGACCGCAAGGACGATGAGCGTCCAGGATGCATATGCGGTATGGGATTCGAGGAGCGGTCCTCGGTGAGGCGTTCCAAGCTCCCTGAGGCGCCGACCCGCTAGGGCCGTCATGACGAGGGAATAGGCGAATGCCACCGCCAGGAAAATGGTAAGGGCCTTTATCGTAACGTCTGCCAAAGGATACTCCTTCTGCGCGGATGCGCTGAGGGAATGGTATCCGACATCGGACCGGGATGCAAGAGTTAACACCGGAGAGGTATCGGGCGTATAATGTTCATATGAAGATCGAATGGAACAGGGTGACATGGTATTCAAAAACGCTTGCGCTTGCGCTCTTCGTAACACTTCCGTTTGCGGGTTTTTTTCTTGGCGTGCGCTACGGAACAATGGCGGAGTCCGCCGCAGGAGCATTTTTCGCCGGGGCCGGGAATCCCGCTTCGTCCGATGCGGTACCGACCGACGGGCTTATTGCCTATTATCGCAATACGGCGGAATGGCAGACTGACGCGAACAATACCGCCGGCGGATTCAGTATCGCGTACCCCATAGATTTCCCGGCACAGGATAATTATTCCCTTGTCCCTTCGACCGATTGGCGGGTGGGCGCCGACGGGGCGACGGGTACTCTTTATTTCACCCTTACCGTCCCGAAGGCGTTCGAGCCGCAGACGAACTTTTCCGATGCACGCCTCACGGTGGGGACGGGCGGAAGCGCAGACGCGCTCGCGGGCTGCCTCCGGCCCGATGCAACAGGCGGTCCTTCCGCGGGGCCCACGTCCACGGCGACGGTGGACGGTATTCCGTTCGTCGTATTTCGGTCATCGGATGCGGGTGCGGGAAACTATTATGACACCACGAGCTACCGTACGATCCGCGGAGGAACGTGCTACGCGATCGAATACACGGTGCATTCCGCGCAAATCTACAATTACCCCGCATCGTACGGATTGAAACCGTTCAGCGCCGCAAAGATCGATGCGCTGATGGAGAACGTGGTTGGCACGTTTAGGTTCCAATAAATCATTCACCCATCATCATATTCATATGAAAACAACAAATAAGATAGCGGTCGTCGTCGTACTTGTCCTCGTCGTACTTTTCGGTATCGCCGAATTCTTTGCGGCGCCGGTAAGCGCCCCCATTGAGCCCTCGGCGTCATCCTCGGGATCGGCGTCCGCTCCCGTCCTCGAAGCGGCGACGCAGGTCGTCCAGTATGTCGCATCCATGCCATCGAGCTCGGTGCCGGTCAAGGAGGGGTCCTGCTGGACCAATTCCATCGCGGCGGCCTTCCGCGGGGATGCATGGCGATGTGCAGTCGGCAATGATATCAGCGACCCGTGTTTCCAGATCCCCGGCGCGCAGAAGCTTCTTTGCAATGTGAATCCCACGAAGCCGAACGATACATCGACGTTCGTCCTCCAGCTCACAAAGCCTCTTCAGAAGCCGCAGCCGGTACAAGGGGTGGAACCCGCGGGATCGGGTTGGCTCATCGAGCTCAAAGGGGGGACGCTCTGTACGCCATATACCGGCACGCTGCCGTTCACCGCGAACGGCGAGGCGCCGAGCTACGCCTGCGCGCCGGGACCGCTGGGAAAGGATATATCCATCTTCAATATCAACACGTCATCCTCGCCGTGGACCGCCGACATCGGCACGATCGCGCGCGCGCCCGCGAACTCGACGTCGGGCCTTCCGGTCATCGCATCCTCATCGACCGTCCCTATCGTAACGATCTGGCAGTAGTGCCGCCTCCTTCGCCATCAAAGGTAGCCCACCTTCGAAAGCCACTCTTCGTTCTCCCATTCCCATAGGCGTTTTGCGCCAAGGAAGGCCTGGAAATCATTCTGCCATTCGGGAAATTCCTTGAGTTCGATTTCGCCGAAAGGATCTCCCCATTCATGGGCGCATTGCCGCATGACGGGGTCGCGCCAATCCGTCTTTATTTTTTCGATCCCGCCCTTCACTCTGCGTACCGCGCCGCAGCGGACGCATCGCTGAATCTGGTCTATGCGGAGGATCCACCGCGTGGAAAGCTCGGGGAATTGGTCCCTCAGCGCATCCATGTATGCCGAGGTCTGAAGCGAATAGTCGCGGTATACCGACCCCGATGTCTTGATGTCGAGTACGCCGAGCTTCCCGCCGATGCGTGCGACGGCGTCCACCGTGCCCGCGTAGCGGTGGTCGTAATTTACGATACGCCGCTCCACGAGTTCCGGGGCGACCTCGATGCGGTTCGCCATGAGGAATGCCGAGAACGATCGTACCGCCGGGAGGATTGCCGGCGGCACTTTCGGATTCCTGTCGAGAAGAATCCCTTCCACCGCTTCGTGGATCATGGTGCCTTCGACCGCGGATCGCTCCGTTGCCTCGGTGGCGGCGCGATAGCTCTTCGCCTCGCCATAATAATAGTAGAGCGCGGGTTTCGCTTTGATCGAGACGATCTTCGTGACGCGCGGATACCACACATCGTCGATGACGTATCCTGATTGCTCCTTGAATTCGTCGACGGTCTTCGGATCTCCTTTCATTGTGCGGTAAGGATTGGTTTTTTTATGTATCGATAAAGTGCCTATGTGGTGCCCCGATCATGCGGAGTTCGCTATGAAAGCAGGGCCGAAGTGTGATTCACGATGTCTCCCGCACCCATCATGATGACGATAGGGGAGCGCCGCCGCGCTGCGGGGGGAAGGGCCGAAAGGACGGCGGCAAGTGCCGCAGGAAGGTCCTTCGGATCGTCGACGAAGCGAACCGCACGGCGCGGGTTCCGCCGCCGCATGGCTGCGGCAAGGTCCGCGGACGTGCGTGGAGAACCTTCATCCCGTCCGCGTACGCGGTAAAGGGGGAGGAGTATCGTGGCGTCCGCATCGTCGAATGCCGCCGTAAACTCTTTGAAAAGGAGCGAAAGGCGTTTTCCTTGATGGGGCTGGAACACGCAGATAAGAGGCCGGCCGCGGTAGTGTTCCTTCATGGCGGAAAGCGTGGCGCGGATCTCTGTCGGGTGGTGGGCGTAATCGTCGTACACGAGCGCCGTGCGTTCTCCGGCCGGGGTCGGTATCGATGCGGTTCCCCGGAGCTCCATGCGGCGCCATGCGCCCCGGTAGCTGCCGATGGCGCGGAGGATCTTCGCGTCCGGAATGCCGAGCACGCGCGCCGCGCGGAATGCCCCCTCCGCATTCGAAAGGTTGTGCGACCCGAATATCTTGATGCGTGCACCGACGGCCTTTACGGAGACGCCGCCATGGAGGGAGTACCAGACCACACGGAGCTTCTTACGTTTCGCAAGCGCGGCGATGCGGGGGGCAAGCGAACGAAGATTTGCGTCATCCCGATTGAGCACAAGCGCGCCGCCCTCGGTCGTGTTCGCAAGGAATTGCATGAATGTCCGTTTCGCATCCGCAATGTCTTTATAGATATCGAGATGCTCCCGGTCGATATTCGTTACGATCGCGACGAAGGGGGAGTAATGGAGGAATGCGCGTCCGTATTCGTCGGCTTCGACGACGAGCCACGGACTTTTCCCGGAGCGGAAGTTCGTACCGCCGAACTCGCGCAGGTTATTGCCGACGATGACCGTCGGGTCGAGCCCTCCTTCGATGAGGGCAAGCGCGACGAGGGCGGTTGTGGTGCTCTTACCATGCGATCCCGCAACGGCAATCGTTTTATGGGTGCGGGTGAGTTCCCCGAGCGCCTCGGGATAGGTGAGTATTCTCATGCCTCTGCGAGCAGCTTCGGCGATCTCGGGATTATTGGCCGGAATTGCCTGGCTTTTTACTATCAAAAGCGCCTTTGGGGGTATATTTGCCTTTTTATGGCCTATTTTTACGTTTACAGAGGACTTTTTGAAGCTTTCGGTAATCTGGTGCTTTAGAGCGTCAGAACCCGAAACGGCCCATTTTTTTGACAAAAAATAGCGAGCGAGAGCACTCATACCGATTCCGCCGATTCCAATGAAATGAATTATCTTCTTTGAAACGTCGGAACTTCTCGCGGGGGGTTTTGCCATGCAATACATTATATTACCAGCCTTATAAATCCAAAAGGGAACCGTGGCTTCTCACAAACACTATCTGTCGCACAAGATATATTTTACGACAGATATAGGTGAGAAAGACGCTTTCTCTTTAATATCCCTTTTGAACCCTTTCACCCTCTTTGCGTTGAATATTAAAGGCTCTTCGTCACTATTCCCGCAACCCATGCGGCAAGTCCCTGGAGCGCCCCCACAATCCATGCAAAAACATCTGCCACGAAGTTCGTGAACCCTTGGATCTGGATACCGGTCGCATCGTAGAACCACACATCGAAACTTTGTACGTAGGACCTCCAATCCACGGTCACAGTGACCCCGCTTGGAACCCCCGGTGCCCCGGCCGAACCGCCACCAGTGACGGAGACCGACCCGTTCGTGCTCTTTATATTGTTGAAAAACGTCGTAAAGGACGATATGAGGTTCTGAAAGGAGTTCGAAAAATTATATCCTTGGCCGATGGCCGCGCCAGGGTTCGCCGCGGGTGCGGTGGGACCGAGCGCATATGCATGGGCTCTGGGCGTCGTCCCTGATGCCGCGGCGAGAATCAAAATACCGGCCACCGGGATTACGATGGCAAGCTTCGCAAAGAACGCGGGGTTGTTCTTTTGCATAGTATAAAATTATTCTACAAACTTTTACTTCGAACGGCAATATATTGCCTCGGACGGGGCCCCTATGCGGAAGATGAGGCAAGACCGCGAAGGGCCCTTTCGATGCGCGCAAGGGATTCCTCCTTCCCGATGACCTGCATGATCTCCATGGGATCGGGAGAGGCCGCCTGGCCGGAAAGCGCCACGCGGAGCGGCCACAGTACCGCTCCCCTGCCCCGTGCATCGATGAGAGGGGTAAGTACCTGCAAGAGGGCGTCGCGCGATGCGAAGTCGCCGGGAGCGGACGCGCGAAGCGCGGCGGCGGCGTCCGTCAGCGAGGCGGTCGCATGGCGGACGGAATTCCCCTTCCAGACCAAGAGGTTCGGATCGTACGCGGGAAGGTCAAAAAGGAAACGGGATGATTCGGCTATTTCGGCAAGAGTCTTCGCGCGCGAAAGCTGGAGCGCGGCGGCGCGCATAAGGAGGGTGCCGTCCTGCCCGCCATCCGGCGGCGATCCTCCTCCGGAAGTATCGATGCCGGCCTTCGCGAAGAACGGCGACGCGGCCGATGCGAGTTCGGCAAGGGGCATGCGCTTCATGTGTTCGCGGTTAAGCCAGTCGAGCTTCTCCTCGTTGAATACGGCGCCCGCCTGCTGTACGCGGCCGATGTCGAAATGCTCGACGGCGAACGCGCGATCGAAGACCTCATGGTCCTCTTTGGGATGCCAGCCGAGGAGGCTGAGGAAGTTCACGATGGCGTCGGGAAGATAACCCCGGTCGCGGTAGTTCGCGAGCGCAACATCCGAAAACCGCTTGGACATCTTGCTGCGGTCGGGGTTGAGGATAAGCGGGAGATGCGCGTAATGCGGCGTCGGGAATCCGAGCGCGCGCTGGACGAGGATCTGCTTCGGCGTGTTCGAAAAATGATCGTCTCCGCGGATCACATGCGTGATCTCCATGAGTGCGTCGTCCACCACGACGGCGAAATTATAGAGAGGCGTATCGAGGTCTTTCGCGATGACCTGGTCGCCGAGAAGTCCGGCATCGAAGGATGCCTTGCCGTGGATCATATCCGTGAACTCGACGGTCACCTCCGGTATCCTGAAGCGGATCACCTGGGGCTTCTTTCCGGGCGGCGGCGCGGCGAGGCTGCGGCAATGGCCGCCGTAGCGCGGAGGAAGTCCTGCATCGAGCATCGCCTGGCGCTGCGCCTCCAGGTCCTCTTTCGTGCAATAGCAGTAATATGCCTCTCCGCGCTCGAGGAGGTCCTCGAGATAACGCCGGTAGATCGCGGTGCGTTCGGTCTGCCGATACGGTCCATGGCTCCCGCGGTCGGGGCCGCCGTCGGGCGAAGGACCTTCATCCCAGTCGAGGCCGAGCCACGAAAGGCCCTCGAAGATCGCATCCTCGTATTCCTTTTTCGAGCGTTCGCGGTCGGTGTCCTCGATACGGAGCACGAACGTCCCTCCGTGCTGGCGGGCGAAGAGCCAATTGAAGAGCGCGGTCCGCGCCGTACCGACATGAAGCGGTCCGGTGGGGCTCGGAGCGATCCGCACCCTGACCCGTTCCTTTTCCGCGGACGGCTGAGGTGCCCGCATTACGGAAGCTTTGGGAGCAGCGGTGTCCATGCGGTTATTCTTACCATACTCCGGAGGGAAAAAGAAGTGTTCCGGGCGCGCAAGGCGGCGCTATTCCTTTGCCGCAACGACGGCGATCACGTCTCCCGCAATCGCATCGGCCGCGCCGGGGATGAAGAACTTCGACGATGCGGCGCTCATGCGCGCGCGGAGGGCGCCGTCGGAAAGGATCCGGTCAAGCTGGCCGAAGAATATTCCCGGCAGAAGATTTTCCTCCTCGATCACGACCGCCGCGCCCGTTGCGGCGAATTCCTCGGCATCGATGAGCTGGTGTCCGTTCGCGGATTCCGCAAGCGGGATGAGGATTGCGGGAAGACCGAAGGCCGCAAGCTCAAACACCGAGCTTCCCGAGCGCGAAATGACGAGATCCGCCGCCGTCATCGCCATTGCCATGGTATCCGTAAGATACGGCGTTGCCTGATAACGGTTCTCGGTGCCTGCGCCAAGAAGCGCCGCGCGCGAAAGCTTTTCGACGTCGGTAAAGTTCGCCTGGCCGGTCTGATGGAGCACCTGGGTACGGGAAACGATCTGGGGAAGATTCGCAAGGATGAAATCGTTGATCCTCGTGGAACCCTGGGAACCTCCCGCAACAAGCGCGAGGGGCTTCGCGGGATCGAAGCCGAGATTCTCCTTCGCAAGCTCTTTCGTGGTGCGCAGTGCGGAAAGTTCCGTGCGAAGCGGCGATCCTACGACCTTCGTAATCGAAGGATTGAAATACTTCGCCGCGCGCGCAAAGCTCACGAACACTTCCGTCGAAAATCGCGAGGAAAGAAGGTTGTTGAGGCCGGGCTCGGCATCGGATTCATGGATAAGCACCGGAATGCGGTAGAACCATGCCGCAACGACGACCCCGAAGGCGCCCGTGCCGCCTTTCGAAAAGACCGCGTCGGGCATGATGACGTAAAGTTGCCAGAGCGCCTGCACGAACCCGATAACGAATTTGGGAATGTCGAGAATATTTTCCAGCGAAAGATAGCGCCTTACCTTTCCCGCCATGATCGGCCGGAGGGTCATCCCCTTTTGTGCGAGAAGCCCCGCATATTGATCGCGGGGTCCTACATAAAAGAACTCATACGGCGCCTGCATCGTTTTGAGGCGTCCTTCAAGCGCTTCCGCGACCGCAATAAGCGGGTACACATGCCCCCCGCTCCCGCCACCGGTGAATACCATCAGGAATTTTTCCTCGTCCGCCATAGCACTAATGATATCAGTCAAAATCCCAAGCGCCAAATGGGAGTGCCGGACGTTCGAAGGGCGTCGGGCTTATTGCGCGTAACGGGATATGTTGAGCGACATTCCCATCATCGTGATGAAGGCGGCAAGGGCGGTTCCTCCGTAACTCACGAAGGGAAGCGGTACGCCGGTGAGCGGGATGACGCCGGAGATCGACGCCATATTCACGAATGCCTGGAGCGCGATGATCGTCCCGAATCCGATAAGGAGAAGCCTCCCGAACTGGTCCCCTATCTTTCGTGCAAGCCAGAACATGCGGAACGTGAGCAGGCCGAAAAGGACAATGAGGGAAGCCGCCCCGATAAACCCGAGTTCCTCCGCGATCACCGCAAAAATGGAATCGTCGATGGGATCGGGAAGATAGGTCGCTTTGACGGCGGATTGGCCGTATCCCACGCCCGTAACGCCACCGGATCCTATGGCGATGAGCGCCTGGTCAACCTGGTAGTTCTGCGTCTGGGTCTTCGATCCTTTGTTGAGGAAACCCTCGATGCGCGCCATGCGGTACGGCGTCACAAGGATGACGGCGGCGACAACCGCAAGACCGACACCAAGGAACGCAAGAATATAGCGGATCGGAGCCCCGCTCACGAAATAGACGGTAAGGCCCGACGCGATGAGGATCATGACCGTGCTCGTGGCGGGCTGAAGCAGGAGGAGTATTCCGATGATACCGGAGACGATGGCGAACGGAAGAAGACCCGATTGGAAATCCGTGGCACGCTTGAATTTCGTGTTGGAAAGCCATGCGGCAAGGTAGATGAGATAGGTGAGTTTCATAAGCTCCGCGGGCTGGAAGCTGAGCGGTCCGAAGCGCAGCCATCGGTTCGTATTGTTCACCACGGAGCCGAGCGGCGTGAACACGAGCACGAGAAAGAAGATGCTCACAAGGAGGAGGACGAGTGCCGCATTTTTGAACCGCTGATAGTTCAGACGGTACGCGACGAGAAACCCGAGCGCGCCGATCGTAAGGCCGTAGAGGAGCTGGTGTTCGATGTAATAATAGCTGTTGTTGAACTGGATCTTGCCGAGATCGGACGAGGCCGACGCAAGCATGGCGAGCCCGAATACGATAAGGACGGAAAAGACGGCCAAAAGAAAGTTGTCCGGAGCTCCCGCACGGAGGCGCCGGGAGGACGATTGGGGTTTATTGGATGGGGATGTACGCGTTCGTGGGGACATGCTCAGACGGTACGGCGTAAGATTTTTCCAGGGAAAGATCCTTTAAACACCCCGTCGGATTCCGCAACGAAGCCGTTCACGACAGTGAACAATACTTCCGCGGGCTCGTCCTTTGCGCCATCGGTCCTGAAGCACGCAAGATCCGCAATGGCGCCCTCCTTGATCAATCCCCTCCCCTTGAGGCCGAACATCGCTGCCGGCGCGGAGGTGATTTTACGAACCGCCGCATCGAGAGGCATGAGACCCGCTGCCGCAAGGCCGAGGAATGTCGTGAAGGTTGAAGTGATCCGCCGGGGCCGGAATCGCCGCGAGGCCTGGCGGGTGCCGCGGCGGCCCCAGCTGGGCGCATTCGACGCAACGATGCTTCTCGCGCTCGTAAGAGCGTCCGATGCAAGGGATTCATCGATGTTCCGGTAAAGCACCGAGCATTTGAGATTCGTCGCCACCATCAGTTTGAGGAGCGCATCGCGCGGATCGTCGAGTCCGTATATCGCCGCGACTTCGCGCAGATTCTTTCCCGCGAACATCTCGTTCTTCGGAGCATCCATGACGATGAAATGCTCCGCATCGAGTGCGGGCATATCCCGACGGATCTTCGAAACGAGCCAGTCATCCTTTATATTCGCGAGCAACACTTTTACGCCGCCGTTCTGCGCCCACTCCGGAAGGAATGTATAGATGGGAAGGAGCGAATCCGGGAAGGGGTGGGCATCGAAACGGAAGGGAACGCTGTCGGGAAGCGCTTCGATCATCCGCAGGGCAGCGCGATATTCCTCCTCGGCGCCGCGCAAAGGCATGAAGTGGCTGATAAGGGTCTTTACGCGGCGATCTTCGGCGATCCTTATCGTCTCATTCACCGATGCCGCGATCCCCTTCCCCTCGTCGCGGAGATGCGTGGCGTATACGCCCCCGAATCGCGCAACCACGTCGGCAAGAAAGCTCAGTTCGAGCGGCGACGCTTCCCGGGCATGGACGTAGGAAAGGCCCGTCGAAAGGCCGAACGCTCCCTCGGTCATCGCCTCCTCGAGCATGCGCGCAAATACGTTCATTTCGTTCTTCGTGAGATCGCGGAGGTCCTCCCCGATGAGCGCCCTTCGGATCGTGGCATGGCCCGCGAGCGTGCCGAAGTTCACCGCAAGCGGATGCGCCTCGAGTGAGGCAAGGAACTCGCCCACCGTATGCCAATTCACGTTGACGCGCGACGTATCGCCCCATTTCTGGACCGACTCGAGCGTACCGTACGCGAGTGGGGCGAGAGATGCGCCGCACATCCCGCCCATGAGCGTCGTTACCCCCTGGAGAAGGAAATCCTCCTGTTCCCTGCCCTCGAAAAGAGTGAGGTAATGATCGGAAGCGGAGCCGACGTCAATGAAGCCAGGAGCGAGATAGCTCCCTTGTCCGTCGAGGACGATGTCGGCTTTTTTGCCGGGAAAGCTTCCGATGGCGGATATCGTGTCGCCATTCACGAAGACATCCGAAAGTCCGGAAAATTCCTTTTCGCCTCCAAGGATCCGCACATTGCGGATGAGCAGTGTCATGATTCCATTATACCACTCGCGAAACGTCAGGGTAGCGAATATGCGGTGAATTTCCGTTCTCCGACGGGGAAAAAAGCGATAGTTCCGTCGCGATCGGTCCGAAATACCTCCGCATCCGTTCCCATTGCGATGCGCGAGAGGACGTCGTCGGAAGGCTGACCGGCAAGGCCTCCGGAACCCGTTTCGATAACGACCGCGCGGGGCGAGGCCGCCTCCAAAAGCGCCAAACCCGTGGAATCCTTCGCACCATGCCGGGGAGCTTTGAGGAGTTCCGCCTCGAGCGCATCCCTATAGCGGTATACGAGAGCATGTTCGATTGCCGTGCCGATATCCGCGGCAAAGAGGGCGTTCAATCCCCGCACGCGCGCAAGGGCAACGATACCCGTGTCGGTAAGGACCGCAGCTCCTTGGGCGAGGCGGTAATCCGGGGAAAGAATATCGATTTCACCCGCGCTTCCGGCGCGTATCCTATCCCCCGCGCCAAGGGTAAGGAGCGGGATATTCTGAGATGCCAGCCTTTCGAGAAGCGCCGGCCATGCCGTGATGCCGGGAGATGCGTCGCGTCCGCCATAGGCGACGGCACCGATGCGATAGCGGTCCATGATCGCAGCGAGGCCGCCGAAATCGCCTGCTTCGGGGCAGGAAATGATGACAAGCGCAAGCGAACGATCGCCGGGTCCGGAGATCGAATCGAGCGCGTGGACCGCTGCAGTACCCGCGGGACCGGCATCGATGAGAACGCGTACGCCGTGGCCGAAATCGATGAGCTCCGCATCGCCGGATCCCACATTGAGAAAATAGATGCCGGGCCCGTGCGAAGCTGTTGCGGAGGAAGCATCGGAAAAGATGCGATACCAGAGGATGGCATCCGCAAGAACGACGAGGATCGCCATGATCGCAAACCACGAACCCGATGTCCTGTGCCTCCGCATCTGCATGGCGTTCGGGTATATCAGTCACGGCCGTGCGTTCCGAAAAGGATTGCGCCAAGGATGGAATAGTATGCGATAAGCGCGGCCGAAGGAAATGCTGCGGCAGGTATGGCAATCGGCACTGTCGCGAATATATCGAACATCACCTTCTCATATTCAAGAAGGGGCGCGAGCGGGGCGGTAAAGAGGATCGCAACGGGCTGGATGAGCCTTCCGATCGTGGCGGCACCCATGCCAAGCCAAAGGATCGCGCCAAGCGGCAAACCGGCGAAGACATTCGAAATGAATGATATGAGGGGAAAGGAACCGTAGAGTACGGCGACGGCGGGGAGTATCGCGATGTTCACCGCCGTCGCGGTGACGGCATGGAACGAAAGCGCGCGGTGCAGTGCGCTTTTGCCGGGAAAACGCCGGGAGACGGCCTCTTCAAAGAGCGGTGAAATAAGGGATATCCCGATGATGCTCAAAAAAGAAAGAATGAATCCCCTGCTTCCCCAGATTCCCGGATCCCAAATGACCATGGAAACCGCCGTAAGAAGCACGACGAAATTCCTCTCTCCGCGGCGCCCCAAAAGTTCCGCAACGGAAGAGGCGCATACCATAGTCCCGGCGCGTACCGCGGAAACGGGGAATCCCGCCGCTGCGGCGAAAAGGACGACAAGCGTAATACCGATAAGAAGCGATGCGGCACGCGGCAAGGCGGAACCGGAAATGATGCGCGTCGTTTCTCCGAGGAGGTGCATTTTATAGCCGTACATTCCCACAAGATAGGAATTCCCGGAGGATTCCATTGCGGCACGCATGCCGGACGGGAGCTCGCCCGATGAACCGCCGAGAAGTGCGGCAAGAAGGGCCGCGGATGGATACGGGAGGAACGGATCGTGCATGACCGTCGAAGCACCTTGCGCGAGGAAGGAACCGGATGCCGCTCCTCCGGGAAGGGATCCCCCGAGGGTCCCCTCGCGAAGCTGTCCGTATGCAAACGCGCAGAGGAATGTTCCGATGAACGATGCGGCAGGAATAGCCCAGCCGCGCGGCCAGAAGAGGAAGGTTCCCAGGGAACCGAATACCGCAAGAACGGGAAGGAGCGGATCCACGCGCCAACCCGCGGAAACCGCGAAAGTTCCCGCAAGGATCGCGGATTCGCAGACGAGAGCGATATCACGGGGTCGGGGTCCTGCGCGCGTCACTTTCCCACCCTATCAAATATGAAGTAAAAGAAACTTAAAGGGTCCTGCCCCGATGCGACTCCCGCCATTCGGAAATCTTTTTATGGTTGCCGGAAAGAAGTACCGGAGGGACCTTCCACCGCGAACGCTTCTTCGGATCGGGCGCGAAGGATTCGGGGCGGGTATATGTGGGAAATGAGCCGTTCACCTCTTCGAGCGATTCTTCTTTCCCGATGAATCCGGGCACGTGACGGCTTACCGCTTCCATGAGAACAAGGGCGGGGATCTCTCCGCCGGAAAGCACATAGTTTCCTATCGAAATCTCCTCGTCGGCGATATGCTCCGCAACCCGTTCATCGACGCCCTCATAGCGGCCGCATACGAGTACGAGGTGGTCGTACTTCGCGAGGCGGCGCGCCGTGTGCGCATCGAATGCCTCACCGCGCGCCGAAAAAAGGATGGTGCGTACGCGCGGCTTCCGTGTGCGCTTTTTTGTAATGCCTCGCATTACCGCACGAAACGCGGCCCAGATCGGCTGGATCTTGAGGACCATCCCGGGCCCGCCGCCGAACGGCCGGTCATCCACCTTATTGTGGCGATCTTCGGTGAAATCACGGAGGTCGTGGAGTGCGACGGTGATGATGCCGCTCTCTTTTGCGCGCGCGAAAAGCGATTCGCCGAGATACGATGAGAACATGCCCGGAAATATCGTGAGGATATGGAACCCGAGCGTCTTGGACGCCCTTTTTCTTCCACTACCGTCGGTACGTATTGTCCTTTTCGTAGTCTTCTTCATCGTCGTTATTCTGGGCGGAAGGTTTGGGATCCGTGGGAGCGGTTGTTGCTTGTGCGAGATCCTCCGCAAGGGATGCGCGGATCGCATCACGGAGGGATTCGATACTTACTTCCGCACGAGGCATATGCTTCGGCTTCGTGTTTGGAGTGCGCTCCTGGGGCTTCGCAAGTTCTACGAGAGAGATTGTCGGCGAAGGCTTTTCTACGGGGACCGTCGAAGGGACGGGCGTCTGCCCCGGGGCGACATCCGTTTCCGGCGTCTTCGCTGCGGAAAGGGTGGAAGCCGGCGGTGCTGCATCGGCGGAAGCAGTCGCCCCCCGAACCGACGGCGTGGCCATGGGTGACTGGGCCGGGCCGGAAGGGCGTGCTGACGGAGAAAACGCGCGCGTCTTTGGAAGATGCGAGACTTCATGAGCCGCAGAGGGAGACGCGATGGGTTTCTTCGAATCCTTGCGCAGTTCCGACGCCGGACGCTGCGGGACGGAAGCTTCTTCGGCGAATTCTATCCCGAGGCGACTCAATGCATCGTTTGCGCGTTCCTTCTGCCGCGCCGCAGCCGGACGCGCCGGAGTTGCCGCCTTGATCGGTTTCAGCTCTCCCGATTCGATCTTCTTGATGCAGTCGCGGCAATACACGGGACGTCCCGGCGTGGGCTCGAAAGGAAGCGTGGTGAGATTGCCGCAGGAGGAGCAGATCGCCTGGTAGCGCACACCGGACGAAGTGACGATGGGAGCGCTCTTCTGTACGAGGCCGTCCGCCGTCGTGACGGGGCGTTCCGAGGGCGGCAAAGGAGAGGGGGTGGCATGGTCCTCGGGAGCGGGCGTACGCTCCATGATGCCGCTCCAACGGTTGATCTCCGCTTCGATCGTTTCGCGCGGCCGGGCATAGTACTTCTGGGACATTGCGATGATATCCTCTTTCACGATTTCTGATGATTTTACCTTGAACGTGGGCAGCGTCATCGCCGAAAACGGCCGCGCGGTCACGCCGTCGACCATCAGTTTGATATAGATGTGGTAGTTTGGAAGGTTTACGATATCCTCGATCACGAATTCGGGAGAGAATTCGTTCTCGAGGAATTCCGCGTCCGTCGCGCCCACGCGGAAAACGATCATCGTGCCGACGTTCCCGAAGATGGCGTCACGCACCCGCGTCGAGCTGTCGGTGACAAGCTGGCCGATATACTGGTGCGCAAGCGTGAGATTGAGGCGGTACTTGCGGGCCTCGGAAAGTATCCCCGCGAACGAATCCGTGGCGAAGTTCTGGAACTCGTCCACATAAAGATAGAAGTCCACGCGTTCCTCCTCCGGAATGCGCACCCGTTCCATTGCCGCAAGCTGGATCTTCGTGATGAGCATTGCGCCGAGGAGCGCCGAATTATCCTCGCCGATGCGCCCCTTCGAGACGTTCACAAGGAATATCTTGCCTTCGTTCATGATATCGAAGACGTCGATCGTGCTCTTCGATTGGCCGACGATATTGCGCACGAGCGATGTCGAGAGGAACTGCCCCACCTTGTTCTGGATCGGCGCGATCGCCTCGTTACGGAAGCGGTCCTGCCAGCTTTCGAACTCGTTGATCCAGAACGCCTTCACCACCGGGTCCTTCACGTTCGCGATGATCGTCTGGCGATATGTCTTATCGCTCAACAGGCGCGGGATGCCGAGAAGCGTCGAACCGGGGGTATCGAGGAGCGCGAGAATGCAGTTGTTGAGAATATATTCCATGCGCGCCGACCATACGCCGGCCCAGATTTTGGTGAAAATCGCCATCAGGCCCGATGCCACAAGATGTTTGTATTTCGGATCCGGAAGCTCAAGGATGTTGAATCCGATGTGGTAATCGGGATCGGCGGGATTGAAATAGACCACGTCTTTCATGCGCTCCTCGGGGATCTTGTCGAGGATCCCCTCCACAAGTTCGCCGTGCGGATCGACGACGCACACGCCTTCGCCGTTCGCGATATCCTGGACGATCATGTTGTTGAGCATGGAGCTTTTACCCGTGCCCGTTTTTCCTATTACATAGGTATGTTGCCGCCGGTCCGTCCTTTTGATGCCGAAAAGGCGGCTCGAATTCCTGAAATTCGTTCGCGCGAAATAGATGACGTTATTCTCGAGTTCGGCCGGTTGCGACGACAAGGGTGCCATAGCTCAATGCAATTATATCACGGAATCGGCTGCGTCTGAAGCTCCGGTCATGCCGTTTCCGCCTGATAGCACTGTTCGCAATACACGATCTCCGGGCGGCCGGGCGCGTATGCGGTCTCAAACGTGTTCTCGCATGCGGCGGCGCCATGGAGATGCGCGGCGTGATTGCGATAATGTCCTCCTTCGGAATTTTCCCCAGAGCACATGCAGCGCCGCGCATGAAAGTCCAGTCCGGGGCCGTCGGATACACGGGCATAATGGCGGCAATTCGGACAGAGTCTCGGCAAGGGAAGGTTCATGCGGCGATAGAATTCAAGCTCGGCCGGCGTGACCCTGAATGCCGTCGTGCACTGTTCCCCGCACGTCCCGCGATGGGTGCATCCTATTATTTCATCGGTGATCGAGTCCCGCACGTCCTTTATGTTGTCCGGCAGGTCATCGGCGGAAACGCGTATGTCATACTGCTTCGTCTCGTCGAAATGCTTGCCGTTGAATCCCTGGGCGACGACCTCCGCCTGCGTAAGCGGGAAGTACATCTGCGCCATCGTCTCGCGATAATTGAACGGCGATATCTCCGACGGGAAAAACTCTCCGTACGGATACGCGTTCCCTTTGGCGTCGGTGTAGGGCATCGTCCGCATCTGCTCCACAATCCGCCCGCGGAGGGCCTCATATTCCTCTCTCGAATACTGCTTATTCAAAATGCAGTATTGCTTCTTCCGGACCCCCATGCACCCGAAAAGATCGTTCCCCTGCGAATACATGCAGTATTCGAGCTTACGCGTATCGGAAGACCAGCATTCGTAGCAGAAACGGATATCGCTCTGCCCTCCCCCGGTACCCATGCATTCATAGACGCGTTCCGCGCCGCCGCCCCACATCGTGAAATCATACGCATCCTTCGTGGAGGCAATGAAAAGGAAATGACAATATTTGCAATCCTGGGCATCGGTAACCTCGTAACTTTCCGAAACGTTTTTGGAATTGAAAATGAAATCCCCTTTCACCTCCGCGTTTTTAAGGCCATGCGCGTATCGCTTGGGCAAAGAGCGGCTCAATGCGCCCAACCGCTCGGTGAGCTCCTGCCGGACCTTATACGATCCCGGGTCGTATTTTTTGATTTCCTCAAAATACCCCTCTTTGGTGAATGGCTGGTTGAAGATGTGATATTGCTTGTTCCGCAGGTTCACGCATCCGAAGCAATGTTCGCACGCGATGCAATCCTTCGAAAATGCGACATCGACGCATTCGTTGCAGTTATCGGAGAAGATGACGCGGTTGCATTTGTAGATATTATGGCTTTCGTAGCAAAGCTCCGAGAGGTCGCCCATCGTGATATCGAAGCAACGGGAGCTCCGCTCCAGATAGGAACTGTATGCGCAATCCTCGTCATAGTCCGAATTGAAGACAAGATAGGAATTCTTGAGATATGACGCGATATTGCAATAATCGCTGTTCACAAGGGTGCTCTCTATCGTTTCGCGCGAAGGATGCGGGATCCTCTCGAGAAGCTCTTTATATTGAGTAAAAAATGGGCGGGAAAAATCATAATCGGCGCCATAATCCATCGGATCCCATGCATCCGACCACCAGCACGTCGGACAATAAATCAAACGACGTGATCCGGGCGAAAATGCGGAGAATATGTTCTTTCCGCAATGCGCGCAGGTACTCCGATAAAGCGATCGCTCATTCATAAAAGAAAGCCGCCGTCGGATCCGGCAGCGAGGGCATCGCGTCGGCGGCGGAACGTCCATTCTCCCATAGAAGGCGAGGTCGTCGGGTTCGATCGTGAACGGCGATGTACAGCTCGTGCAGGTTGCGGTCGTGGAATCCATGCTTTCGATATCGCTTATCGTACCATATTGCGCAAATGCCGTAAATTGGTTATAATTCGGCCAGCAAATACACTTCCAGGAGGAATTCATGGGAACGGTCCCATCTCTTGCCGCCATGGCATCCGCCTCCCTCATCCTTTTCATGGGAGGGGCCTATTGCCTGAAGATCGTCCATGGAAAGGCGCATCCGCCGATCGCCACCTGGATCATCTTCGAGATAGGCGTCATCATGAGCCTCGTCACTTACCTTTCGGCGCCGTATCACGACCTTGTGCGCAACATCGCAAACACGACCGATTGCCTCGCGGTGACGTTCATCCTCGGGACGCTCATCACAAAGAACCGGAAAGAAGGCGTCCGTTTCCACCCGAACGAATGGATATGCCTTGCGGTCTCCGTCGCAACATTCGCCGTATGGCTCAAAGTGCATATGCCTCTCGTGGGCGTCATGGGATT
>JAJYDL010000006.1 GCA_021777495.1 bacterium
CGATCATCACCGAGGCGGAATACGACCGCATCCAGCGGATGCTCGGCCGCGCGGGCAAGCCGCGGCCGCAGACGCACTATTTCGCTTTTACCGCGATGATCAACTGCGCCGAGTGCGGCGCGTATATCACGGCCGAGGAAAAGACAAAGCATCAGAAGAACGGCAACGTCCACCACTACACCTATTACCGCTGCACGAAGCGGAAAGGTTTGCCGTGTTCGCAGATGCCGATCACGGAAAAGAACCTCGCGGATCAGATCGAGGAGAGATTGCGCGAGATCGACCTGCCTAAAGGGTTCAAGGCGTGGGGCGTGCGCTGGCTCGAAAGGATGGACCAGCAGAACACCGGCTACACGGCCGAGGCCCTCGCGAACTACGAGAAGGCGCTCAAGCAATGCGACGAGAAGATCGACGCGCTGATCGATATGCGCGCGGCGCAGGAAATATCGCAGGATGAGTTTATGCGACGCCGGGCAGCGGCTACCGCCGAGAAGCACCGCGTCGAGGGTTTAATCGCCAATATGGAAGATCGCAAAAAGAAATGGCTGATGAAAGCCGACGAGATTCTGGACTTCGCGACCGCGGCGCCCAAAAAATTCGTCAAAGGCGACATTGAGACCCGAAAAAAGATGTTTCGCAAACTCGGTTCGAACCTCCTCTTGAATAACAAAATCCTAACGATTTCAATGGAAAAACCGTTTGTGCCTCTGAAAATCATCGCCGCCGAAGTGAGGTCGATTCATAAGCGGTTAGAACCTGCGGAAACATCTGAAAAATCAGAGGATTATGAGCCATTGTACGCTCAAAATCCAGTAGTGTTGCGGGGGCAGGACTCGGACCTGCTTCGGAAGCTTATGGGGCTTCCCGGAAAACCTTTCCCAACCCTCCCGCGCCATAATGGGTTCGGGGATATCATACCACCGGAAGACCCCAACCGCAATATGCGCCGGCCCCGCACTGCTCTATAATAGTGGCATGCACAGGGACGCGCCGCATTCCGCCAAGAAGATCGCGATACTCGGCTTCGACCGGGAAGGACGGTCCACCTACCAGCACCTCATGCACGCACCGGAGTTCGCCGGCGCGGAGATCTGGGTGCTCGACCGCAAAGAGGACATCGACGTGCCGAGCAGCACGCGCGCGAAGCTCGGCCCCGGATACCTCGACGGCCTCGAGGGGTTCGATATCGTCTTCCGCACCCCGGGGGCGAAATACCACATGCCGGAACTCCTCCGCGCGCGCGAGCACGGCACCGAGATCTCGAGCGCTACAAAGCTTTTCTTCGACCGCTGTCCGGGAACGATCATCGGCGTGACGGGAACGAAGGGCAAGGGCACCACCTCGTCGCTCATCTACGAGATCCTGAAAGCCGCAGGAGAGAAGGCATTCCTCGCCGGGAACATCGGCGTCCCCGCGCTCGACATCCTCCCCCATATGGATGCACGGTCGTGGGCGGTCCTCGAACTTTCGAGTTTTCAGCTGGTCGACCTCGAGAAAAGCCCGCACATCGGCGTGGCGCTTATGGTCACGTCGGAGCATCTCGATTGGCATGCCGATGTGGAGGAATACGCCGCCGCAAAATCGAACATCGTACGCTGGCAGAAGTCCCGCGACTTCGCGGTGCTCGCCGAGGACTATCCGCGGAGCCGGGCCTATGCGGACCTCACCGCAGGGATCGTGTTCACCTTCTCGCGCCATCATGCCGTGGCGCGCGGGGCGTGGGTGGACAACGGCGCGTTCTGGTATTCCGCGGGCGCACCGGGACACGATTCCGGACCCCGCGGCACGGCCTCGACGCCCATGATCGGCCCCAAAGAAAAGATATGCCCCGTCTCCGCACTCCGCATTCCCGGCGAGCATAACTGGGAGAACGCCTGCGCGGCGATCGCCGCGGGGAGGCTCGCGGGCGTATCGGCCGCGGACATCGCTTCCGCGATCGCGAACTTCCGCGGCCTCGCGCACCGGCTCGAATTCATCGCGGAAGCGGACGGGGTCCGGTACTACGACGATTCGTATTCCACGACCCCCGACGCATCGCTCGTGGCCCTCGAAGCATTTGCCGCGCCGAAGGTCATGATCCTCGGCGGTTCGCCCAAAGGAAGCGACTTTGCGGCGCTCGGCGCCGCAGTGGCCCGTTCGACGAGCATCCGCGCGGTGATCGGCATCGGCGCCGAATGGCCCCGCATCAAGGAACAGATCGCGGCGCATGAAGATCCCCGGCATCCCGTCGCATGCATCGAAGGATGCGCGTCGATGGAAGAGATCGTCCGTGCGGCGCACGATGCGGCGAAGCCCGGCGACGCCGTCATCCTCTCCCCCGGCTGCGCATCGTTTGGTATGTTCAAGAACTATACCGACCGCGGCAACCAGTTCGGCGCGGAAGTGCGGCGCCTCGCGGAACGCGGCGGAGAAGCTCCGCGAACGATTGAAAAATAGCGTCCGCGCGGGTAGAATGGGGTCATGGCATCCATAGACAAAGAGGCGCTCGCGCGCCTCGCAAAACTTTCGCGCATCGAATACGACCCCTCCGAAGAGGCAAAGCTCATCGCCGATCTCGGCGCCATCCTCGATCACTTCAAGGAGCTTCAGGGCGTCGACACCTCCGATGTTCCCCCTATGACCGGCGGCACCGACCTGCGCGGCGTGCTCCGCGCGGACGATGCGCGGGAAAGCACGAACCGCGGCGCAGGGACAGAAGCATTCCCCAAATCCAAAGACGGCTTCCTCGAAGTGCCCGCCGTATTCGAATAATATGGACAATCTCACCATCACCTCGTTCCACAAGGGACTCGTCGCCAGGGAGTTCTCCGCACGGGAGGCGGCGGAATCCTATTTCAAAAAGATCGCCGCGGGAAATCCTTCGCTCAACGCCTACCTGTCGACCGCGGAAGCGTCGGCGCTCGAGGCGGCGGCAGATGCGGATGCGCGGGTCGCCGACGCCCGTGCGCGCGGCGCGGAGGACGCGATTCCCGCGCTCATGGGCGTTCCTCTCGCCATAAAGGACAACATCCTCATCAAAGGGCTTCCCGCAACCGCCGCGTCGAATATCCTCGCGGGCTATACCGCAAGCTACGATGCGGGCGTGACCGCAAAGCTGAAGGCCGCGCACGCCGTCTTCCTCGGCAAGACGAATATGGACGAGTTTGCAATGGGGTCGTCAACGGAGACCTCGGCGTTCGGTATCGCGCATAACCCCCACGACACCGACCGCGTCCCCGGAGGATCGAGCGGCGGATCGGCGGCGGCCGTCGCGGCCGACCTTGCCGTCGCGGCGCTCGGTTCGGATACGGGCGGGTCCATCCGCCAGCCCGCAAGCCTTTGCGGGATCGTGGGATTCAAGCCCACTTACGGCGCGGTCTCGCGCGCGGGGCTCATCGCCATGGCATCCTCGCTCGACCAGATCGGCCCCCTCACGAAGACCGTCGAGGATGCCGCGCTCCTCTATGAGGCCATTGCGGGCGCGGACCCTCTCGATGCCACCTCCACGGACGAAGGCGCTCTTGCCGCACGCGGCATCGCGTCGCTTCCTCCGCTCGCCGAGGTAACGCGCCTCACGATCGGCCTTCCCAAGGAATACTTCGTGGACGGCCTCGATAAGGACGTGGCTGCCCGCGTGGAAGGCGCGATCGCGAAGCTCAAAAAGATGGGCTTCGCATTCAAGGAGATCTCGCTCCCCCACACCCGCTACGCGCTCTCCTGCTACTATATCGTGATGCCCGCGGAAGTAAGCTCGAACCTCGCCCGTTTCGACGGCATCCGCTATGCGCGCATGCCGAAGGTCGCGGAGGCGGTCGCCGTGCGCGAAGCATCGCTCATGGACATATACCTGAAGCAGCGCGGCCTCGGCCTCGGTACGGAGGCGAAGCGGCGCGTCCTTCTCGGCACGTTCGTCCTTTCCTCCGGCTACTACGACGCATACTACGAAAAGGCCCAGCGCGTGCGCACGCTCATCACGAACGATTTCGCGGCGGCATTCGAGGGCGTGGACGCGATCCTCACGCCGGTCGCGCCTTCGCCCGCCTTCAAGATCGGCGAGAAGGCGAACGATCCCCTTTCGATGTATCTCGAGGACATCTTCACCATTCCGGTGAACCTCGCCGGACTTCCCGGACTCTCCCTTCCCACCGAGCCCTATCCCCTCGGCGGCGGCACGCTTCCCGTGGGATTCCAGCTCATCGGAAAGAAATGGCATGAGGCGGACATCCTGAACATCGGCCGCCATTACGAACGGAACTGATCGCGCATCCGAAAACAAAATCCGCACCGCCGTTTGGGCCGTGCGGATTTTTTTATTGCCTTACCCGCCGTTCGGGATCACTTTCCGGTCGTCGTAGCCGTAGCGGGCGACGTGGTCGCCGCGGCGGATCCCGCCGCCGTTCCTCCCTTTGCCGCCGGCGAGGATGTCGCCGTACTCGTCGCCGCTGCCGGTGCGGGCGGCGGCACGACCGGCGTCCCGTTCACCGAGACGAGCGTCATGCTGTCCGATCCGGGAACGTATTCCCCCGAGAACTGCGCAGGTACCGAACTCGTCGCGGTGAGCGGACCAAGGAGCGCCACGACGCGCGGGTCCTTCGAATTGGCCACCATGATCTTCGCGCCATGCAATGCGGTGATCGCGTAGAGATATTTGCCTCCCCCCGTCACGGTGCCGGAAAGCGAGCTCACGGACGTCGTTGCCGGCGTCATCCCGGGGATGGCCGCATAGAAGGAAAGTTCGAGCATGAGCTCCGCATTGTCCGCCGTCGTCGAGGACATCTGCGCCTGGAGCGCGGAAGTTGATGCGTTGAACTGGGTCTGGAGCGCCGCGACCTGCGAAGACACCCCGCTCGACTGTCCGTTGAGCGACGAAAGCTGCGAGGCGAGCCCCTGATTTTCGAAATAGAGGAAGATCGCCGCCGCCGCGAACGCGAGCATGAGCACGCCGAGCACCGATTCGGTGACGAGCGCGCGCGATTTCTTCGCCGTTCCCATCATCATGCCCGTGGAAGGCGATGCGGCCGCCGCGGTCCCCGCGGGCTTCGCTCCCGAGGCGATCTTCGCCATCACCGCATCCGTCTTTGCCGCGGACGTGCCTCCCGCCGCCGCCGCAACCGCCGCGGGCTTGTCCGCGGGATTCGCGGAGAAACTGACCGGCCTCTGGCCTGCCGATGAGGACACGAGGTCGCTCACCCGTATCACCTGGGGCTGCGCCGGCTTTTGCGCGGCCTGCGTGCCGGCGGGCGCGGCTCCCTGCACTTTCTTCATCGTGTCATCAACGTCGGCAGCCTGCCACCCCGCGCCGAGAAGCGCGGTCCTTATGGCGTCGGCGGAAACACCGGCCTTGAGCTGGGACGTTATGTAATCGACGAGCTGATCCTGTACCATATCGCTGTTGGATTAAATTATTAAATTGCTTTCCGATGCTGTGTTCGACGCTTTAGTGGTTTTTTTATGGACGGCGAAAACGGGAAGGCCCGCCGTTCCCCTTTCCTATATTGTACATCATCGCGACCGATGCCCATGTGGACATCTCCAAATATAGGGTTTTCCCGCAAGGATTGTGCTATAATGCCGCGATGAAAGACTTCTGGGGAAAACTTGCGCGGCCGTTCTTCGTGCTCGCGCCCATGGCGAACGTCACGGACGCCGCGTTCCGGCACATGTTCGCATCCTACGGCCCCGCCGGGCGCGAAGGGTTTCCGGAACGCCCCGGAAAACCCGATGTCCTCTATACGGAATTCGTTTCCGTGGAAGGCCTTCTTTCCCGCGGCGGAGAAAAACTCCTCCCCGACCTCTGGTTCGGCGAAGATGAACATCCCATCGTCGCCCAGATCTTCGGCGCGCGTCCCGAACATTTCGCGCGCGCCGCGGAGATGATTGCGGCGCTCGGCTTCGACGGCATCGATATCAACATGGGATGCCCCGACCGCGCCATCGAACGGCAGGGTGCCGGCGCGGCGCTCATCAAAAATCCCGAACTCGCGCGGAAGATCATCCGCGCCGCGAAAGAGGGCGCGGGCGGTCTCCCCGTATCCGTAAAGACGCGTCTCGGCTGGGCTTCCACGGACGAGTTCGCCGCATGGGGCGCGGCGATCCTCGAGGAACATCCCGCCGCGCTCACGGTCCACCTCCGCACCCGCAAGGAAATGTCCAAAGTGCCGGCGCACTGGGATCTTGCGCCCATGACCGCCGCGCTCCGCGACCGCCTTTCCCCCGAAACCCTCATCATCGGAAACGGCGATATCGCCTCGCTCGAGGAAGCGCGGGAAAACGCCGAATCAGGCGGCCTCGACGGGGTCATGATCGGCCGCGGCGCCTTCGGCGCGCCCTGGTTTTTCACCGGACGCACACCGGAGCTCCCCGAACGCCTTGCACGGATGGCGGAGCATACGGAGCTCTTCGAAAAGACCTACAAGAGCGACCGCGCCAAAAAGGACGGCAAGATCAAGAACTTCGATGTGATGAAGAAGCATTACAAGGCTTATGCCTCCGGCTTCGACGGGGCCAAGGAACTCCGCATCGCGCTCATGGGCGCGCGCGACGCCGCCGAGGTGCGCGCGATCGTCGCGCGGTTCGAGGGACGCGAGGAACGATGAATTCCGGAGGCGGACATTCCGCGCGCGATGCCTTCGCGAATCCACTGCCATGCCGCGATTAAGAAAACCTTAAGAGCGGATAGCGTTCCCGGGAGCATGGGATATACTTAAAGAAACTCCCATGAGAATCCTGGTCGTTGAAGACCATGAGGAAACCGCGTCATCCCTCAAGCGGAAGCTCGAGGCGGAATACTATGCGGTCGACATCGAACGCGACGGCGACCGCGCATCCTATCGTGCGCGCACCAACGAGTACGACCTCATCCTCCTCGACAACATGCTCCCCGGAAAGAACGGGGACCAGATATGCAAGGAACTCCGCGCCGGTAAAATGGCCGCACCGATCCTTATTCTCAGCGGACAGACCGATATCGAGCGGAAAATAAGCCTTCTCGACTGCGGTGCAGACGATTACCTTACGAAGCCGTTCTCCTACCGCGAACTCGCCGCGCGCATCAAGGCCCTTTTGCGGCGGCCGAACCCCATCGAGGCGCCGCTCCTTGCGATCGGCGACCTTACGCTCGACCGCGGATCTTTTACCGTTCGTCGCGCCGGAAAGGACGTCAAACTCACACCCAAGGAATTTTCCATACTCGAATACTTCATGAAGAACCCCGGCAAGACGCTCACGCGCGGCATGATCCTCGATCACGTGTGGAACGACAGCGCCGATCCCCTTTCGAACAGCATCGAGACCCATATTGCGAACCTCCGCAGAAAGATAGACCGCGGGAGAGCGCAGGGCATGATCCGGACGGTGCCGTGCCGCGGATATATCTTCGGCACCCAGTAACATCTCCGCACCCCCGCGAATCCAGGACCCGCGTTTCATGGAACACAATCGCTCCCGCACCGAACGGAGAACCTTGCCCGCGCACTGGCGCGATGCGTGGCATCGCATACTCGTCCGCCCCCTCCGGCACGGAGAAGACCTGCGCCGCCGGGAATATGTCCTCAATCTCGTGCTCATCGCATCGATCGCGGCGCTTCTTGTCCTTGATGCGCTCGCGGCGTACCATGCATTTTTCCGGGAACCCGTGCTTGCCCGCATTCCCTCACCCACGTTTTCGGTGCTCGCGGTCTTTTTCGCAGTCCTGCTCGCCCTTTCCCGCAGGGGCCATACCGAAACTGCGGCGCGCATCTTCGTCGGTGCGCTCATCCTCATGAATGCGTATGCATCCCTCCGGTGGGGCATCGACCTCCCCGTCACGCTTCTCGCATACGCGTTCGTCATATCGACGGCGGGGATCGTTCTCGGGAACGGCGCGGGGTTCACTGCGACCCTCGCGGCCGCATTCCTTGTGCCGGGAATATGGCTCCTCCACGTGCACGGGGTTGCAATGCCACGGCATCAATATCCGAGCAGCGACGAGATTGCGATCGTCTGCGCGTTCTATTTCCTCATTATGACGGTGAGCTGGATCTCGAACCGCGAGATCACGCGATCGCTTGCGCGCGCACGAAGATCGGAACGCGCGCTCATGAAGGAGCGCGATCTCCTCGATGTCCGCATCGCGGAACGGACGGAGGAACTGCGGCGCGCCCAGTTCGAAGAGGTCGCGAATGTCCACCGCCTTGCCGAGTTCGGCCAGCTTTCCTCGGGGCTCTTCCACGACCTCCTCGGAATCCTTACGGCGCTCTCCCTCCGCACGGAAGGATCGGCCGGGGACGAACCCTCCCTCGCCGCCGCCTACGAAACCACGCGTCAATTGCGGCGATTCATGTGCGCCGTGAGGGAGCAGGCCGGCATGGAGAATGCATGGGGACCGTTCCCGCTCGCGGAAGGCGTGGCGCAGGCCGTGGAGCTCGTATCCTACAAAGCGCGCAGAGAGAATGTCCGCATCTCGATCGCGCCCGGCGCACCCGACCTCCTCGCGTATTCCGGCGCCGCGTTCAAATTCCATCAAATCGTCATCAACCTCCTTACGAATGCGATCGATGCCTACCGCACGATCCCCGCGGACGATCCGCGGCGGCGCGAGGTCGTTGTGCATACGGATGTCCGTAACGGGAACTTTTCGCTCTCCGTGGAGGATTTCGGATGCGGTATTCCTTCCGCGGTCCGCGCGCGGATCTTCTCTCCGTTCTTCACGACCAAAGGAAAGACCGACGGCATCGGTATCGGCCTTTCGACCGTGAAATCGATCGTCGAAAATGATTTCCACGGAACGGTGCGCGTGGAAAGCCGCGAGGGGTCGGGGTCCGTCTTCACCGTATCATTCCCGCTGCGCCATCCCTCACCCGATGCCCCGCAATGCGGGACTCTCCGCACTCCCGCCGGAGTCGCAGCCGATGCGAACAACGCATAACGCCCGGACTTCGGATCCCTTTCCTCGGGGGCCGTTCCCGCAGAAGATTATGATATAATGAACGCATGATCAAAAAAGCGCTCGGAGGATTCAAGCAGTTCATCCTCCGCGGGAATGTGGTGGATCTTGCGGTCGGCATCATGATCGGCGCGGCATTCAATTCGGTCGTGTCGGCACTCGTGAAGGATATCCTTACGCCGCTCATCGCCGCCATTGTGGCGCGCCCCGATTTCTCGAAATTCGCGTTCACCGTCCACGGCGCCCAATTCCTTTACGGCGACTTCATCAATAATCTCATCTCCTTCCTCATCACGGCGATCGCCGTCTATTTCTTCGTCGTCCTTCCCATCAATGAGCTCAATAAAAAAATGGGGGCCAAGGAGCCCGACGCCGCGCCCACTACCACGCAGTGTCCCGAATGTCTGAGCACGATCCCTTTGGGAGCGAGCCGCTGCGCCTATTGCACCGCAGTCATTGCGGCTGCGCCGTCGGTGAAATAACCGCGGCTCCGGATTCCGCCGGAGGCGCCTCGTTCCGATCGATGCCTTTTCGTGCGTCGGTAAGAAGCCATCGCACGACGAGCGCGGATGCGATGCCGATCGCGGCCCCCGCAATGATGTCCGTCGGCCAATGGAGGCCGGCATAGATCCTCGCCGCTCCCATCGCCGCCGTAAGGAGCAGATACCACGCTCCCCATCTCCGGTTCGCGAACCATACCACCGTCGCAAGCGCGAAAAAGAGCGTCATATGCCCCGAAGGAAAGGACCACCCCGTCGTGCCGAAAAGAGGCGAAATGCCGTAGAACGCGAACGGCCTCTCCCGGTGATACAAGAACTGGATACCGGCCGCGATGATCCCGCGCGAAAGGATGACGGCGAGCGCTCCTTCCGTAAAGATATAGATGCGGCGGCGCATGCCCTTCCGCGTGAACAAAAACGCAAAAAAGCCCGCTCCGAGAAGATAGGCCATCCACCATCCGACCGCCATTGCGGCGATATCGGCGGCAATGTTCCTTCCTGAAAGTCCGTGGATCGCCGCAAAACCTGCAGCATCGAATCCGTTCATCGTCATTTCATTATATCACGCACCAAAAAGGCGGCACCCCTGAGGATGCCGCCTTTGCAAAAACCGCATGCGATATGGACTACTTGCGGACGTACGGAAGAAGCGCCATGAAGCGCGCTCGCTTGATCGCGGTCGAAAGCTTCCGCTGATGCTTTGCGCATACGTTCGTATGCCGCGGATCCACGATCTTCGCCTGGCTCGAAACAAAACGACGGAGAAGATCCACCTCCTTGTAATCCACGTTCTTGAGATTCTGCGAACAGAAGAAGCACTGCTGGGACATTGGTGTTGATATGTTGATTATCTCGCGTTATACCTTTCTCACCTGGAGGGAATCAAGTTCGACGGCGGTATCCCTGCCGAATATCGGCACGAGCACCTTGATACTCCCCTTTTCCTCGTTCACTTCCGCAATTTTGCCGTCGTATTCCTTGAAAGGACCGTCGGTTATTTTTACCAGATCCCCCACCTGGAGGTCAAGGTTGATCTTGCCCTCCTCCTTTCCGGAGCGGGAAAGAAGGCTTTCCACCTCTTCGCGCGAAAGCGGGGTCGGGGTCGTGTTGTCGGGACCCACGAATCCGGTGACGCGGGGCGTATTGCGCACCACGTACCAGGAATCCTCGGTGAGGATCATGTCCACAAGCACGTACCCGGGATAGATCTTTTCCTCCACGGTCGTACGGCGTCCGCCCTTCACCTTCACCTTCTTTTCCTTCGGCACGAGAACGTTGAAAATCTTGTCGCCCATCGCGAGCGATTCCACGCGCTGGCGCAGATAGCGCGCCACCGCCTCTTCGTATCCGGAGTATGTTTGGACGGCGTACCACTGGCGGATCGTCGACCGCTCGATGTGCCCTTTTGACTGAGGTGAATGCATTGCCATATGAATGATAATGATTGCCTTTGATTAAAGGATGACGTACGTCTTCATTATATAAGAGAAGAGATAGTCGAACGCACCGAGGAACACGGAAAGCGCGACGGCGATCCCTATGACGATCAGGGTGAGCCGCACCGCCTCCTGCCGCGTCGGCCAGTTCACGTGGCGCAATTCCTGACGGGATTCCGCGAAAAACTTCTTGATGCTTGCGATCATGGTTGATGATTGAAACCCCCTTAAATAAAATACCGCCATACTCGCGGTATTCGGAGGCTTTCGAAGTATAGCACGGGATATGGCAGTGAGTCAATCTCCCTACACGTCGAGATTCTGCACCGTCGCCGCATGCGCCTGGATGAAATTCTTGCGCGGCTCCACGGAATCCCCCATGAGCACGTCGAAAAGCTTGTCGGCCTTCTCGGCGTCCTCGACCATCACGCGCTTCAGTACGCGGTTCTCCGGATTCATCGTTGTTTCCCAAAGCTGGTCGGGGTTCATCTCGCCGAGACCTTTGTAGCGCTGAATGTTCGGCTGCCGCTTGCCGTCCCCTTTGCCTGCGGCTCCCTCCTCCGTGCCTTCTTCACTTTCCGCACCTTCCGTCCCCTCCTCCGCCTCCTCATCCGCCTTCGCTTTCGTGGCCTTTCCGGCCCTCGCCGCCTTTGCGGGCTGCGCGGCCACAAGTTCCGCGGAAACGCGCTCCTTCTCCTCGTCGGAATACGCATACCGCACCGTCTTGCCGATCTGGATACGGTAGAGCGGCGGCTGCGCCACATAGATATACCCTCCTTCGACCACGTCGCGGAAGTGGCGGTAGAACAGCGTGAGAAGCAGCGTGCGGATATGCGCGCCATCCACGTCGGCATCGGTCATGATGACGATCTTATGATAGCGGAGCTTCTCGATATTGAATTCTTCGCCGATCGCGGTGCCGATCGCGACCACGAGCGAGCGGATCTCCGCATTCGCGAGCATCTTATCGAGCCGCGCGCGCTCCACGTTGAGGATCTTGCCCCGGAGCGGAAGGATGGCCTGCGTATGCCGGTTGCGGCCCTGTTTCGCGGAACCGCCGGCGGAATCGCCCTCCACGATGAAAAGCTCCGATTCTGCCGCGATTTTCGACGTGCAATCGGCGAGCTTGCCCGGCAGGGTAAGACCTTCGAACGCCCCTTTGCGAAGGACCGTCTCGCGTGCGGCCTTCGCCGCAAGGCGCGCCTTCGCGGTGAGGATCACTTTCGAGATGATGGCCTTCGCCTCCTGCGGATGCTTCTCGAGGAAATCTTTGAACGCCTCGTTGATGACCGCTTCCGTCGCGGTGCGGGCTTCCGGATTGCCGAGCTTCGCCTTCGTCTGTCCTTCGAACTGCGGATCGCGGAGCTTTACGGAGAGCACCACGACAAGGCCTTCGCGCACGTCATCGCTCGTGAGATTGTCGTCCTTCTCTTTGAGATAGCCTTCCGCGCGGGCATAGTTGTTGAGCGAGCGCGTGAGCGCCGACCGGAAACCCGTAAGGTGCATGCCGCCTTCCGGCGTGTAGATGTTATTCGCGAAACTCATCTCATTCATGCGCGTGTCGTCCACGTAAAGGAACGCGCATTCGATATCCATGTGCTCCATCTCCTTCTCCACATAGAAGATGTCCTCATTCAGGCGGTTCTTCCCCTGCGTAAGGAATTTCACGAAGGAAAGCACGCCGCCTTCGAAATAAAAGCCGTAAAAGAACGGCGCCTCCGGCTTGCGGCGGTCGTAAAAATTGATGCGGATGCCCTTCGTGAGGTATGCCTGCTGGCGAAGGCGCTCCATGATCGTGTGGCTGTTGAACTCGAGCTCCGAGAATATCTGCGGATCGGGGATGAAGGACACCTTGGTGCCGTGCCGCTTCGATGCTCCCGTTTTCTTCACTTTATATTCGGGCACGCCGCGTTTGTACTCCTGTTCGAACACGCCTCCGTCGCGCTCCACTTCCACCTTGGTCCATTCGGAAAGCGCATTCACGACCGACGCGCCCACGCCGTGCAAGCCGCCGGAAACCTTGTAGCCCGCGCCGCCGAATTTGCCGCCCGCATGGAGCGTGGTCATGATCGTCTCGAGCGCGGACTTCTTCGTCTGCGGATGGATGTCCACCGGCATGCCGCGGCCGTCGTCGGTCACGGATACGACATTGCCGGGAAGGAGTTCGACGAGCACGTTCTTCGCGTAGCCCGCCATCGCCTCGTCGATCGCGTTGTCCACGATCTCCCAGATGAGATGATGGAGGCCGGAAGACCCGGTCGATCCGATGTACATGCCCGGCCGCTTACGGACCGGCTCGAGCCCCTCAAGAACGAAAATATCCTTTGCGCTATAGGTGGCGCTGCCTTTATTGTCTTCTTTCTGGGGCTGTTTCTCCTGGGCTTTTGACGCTTTTTTAGGGTCTTTTTCGGCCATGTTCGTAAGGTGTTTCGTTTACCGCCAATATGCCAATTTTAGCATATTTTACGGTTAAAAACCAACTATTTTCCGCTCCTTTTCCCTTACCAGATCTTCACGCGGTCGCCTTCGGGACGCCATAGCGCATCGCCCTCCTTCACGTCGAACGCCTCATAGAACTCCTCCATATCCGAAAGCGGTCCGTTCACGCGGTATTGCGACGGCGAATGAGGGTCCGTCTGCACCTGCAGGCGCAGGGACTCCTCCCGCACCGCACCTCGTTCCGTGATGGCATAGTTGATGAAGAACCGCTGATATGGATCGAAGTGCATGCGCGGCGCATCGGCGTGCGCCGTTCCCGCCGCTTCCGAAGGCGCTCCCCCGGACGGTGCGGGGGAATCCTTGAGCGCGAGGCGCAGAGCATCGTACGCGATCACAAGCCCGCCGAGGTCCGCGATATTCTCGCCGAGCGTCAGCTTGCCGTTCACGTGGAGGCCCGGGAGCGGTTCGTACGCATCGTACTGCGACGCGAGCTTCGCGGTCTTCGCATCGAAGCGGGCTTTGTCCTCCGGCGTCCACCAGTTCGCGAGATTGCCCCGCAGGTCGAAAAGCGCCCCCTGGTCGTCAAAGCCGTGAGTGAGCTCGTGGCCGATCACGGTGCCGATGCCGCCGTAGTTCGCGCCGAGATCCGCATCCGGATCGAAGAACGGAGGCTGGAGGATCGCCGCGGGGAACACGATCTCGTTCATGGGCGGATTATAATATGCGTTCACCATCTGGGGCGGCATATGCCACTCCGCGCGATCCACCGGCCCGCCGATTTTTCTCGTCTGCCGATCGAACTCGAATGCATGGGCGCGCATATAATTCCCCGCATAGGAATCGGTGCCGATCTCGAGCGGACCGTAATCCTTCCATTTGTCCGGATATCCGAGCTTCTTCGTCACCGCCGCAAGTTTCGCCTTCGCCTTCGTCTTCGTCTCCTCCCCCATCCAGTCGAGCCGCTCGATGCGCCCGCGGTATGCGGCCGCAAGGTGTTCCACAAGGTCGGCGATCTTCCTCTTGGCATCCTCGCTGAAGTGCCGCTCCACGTAGAGCTTGCCGAGAGCCTCGTCCATCATGCCGTTCACCGTACCGAGCACCCTGCGCCAGCGGGGCTTCATCTCTTTCGCTCCCGCAAACGTGCGCCCGTAAAATTCGAACGTACGCCTGCTGAAATCCTCGCCGAGAAGATTCGCAAGATCGTCAAGCACGCGCCAGCGGAGATACTGCTTCACATCCCCGAGCGGCATCTCTTTGAGGATCCGCTCCGTCTCTTTCATGAACTCCGGCTGGCAGACGATGGCGTATGCCGGCCGCGCCATCCCCGCCGCAGCCCAATATGCATCCCAGTCCACGGACGGAACGATTCCGGCAAGCTCTTCCGGCGACATCTTGTTGTACTGCTTTTCGATATCCCGCAGTTCGACGCGGGTCATGGATGCCGCGGCAAGCCGCGTTTCGATCGCGATGCACGTCGCGGGCACGGGTGCGCCCGGAATACCGCCTACCGAGGGCGCGGCAGCGATCATTCCCTCCGCAAAGCGCGCATATCCCTCGCGGATCGCCGCGCTCGTTCCGTCGTCCTTCAGATAGTAATCGCGATCGGGAAGACCAAGGCCTCCCTGGGACACGTAAAGCGCCATCACCTCGCTCCGCTTCACATCCTGATCCACCCCCGCGGTCCAAAAGGCCCCTATGCCCATGCGATGAAGCCTGCCGAGAAGTCGCGACAGTCCTCCGACATCTTCCATGGCGGCGATTTCGGCAAGCAGCGGCGCGAGCGGCGCATCGCCTTCGCGCGCGAGGCGCGCTTCGTCCATGCCGGTGCGGTAGAAATCGCGGACCTTCCTGGCCTCGGAAGAAAGCTCCCCGTCGTCGCGGCGGGAGATGTCCTCGAGGATATCCTTCAGTTTATGTTCTGCATCCACGCGAAGCACGTAGAAGGAGCCCCACCGCGCTTCATCGGGAGGGATGGGATTCTCCGCGATCCACTTCGCATTCACATAGCCGAAAAAATCTTCGCCGGGCCGCACGCCGTCCGCCATGGATCCGGGCTCTATCGCGTAAGGAGATGACATTGCCATTATTATAGTGTACCTGCACCAAACGCGCGAACGCTATCGTATATCCATCACCCTTGGTATAATGCAACTCATGAAATCATCCATCACTAAATACATCATCGGAGGTGCGGTCGTGGCGGTCGTGGCGGGGTATGCGATCTTCAATGCAAACAGCGGTGCGAACGCCGGATCGCCGGGGCTTCCCTCTTCGCTCCCTCCCGAAACGCCCCCGGGCGGTTCCGCATCGTCGACCGGTGGTACCGGTACCGCCACCGCCGCCGCCGGCACCAGTGCCGGACAATATAAAAACGGGCGATACACGGGGCCCGTCGTCGATGCGTTCTACGGCAAGGTCCAGGTCGCCGTGGCGATCAAGAACGGCGCGATCGCGAACGTCGCGTTCCCCGTATATCCCAACAATCCCGGGCATACGATCCAGGAAAGCATGACCGCGCTTCCCGCGCTTGCAAAGGAGGCGATCGCCGCGCAGAGTGCGAACGTGAACATCGTTTCCGGCGCCACGCAGACGAGCCAGGCGTTCCAGCAGTCCCTCGCTGCGGCGCTCACCCAGGCCCAGTAATCCCACGCAGCGCCATGAAAGAGACCCGTATGCTCATGGGGATGCCGATCTCCGTGGAAATCGCGGATGCGCGCGGCGGCGGCACCGCCGAAGAGGCGCGGCGCGCGGCGGCGATAAAGGAAGCGTTCGACTACTTCATCCACGTCGACGAAACATTCAGCACCTACAAAGAGACAAGCGAGATAAGCGCCGTGAATGCCGGACGCCTCCCCCGGGAGGAATGGAGCCCGGAAATGGAAGTGGTGTTCGCGCTCTCGGAAGAGACGAAGCGCGCCACCGGCGGCTATTTCGATATCAAAAAACCCGATGGGACCTACGATCCCTCGGGGCTCGTGAAGGGCTGGGCTATCTGGAACGCGGCCCAGCTCATCATGAAAAAAGGGTTCTCCGATTTCTATGTGGATGCGGGAGGCGACATCCAGACGCATGGCGTGAACGGCGAAGGCGATCCGTGGTCGGTGGGCATCCGGAATCCTTGGAACATCCACGAGAACGTCCAGGCGGTGCGCGCGGCGCATAACGAAGGGATCGCCACCTCCGGCACCTACATCCGCGGCACGCATATCTACGATCCCCACACCGGCGCACCCGCCGATGCGATCGTATCGCTCACCGTCATCGGTCCGAACGTGTACGAGGCCGACCGCTTCGCCACCGCCGCATTCGCCATGGGCAAGGACGCCCTCCGCTTCATCGGATCCCTTCCCGGCTTCGAAGGATACATGATCGATGCCGCCAAGACGGCGACCAAGACCGCCGGCTGGGATGCATATCGGATCGAAGATGCCGCGTAGTAAAGATGAGCCCCATCCATACCCCATGAACATCATTGACGGATTTCTCAATAAAATCACGATGTACCGCCTCGTGCTGTACTACCTTGCCGGGCTCGTCGCGATCGCCGCGATCTTCGGCGCACTCGGATGGCTCCCCTACGGCCCCACCGATCTCCTCTTTGAAGCGATATTCTTCCTCGTCGCCTGCTGGGCGGCGAACGGGATCCTCGCGGGGATCTTCGGGGCGCACCCGAACAGCGAATCGGCGTATATCACGGCCCTCATCCTCACGCTTATCATCTCCCCGCAGCCTCCGCTCAGCAGCAACTACATCATCTTCCTCATCGTGGCCGCCGGTACCGCCATGGGGGTCAAATACATCGTAGCGCTCAATAAGAAGCATATTTTCAATCCCGCCGCCTTCGCGGTCGCCGCGAGCGCCCTCCTTTCGGGACCTGCGGCAAGCTGGTGGGTTGGCGGCAATATCCCCCTTATGGCGTTCGTGATTGCCGGCGGATTCCTCGTCGTCCGCAAGATCCAGCGGTTCGACCTCGCGCTCTCGTTCCTCGCCGCGGCATTCATCGGCGACATCCTCACCCATCCCGCAGACAACCCGCTCATCACGGTCGAAAAGGCGGTTCTCCACACCCCGCTCTTCTTCTTCGCGTCGATCATGATCACGGAACCCCTCACGACGCCTCCCACGCGGCCCTGGCGCATCGAGTACGGCGCGCTCGTCGGCCTTCTCTTTTCCCCCGCGATCCATTTCGGCCCTTATTACTCAACGCCGGAGCTCGCCCTCCTTGCGGGCAACATATTCTCGTATGCCGTCAGCCCGAAAGGGACCCACGTACTCACCCTCAAGGGAGCGCGGGAGTTCGGCGAGAACGTCGCCGATTTTTCGTTTGCCACGGAAGGAAGCGCCCCCCTCGCCTTCGCACCGGGACAATATCTCGAATGGACGCTCGCCCACGAGCGGAACGACGGACGGGGAAACCGCCGGTATTTCACGATCGCCTCGTCGCCCACCGAACGCGACGTGCATCTCGGCGTGAAGTTCTACGAACCCTCGAGTTCGTTCAAGAAGCGCCTCCGCGCGATGCGGCCGGGCGATACCATCGTCGCAGGACATCTTGCCGGCGATTTCACCCTTCCGCGCGATCCTTCGGAGAAGCTCGCGTTCGTGGCCGGCGGCATCGGCATCACGCCGTTCCGCAGTATGGCGAAGTATATGACGGACACCTCGACGAACGGAGGGCCGAAGCGCGATGCGGTGCTCCTCTACTCGAACCGCACCCCCGAAGGCATCGCATATGCGGAGGTGTTCGACGAGGCCGCGGAAAAGATCGGCATGAGGACCGTCTACTCCTTCACGAGAAGCGGCGGCGCGGAGCGGGGGGCACGCAGAGAGGCGCACATCGGGGCGCGGAGCGGGGGGCACGCAGAGAGGCGCACATCGGGACGCGGACCGGGGGGCACGCAGAGAGGCGCGGACAAACCGGAACGCACCGAGAGGCAGGAACCCGTATACGGCACCTTCCACGAAGGACGCATTACCGCGGACCTCATCCGCCAGGAGGTTCCCGACTGGAAGGAACGCACGTTCTACGTTTCGGGAACGCGCGCCATGACGACCGGCATCGAACGGATCCTCGCCGACATGGGAGTTTCCCGCGCCCGCATCAAGATCGACTTCTTCCCCGGATTTGCATAGGACCCGCGATCGCGCGCCATGCGGCAACAAAAAAGGGGAAGGATTTTTTCCTTCCCCGCATGATTCTCCCGATTACTTCCTGTCGATCTCCTTCTTGAGCTTCAGGAGATCGCTGTCGCTCATGTGCTCCACCTCGGAACGCACGGTATGCGCATCCTCCGCGGACTCCTGAGCATTGCGGACCTCCTGCACGTCGGCCCGCACCTTCGCCTGATCCTTGCTCTCCGAGAGCGGGAGGGAAAGGTCGTCGAAGTCGTGGACCGGCACCACATCGCGCGGAGAATCGTAGTACGCGATCCGGACCCTGTCCCCTTTTTCCGTCACGGGCAGCTTCGGAGAGTCGCCCACGCCGGCAGTGAAGAGGTGTGGTACTCCCGCAAGGTGGATATAGTAGAGGCTCCCGGTGCTCGTCGCATCGGCATTGATGCGATCGACCGTACCTTCGATGGTTGCGAGGCTGCGGTCCTTGCCAAGCGCCGTCCTGACGCCCTTGTCCGAGAGGAATTTCTCGTACTGCTCAAGGGCATCGTACTGCGTGGCCCCTACGGCGACCTCCTGGACGTTGTCGATCGGTACGATCGCCACGCCCTGGAATGCCGAGCTGTCGTTGAAGAGCGGCACCACGCACGCCATGGTGCCGTCCACGTTGTAGAGCTGCGGATCGGACCCATGGAGCTTCCTAAAGTTGATCTTCGGATTGTTCTTCACGGCGTCGAGCACCGCGGAGTTCGTGGCGCCGCCGGGAACGGCATAGTACACCGACTTCCCCGTACGGGAATTCGTGTACATGACCCCCACAAGGGAATCATCCTTGCCGTTCGAAGACGTGATGTCCGTCACCCACTCCGGCTGGCCGTCTTCGCCGTAGATGAGGGACGTATCGCCGGGTTCGACGATATTCTTCTTCCCCCACCAGCTGTTCAGCCATCCGTCGCGGTATTCGCCCCACCACGTGATATAGCTCTTCACGTAGCTATCCGGCACGACGCGGTCCACCCATTCCGGCACGGAGCCGATGGGATAGAACGTGCTCGCACCGGACGCGGGATCGACGATCGCGACGCCCTCCACCTTCTCCGCATCCCACCAGATGGCGGGTTTGAAGACGGTGACGATCCACCATGCCTTTCCGTGTTCGTCCACCTCGAAGTTCGTGTCCTCGATGCCCTTGTCGAGATAGCCGTTCTCCCGGAGATGGCGCGTGAGGTCGTACCCGAAGTATGCAGACGGGGAATACCGCATCCCCTGCCCTTCGGGGAACTTCACGAGCCTCGGCTCTTCGTTCTGGTCCTCCGCGGAGATCATGACATATCCCGGCGAAGTGCCGTTCGCGCTCCAGGTCGAATATCCCCGGAACTCGAGAGGCGCCACATACCAGAGCTTTCCGTTCACGAGCTGAAGCGTCACTTCCCCGTTCTCGACCTCGAACTGGCTTCCGATCGTCCCGTCCTGACCGATCGCTTTTTGCGCAAGATACAGCGCATTATCTTCGTTGGCCATGCGCATGTGATCGGGATTCTTCGGCTGGATGTCCTGCGTCCAGGTCCTTGTTTCCACCGGACCGATCATCCCTTGATACTCGGAGGTGTTCATGAACTCCGACCCGAAGAACATGCTCCCTGCGTAGATCACGAGAAGGAACGCGACCGGCACCCACGCAACGAAATAGCGCCAGATTTCTCCATCCTCATCCCCGAGCAGGGATATGAGTATCCCCGCGATCACCCAGAGGATCAGCACATAGAACCCCATCACCCCGAAAAGGGGCCATACGGTCGACGGCGTCCCCCAGTACAGGAACCACCAGAGGATAAGGAACGACGATGCTCCCTGCACGATCGCCGCAATCGGTTTCCGGCAGATCGCAAGCGGTGCGATCCCTATCGCGGCGCATACAAGCGCCACCAATGAATAGTACATACTGCCTCCTTGCCCACGATAGGTGCGCGTTCTTCCGCGCATCGCTTCTCAAGGGACTGGGGAATATTATAATATATATTATTGATAATGTCCATTATCCCTTTCCGCTTCCTTTCTTATAACTTCCCCGCATCATCGCCGCATCCGATATCGCCATACCGTGCGGATGGTTATATAATGGAATAAATTTCCCGATGTCCACATCCCCCCGGAAGCACACCTGTCCCGACTGCGGCGAATACCCCGTGAACCACATCGCACAGAAGACGCTCGCCGTCATGGACACCTTCACCGCGGCGGTCTTCGGTCCCGTGGACCGCGTCGCACAATGGGTCCACCCCCTCGTCGCGCGCCTCCATGCGGAACGCATCGCACTCCCCTTCTACCGCATGCTTGCCGCCCTCCATGTCGGCACGCTCCTCACCGATGCGGACCCCGAGAACGCGCCGCGCACCCATCTCCTCTGGGCAGCAGCCCGGCGCAAGGGAATACGGATGTGGCAGTTCCAGCCTCTCGACGATCCGAGCGGCATCAGCTTCTTCGTCGCCGAAAAGGACGGGCGCATCAAGGCGTTCGAAGGGTTGCCCCGGCCCGGCGACGGAACGTCGCGTTCGATAAACTGGATGGACAACAAAGCGGTCCTCAAAAAGAAATTTGTCCCCGCGGGGATCCCCATGGCGAAAGGGCGCTCCTGCTTCACGTTCGGCGCGGCGCTCGCAACGATGCGCGCCGTAGGAACTCCCGTCATCACGAAACCCAACCTCGGCTCGCGTTCGCGCCATTCGACCGTGCACATCACGACGGAAGACGGGCTCCGCCGGGGATTCACGATCGCAAAACAGCTCTCCCCCTGGGTCATCGTCGAACAGGAGCTCGGGGGGTTCGTCTTCCGCATCCTTCTTGTGAACGGGAAGCCGATGCATATCGTGCGGCGCGAGCCGCCCTTCGTGACGGGCGACGGTGTCCATACGATCGCGGAACTCGTCGCCGAAGAGAACAAAAATCCCCGCAGGCACGGGGGTCTCTTCCATCCCATCCCGACGGACAACGACGTCGCGAAGGAGCTCGCGCATCAGGGGCTCACGCTCGATTCGGTTCCCGCCAAGGGGGCCATGCAGGTGCTCAGCACGCACGCATCGCGCTTTTACGGCGGTTCGACGACGGACATGACCGCCGCCGCGCATCCGGACAATATCGCCCTCTTCCGGAAGATCGGCGACGTGCTCGGGGATCCGCTCGTCGGCGTCGATTTCATCATCCCCGACATGACGCGCTCGTGGCGCGAACAGCTTCCCTGCGGCGTCATCGAATGCAACAGCCTTCCGAACACCGATCTTCATCACGAGGTGCTCTTCGGCAAAGGATTCGATGCGTCAGGATATCTTTTCGATCTCGCGTTCCCCCCGAGGGGCGCCGATGGGGACCACCCAATCGCCCAGGAACGATAGAAACTCCTCGCGGCGCGCCTCCTGGCCGCGCTTGTAATAGTGCTTGAACGGATGCGATTCGGGCGTGAGCTCGAAATGGCCGCGCACCTCGCCATCTTTGAAGACGCGCAGATGGTACTGCCACTTGAAATCCACGAGCTTGCGGAGGCTCGCCACCTGGCCGTCGTCCTGCCACGCAATGAAGTGATTCGCGAAACCGACGCTTTCAAGATACTTCAGGAATTCCCCCATTTTCCTCCCGCGGCGCACGCGCCCCAGCACATAGTTCTGACGGTAGATATAGGGGGGATGCAGCATTCCCGCTCTTAAAAGCACGTCGCGGACGCCGTTATGAAACGGATATGCGAACTTCCAGAAGTGGTATTTTACCCGGTCCCAGGCTCCGTCCGGATACGGCAGGACGGAGTCCGGAAGTATCGGGGTTATATCTGCGGATGATGCGTCCATGGGAAACGAAAATTCGCACTTACCATCCTTTCATTATAGCATATCCCTAAAATTCGAGGTATAATGAGGCATATTCCGCGTATCTCCATGAAAAAGCGCCGTACAGACCTCAACCGCAACGAGATCGTGCAGGGCCCATCCCCCGCCGCCGTCAAGGCCCTCCGCACCTTCCCCGTGGAAGGGATGAACTTCTATTACGACGGCTACAACGGGTCCGCGCTCGTGCCGGAACTCTCGAAGAAGTTCGGCGTGCCCCGCGACCGCATCATCGTCGGCTACGGCGCCGAGGATATCCTCCGCACGATCTTCGACCGCCTCGATCCCGCCCGCGACGTCGTTCTCCTGAACGAGCTCCACTTCGATTACTACCATATCCATCTCCATGCGCGCGGAGTCCGGTTCCATGAGTTCCGCCTCATTCCCGAAGAGCGCGAGTTCCGTTTCGACGTGGACGACTGCATCGAAAAGATGCGCGCGCTCCGCCCGAAGCTCGTGCTTGTGACCTCCCCCAACAATCCGACCGGCAACGTACTCTCGTCGCGCGACCTTGCCCGCATCCTTGCCGCCGCGCCGAAGGATACGCTCGTCGCGATCGACGAGGCCTATTACGGGTTCGATGACCGCTATGAAGCCGCCCAGTTCCTTGCCCTCCTCCGCCGCCACGGCAATCTCGTGTTCATCCGGACATTCTCCAAACTCTATGCCCTTGCCGGACTCAGGGTCGGATATGCGCTCTGCGGCAGGAACGTCATCCCGATGCTCGGCTATCAGGGACGACGCCTCGGAGGAAGCAGGGTGATCGAGGAGGTCGCCGTCGCGGCCCTCCGCTCTTCCGCATATTACCGGAACCTTGCGCGCACGATCGCAAAGGAGCGCGACAGAGCGATCTTTGCCGTGAACAAATTCGCGCATTTCCGGGCGTTCGAATCCCGGGCAAACCTCTTCGCCGTCAAAGTGTCCCCCGGGGCCAAGGCCGCCGTCGAAAAGGAGATGGCCCGCATGCCCTCGCTCGTGTGCAAATTCTACGCACCCCACCTCCTCCGCGTATCCGTGGCCACGCGGGCCGATATGGACGATTTCATCGCCATGATGGCGCGCGCCGACCGCAACGCGGAGCGCTGAACCGCTTCTTCCGATCACGCGATCCCGCCGGACCTCAGGCGGGATTTTTTATTTTTTCTTCGATCCCCAGATACGCTCCGCGACGTGCAATTTCTCCGGCAGGCGGTTCAAATACGGGATATAGGGGAAAAGTATGAAGATCATCGCAAGCAGGCCCAGGATCATCGCCCCGTCACGGTCGCCGTTCGGATCGTTCGCAAGCACCGTATGGTCGAGGATGCCGAGCGGCGCAAGCCACCATGCACCCGGAGGAACCGCCCCGTTCTCCTCGCGCAGCATGCCCCATTGATCGGTCGTGATATGGAGCTGGGACGCCTCGTCATCGAGGATCCCGGTGTCGGCGAGGAACCGCAGGGAATACGTCGGACGGATCGCCTGGTTCTCGCCGTCGATCACGGACCCGTACAGCCCGCTCTTCGCCATCGCGACAAGCGAGTTCACCGCGGCAATGAGGGGATCCGCGGCCGTCGATGTCGTCGCGGGCGCTCCGCCGGAAAAATAGGAGGTCGCGAGGGCGATGTCCGCCTGCTGCGCCGAAGGGTCTTCGGCCGCGAAGGCGGCAAGCTCATCGATCCCGCCCGTCGCCGCAATGTAATCCTCATACGGCACCGTAACGTACACCTCGCGCGTGTCGTACGTGTACGGATCGATCGAATCCATATAATTTGCCGTGTCCGAGGTTCTCGTGAATTCCTGCATCAGCGTCTGGGCGATGAGCGGGGAATTGTCCTCCGCCACGCTCCCGATGGTGGCCGGCTCGAGGAACGGCGAAGGGAACACGACCGCAAGCACGACGATGAGCGCCGCAAGCGTTCCGCCGCGCAGAAAGAGCTTCACATGGTTCGCCTTCTCCATCGTGTACGGGAAATCCTGGCGGTACGGCTTCGCGATCCCCTTCGCCTTCACAAGGAGGTAGTGGATGAAGATCAGCGCGAAAATGGCGAGCGGAATATCGATGATATGGAGTCCGTACACCTGGGCGTAGTTCAGGGCGTTCACGAATCTTCCGAGATATGCGCCGTTCCAGAAATCCGCGGCCTGGAGCGCGCGGTACTGCGACGAAAAATCCCCCCGGAGCCCGTATCCGAACTCCGCCTCCATGAACGCAAGAATGAACGTGGTCGCCCCGAGCACCCAGATGAACCTCCGCGGCGCCTTGAACCCGCTCGTCGAGAAGACGACGAGGATGTGGAGGATGATGATCAGGAAGAACGCCTGCGCGGCCCACAGGTGGACGCTCCGGAAGAATATCCCCCATCGTGCGGTAAGCCACCAATTCGATCCGAAAAAGACCATGACCGTGCCCGTCGCAATAAGGAGCGCAAGGCAGGTGAGCGCGAGGAATCCGAGCGAATAGAATATCGTATTGCCGTACGAGGGCACCTCCTCTATATAGAGGGCTTTCATTACCGCTCCCACAATCCCCTGTTTTTGGGGCTGTTCTTCGACCGTTGCCATTATTAATTACCAGTATACACCATAATCCCCGCCGGTGCGGCCTGCGGAAGCTCAGGATTCCTGCCGACCGGAGAAGTCTTCCCGATAGATGCGTACAAGGGCGTAGAGGAAACTCACCGCAAGGGGTCCGATAAGGATGCCCGATACGCCCAGGAACGATGCGCCGCCGAGCACGGCAAAAAGCACGACAAGCGGCGGCAGTTCGATCCGTTTGCCGACAATGATCGGCGTCAGAAAATTATCGATCGTACCCACGAGGACCGCCGCCCAGACGGCAAGGCCGATTGCGGAACCCATGCGATCCGCAAAAAGAAGATACAGCACCGAAGGCACGGAAACGAGCGCGGTCCCGAACGTGGGGATCATCGATGCCGCGGCGGCGAGGAGCCCCCAGAGCGCCGGATTGGGAACGCCGAAGATCCACAGGCCGATCCCGAGGAGGGTACCCTGGATCGCCGCGATGAGAATATATCCGGCAAACACGCCGTTCACCGCGCGGGCTACCACGCCAATGAGCTTTTCGTTGCGCCCTCGGGAAAGCGGCGAAATTTCGACGGCATATCCGAGCCATCGATCGCCGTCCTTGAGAAAATAATACAGGGCAAGGATAATAAGGACCGCATCGAACACCGTGGCAAGCGTCGCGGTGAAGACATTCGCAAGACCGTTCGCCATGAACGCCGCCACGACGTCGAAGCGGCCCGCCGCATCGGCGAGGGACGCGCCGGGAAGAAACTCCTGGATGTGCACAAAGGCCGCGGTCGTCATTTGGGCCGCTCCGCCGCTCAAAAGGAATCCGTAAAGCGTGCGCGCCTCATCGGCGATCCGGATGCCCAAAAACGCAAGCGGGATGGCAAGCACGACGACAAAAATGAATACGGTGATTGCGGCGGCGGCCCCTTTCGCGGGTCCGGGAAGATGCTTCTCGATCCACAGATAAGGCCGGCGCAGGACGACGGCGAACGCGGCGGCGAGCACGATCACCGCAAGAAAAGGCCAGAATATGAACGCACAGAACACCGCCGCCGCGCCCAGCAGTCCATAGAGGAAATGCTCTTCCTTTATCTTTGTTCGAAACTCCATCACCCCCTCATTGTATTCTCGTTTCGAAAAAATGGAACCGAGCCATCCGGTTGGAGCACACAGCATTTCCGGCCCTCTCCGCAGGATCCTTAATTGATCCGACGCACTTCCGCGACCCGAAGAGGCGCGAGCATTCTATGTTCCGCCGGCGACCGTTGCTCGAAAAATGCCTGCGTGATCTGCAGAATATCTCCGTGCGAAACAAGAAGAATACTCCTGCCCTCGTAACGCCCTTCGAGATCCTCTATCAATCCCCTTACGCGGTCGCGCACCTCCGCCGCGCTCTCCACGTTCGCAGTCTTGTGGCGGGGATCAAGGGCATCTCCCTCCCACACCTTGGGGTAATTCGCATTGCTCGTGCCCTCCCAATCGCCGAACCATCGTTCGCGCAGCCGGTCGTCGAACACGATCCGCTCCCTCACCCCGAGGATCGTCCGCGCGATCTTCGCGGTCCGCACACACCGTGAAAACGGGGATGAATATATCACCGCGGTTCCATCGAGCATCCCGGCATCCCTTGCTTCCCGCACGGATGCCGCCACCTGATCTCTTCCGTTCTTCGTGAGCGTATTCCGCCATTTTTTCCCGTCGCGCAATCCGCTGAGGATCAGCCCGCGCACATTCGGCCTGCTCTCGCCATGGCGGAGGGCGAAATAGGTATTTCTGAATCCCATAGGACCCATGGTAGCACGACACCCAGAAAAACGTTCACTGATTTCCGGAATATATTCGCTGCCGGCGTCCGAATCCCATCCTTTTTCTTGTTGGCGGGGGCTTCTACGGGACGTCAGGACTTACTTCAAAACATCATATTCCCGCCATCGGAATTTTTGTCATATCCATCAATCAACCCCGTCTTTTTTATGAGTCCGTAGGCATCTGCGAACCGTGCATACCCCCGCCAAGAATCCATCGTGCGACGATAGGATTCCTCGGTCATCGCGCCGTTCTGTACCATTGCCCGGTAGCGCCTACGCCGCTTAAGGAACCGCTTCACGGTGGATTTGCGCAAAAATCGCTTACTATCGCGCAAAACGTAGCCCAGGAAATCGACGCCTTTGTCCACCGGCGCGATCTCCGCCTTCTTTGGGTGGAGTGAGAGCTTGAGCCGCTCGCCAAGAAATACCCGGATGCGCTCCTTCACCCCATGAAGATGATTTTTGTCCGTGCCGAGAATGATGAAATCATCCATATAACGGAGATAATAGCGCTCCTTCAGCTCGCGCTTCACGAAGTGGTCAAGCTCGTTCAGATACACGTTCGCGAAGAGTTGCGATGTAAGATTGCCGATGGGGATGCCGCGCGGATTACTGCGGATGATCTCGCGGAGCAGCCATAGGGTGCTCTCGTCTTTGATTTTCTTTTGCAGCAGCCCGAGCAGTATTGCGCCATCTACATTGTCAAAAAACTTTGATATATCGCATTTCAAGCAATAAATTGTCCGCGCCGCAGGATCCTCTCTCTCTCTCTCTCTCTCTCTATCTCTCTCTCTGAACGCATGATGCCGATTCCAAAGATTTCATGAAATATTCCAGGCGTCGCACCGCCGCATGCGTCCCTTTCCCCTTCCGGCAGGCGTAAGAATCATAGATAAAGCTCCGCTCAAGGATCGGCTCTATCACATTGCACACCGCGTGATGCACCACGCGGTCGCAGAAGGGGGCGGCCTTGATCGTGCGCTTCTTGGAGTCGGTCACGACGAATTCGCGGTAGCCACCGTGGCGGTATCGCCCGGTCCCAAGCTCCCAGCGGAGCCGCACGAGATGCTCCTCGAGGTCGCGGCCGAACTTCAGGATGGAGGTGCGATAGCGCTTGCACGCGCGGGCATCGCGGTATGCGCGATGCAAATTCTCGAAATCAATGACCTGGTCAAAAAGATTCATGGATGGAAATGCGAACGACACCCTTGGCTCTGCGGGAGGGCGCATTCCGCGCGATCCCACAGAGGAACGGATGATATTTTCCCTTTCGGGAAGGAAGAGGGGCAGTAGCCGTCTTGGCGCAGACATGCGCGCGATGCGCGCAGGGATCCGTGAATCCCCTGTTCGGGCCAATGCATTCGATGATGAATACCGGGCACAGCGGAATCCGATGTTGTTGTTCGTGTTGCCGGGAGTATTGTTCAGGTTGAGTGTCTCCACCCCCGCATTCGCGCCATTGTTCCAATTGCCGCCGCGGATGAAACTCCACTGTGGTGCACCCCTGTCCCTGCCCGGCGATGCCGGGCATCTTCCATTCTACCGCATCACGCCGCGTTCGGCCGGGGAAATCGCGCCATCCATCCCGCGAGCATCCGGCCGATCTCGTTCATGCGCTCCGCCGCGAGGCCGTATTGCCGCACACTCATGAACCGGAGGTCTTTCGCGAGGCGGACAAGCATGCGGAGCTCGTCGAGATTCACGCTCGCGGCGGCGAGTAGGGTATGTTTCTCCCGCGCGGCGTTCGCGACGATGAACGCGTGGATGAGGTCGATGGTCTTATTCTCAATGCGCTGGCCGAGCACGAACCGCTGGCTCTTGGGGAATTTGTTCACGACGGGATGCAACCACAGCATGAAGTCGTAGGTCTTTTGGTAGATGGCAAGGTCGTCCAGCATGGCGGAAGGAGGCAGAGGCAGAAAGAAAAAATGCGAAGATAGATTGCAGATTTCAGATGGCTACGCGGCGGCTACCGGGCACAGCGGAATCCGAGGCCGTAGGTCGTGTAGCCGGGAGTACCGCCCAGGTAGAGTGCCCCCACCCCCGCAACCGCGCCATAGCTCCAATTGCCGCCGCGGATGAAACCATAGACGGTGGTATTGCCCGAGGTGCCGTCGGAATATATTTCGCCGATGCCTTGTGTAGAGCTCCATGCGTTGTTGAGAGGCCCCGCGGTCTGCTGAGTCATCGTGCCCCAGTTCGTGATCGCGGTATATTGGCGCCAGGTGAAGCCCGGGCTGCCGCCATACGGCTCGTTCTGTCCCTGGATCGTGTCGCTCGTCCACTGCCAGAGGTTGCCCGCCATGTCCCAAACGACACTGCCATTACTGAGGGTGAGGGTGCGGATCTGGGAAATGTTGGTTCCCGTGCCGCCGCAGGAGGAAGGGCCGTCGGTGCCCACGCAGCTTTGGGAATCGTTTGCAGAAGGGAGGCTTGCGTTTGCGGGAATGTTGTCGTTGTGTCCCGAATACACATAGTTCGTGCCCACCGTGCCGCCGTACCAGTTTGATCCCTGCCCTTCCGTATTCCACGCAATCGTCTGCCATTCGTTGTTCGTCATGAGATGGGCGCCGATCGAGGCGCAATAGCTTGCGGCCTGGTTCTGGGATACGTCCACGATCGGGTAGCCCGCGGCGATCGAAACAGGAATGTAACCGTTCGCGATGGAGCAGTTCTGGGAACTATTGTTGTACCCGTTCACCGCGGTACCGTCGAGGGGCGACGTCAAAGGCGTTCCTCCCGTCGTCTCGCAGGAGGCGTCGTACTTCATCACCATGAAATTGCCGGTGCCGAACTGGCTGTTGCCGGGAACGGGTACCCAGGTGCCCGTGAGGTTTGCAGCGGAGCCCACCGTGAACGCGAGGGGGTTCTGGACAAGCATGGTTTGGTACTTTTGGGACTCGGGGACGGCCGTGACGCGGAAGGTGCTTCCGAAAGATTCATAGGTGTAATAGAGGTTGGAAGAGGTGCTGTTCACGGGATCGACAGGGAGGGAGCCGAAGGGACTTCCAGCGCTAATACTGTTGAAATTGATCGGCAGCCAGCCGGTGGTCGAAGCGTTGCGATAGGTGCTTGATGCGGCGCAGTGGAAAGATCCGCCTGCGAGGAAATTGCCGCTCATAAGGGAGCAGTCCGTGCCTGCGGTCGAGGTGGCATTCGGATCGGGAATGGAAACGTAGGTGACGGATGAGGTGCCGAGGGAGAAATTGGAAGCGCCCCCTTGGTCGGTGGTATACAAATTGATCGCCGAGTTCAGGGTGGCAAGGTCGGAGAGGCGGTTCGCATCCCTCGATTGGGCGAGAAGCTGGGCGGGATTGAGGGTCAAGACGACGACCACCGCCAAAATGGCGATGATCGCGATCACGACGAGAAGCTCGATGAGGGTGAAGCCCTTATCGAGCATGGCCGCAGGTGGAATTATTCTCTCTCTCTCTCTCTCTCTCTCTCTCTCGGAGCGATTGTTCCGAATAAAAGCGGGGGCGCCCATAGAAATATCATACCATATACCGATGAAATCCCTGTGTAAAACTAAGATTCCGCCACCTTTATTCCCCGCATCACCTCCGCCGCCACCTGCGGCACGATGGCGTTCCCAAGTGCTTTTATCCGCTCGATCAGGTGCCCTTTTGCGGTGAGCTCGCATCCGTCCAGCCGGGCGGGAAGCCCATCATCCACTCCACAAAGAGCGGCTGCAGCCTCATGCCAGCCGATCCAGGTTAGGACTTCCGAAAAATCAATCACCACCAATCAAATATGCGATTTGTCCCGAAAATTTCTCATACTGCGGGGGCTCCTGAACGACGCTCGAGCCGCTCATTAATCTTGACAATACATTATTTTTGTAGTATTAAAACACTGGAGGAGATCATATGAATCTCTTGCAGAAACGATTCTGGAACCGGGTACTTGCAGGAATCTGTGCACTTACCATCGTCGCAGGAACGATGGGCGGAGACGCCTATCTCGCCTCGCACCTTGGAATCGCGAAAGATGCCGTCACTTTCTACCGCAGCTCGATCTGTCTCGCCGTGGTCATCGCGTGCTCCGTCGGCATTCTCTCCATTGCGAAATCGCTGCGATCCTAGCAAGCCAATAGGTCCACGCCTTCCCATCCTTCAGCCCCGCTCTCGTGGGGCTTTTCTTTATGGCGGGCAGTATGGGACGATGTTCGAATTTGACCGCCTAATTTCTAAATTTCCTCGCCAAAAATGACGCAACTTTGTCATGCGGATCAATAGCAATCAGGCTGCGACGCAGAAATTCCCGCAAACCCTTCTTAATAGCCGCGGTCGACGCGCTCTTTAAGGATTCGGGAAATTCGTATGCTCTGATGAGTTTTTCGTAATGAGATGATCGATTACGCAGCAATTCCTCTGCGGTGACCGATAAGGATTCATTAAAAGCTATCCCCTGTTCAGCCAAAACGTTTTTTAAAAGCTGCTCCGAACGTCCCATATGATATTCATTTGTTTCGAGCAAAAATTTCTTGATACCTTGCCCTTCGAGCATCGGTAAGACATTTTCCAGACTGCTGCTCGTATTAATGGAGTTGGTTTCAATTATAATATCCTCCTCCGGTGCGCCGTGAGCCATCAGATACTCTTTCATAACTTCGGAAATAGGCGGAACTGGCCCTTCTATTCTCACGCCTTTGCCGCCGGCAAGCACAATCTTTTTAATCTTGCCATGCTCCCAAAGTTCAAGAGCCCCAAGCGCCCGCATTTTTGATTCAATATCGAGAACTACACGATCGCCCCTTTTCTCCAGGCCACCAGCGAGGACAAGCACCGCATCCGAATCGGGTATCTCATCAAAAAACTTTTTTTCTTCCGCAGCCTCGTCATCGCCTTGTTCCGGCGGTACACGAAACTCAAAATTTCCTTCCGATTTCATAATTTCAGTTCACCACAACCGGACTGGCGGGCGTGTGGGACGGTGTTCGAACAGGATTTATCCCTCCTGCGCTTTCCGCTCCGCATCATATTTGAGCACCTCAAGTCGTCGCTGAGCCTCTGTCCACGCTACGCCATCTTTCGTGAAATACGGCAGCATGCCTTCAATATTATCTTCTACCTCCTTTACATATCCCTTCCCTTCTAAAGAAAGTGTTTCGTTCAATATACCCCCCAAGATGATGAACGGAGCCGCCCCAGCGAGAGTAAGCCTGGTGAGGTATTGTTTTGCCTTGTCCATGCCCTCAGGGCCTTCTGCCGCAAGCCGCTTTAACTCTTCAAGCTCTTGCAGGGCCTCATCATAATCTTCCGGAGTGGCTTCTTTGCGCTGCCTCTCCATATTCAACCGCAGCATATTGGCTTCTTCGTGAGCATCCTCGCTGTTCAAGCGGGCATCTTCCTGCTCGATAGAATTATTCTCCTGTTCAAATTTCATATTTGTAATTTTATCCTACAAGAATATATTCCCATTTATAGTTTTGAAAGTCAATACGGAGAGGGAGGGATGAGCGAATAAGAATTCGCTACGCTGGTTCGCTCGTCGAAAATGAGAATAAATTCTTATTTTCGTCTCGCTGCCAGCGTTCGCCCGCGGCTCTTGCTCGCGCCGTCGCGCTCGCAAGGCCTGGGCACCGCCTCGGAATATTTTTCAGCTGAAAAATATTCCTCCGGCGTTCGAATCCCATCCTATTCAGATGACAAAAAAGGAGGCGCTATGGCCTCCTTTTTTGTCATGCGGAGAGGGAGGGATTCGAACCCTCGGTGCCATTTCTGACACACAGTCTTTCCAGGACTGCCGTTTCAACCGCTCACGCACCTCTCCAGATGCACACCGGGCGCCCCAGGGCGTCCGGCACTACCCGATGATGGTACCCTCAAACTCCTTTCCGTTCAAGAGCGCACGGAAATTCACGAGGTCCCGCCCGTCCACAATGATGGCTTTCACCTTCTCCTTGGCGCCGAGCGCCGCAGCCACGGGATCGACGGGAGCATGGAGGCCCGGCTTCCACTTCCCCGGGATCAGCTTCCGGTACGCGGACCATTCCATTGCATCGAAGCGCTTTGCCTTTGGAAACTTCGCGGGATCCTTCTCGTAGACATGGGACGGCTTGCCCGCGATCACCGCCTCGTCCGCGCCGATGTCCGCCGCGATCCGCATCGCAACGTAATCGGTGGACCATCCGGGCCGCCACCCCGAGGCGATCGCCACGGGATACGCCGGCCGGGAGACCTTCTCCCGCGCATCGATCACGACGGGATCCGCCGCATCCCTGAAGGCGGTGCGCAGCAGATGCGCATTGAGGCGCGTCGCATGGATGCCGAGCCAATCTTTGTCCTCGTCCGTCACGCGCGTCACCTTGGCCGCCGCATCCTGGAAGCGCCGCGAGAGCGTCCCTCCCCCAACGACAATAATGAACCTCGTCCCCTTCCGGAGGAACGGATCAAGGAACGCTTTGAACTTCTTGAGATAGACGGCATCGATGCCGTCCGGATGGACGATGGAGCCTCCAAGTGCGACGACGACGGTGTTATTGAAACGATGGTTCATGCGAGGCGATCGATTATGCGCGGGCCGGCCCTTCTGCCGGAAGCCCCGCCATATCGCGAAGCGCTTTGATCCGCTCCTCGATCGGCGGATGGGTCATGAACATCGTATGCCACCACGACGTCCCCTTGCCCTTGAACGGCGTGTCGAGCCACATGTGCGCGGTGGAATCCCTCGCGGTGCGCATCGGCGTATCGTCCCCCGCGATCTTCTCGAGTGCGGAGATGAGGCCTTCCGGATAGCGGGTGAGGAGGACCCCCGACGCATCCGCGAGCGCCTCGCGGCGGCGCGAGATCGCAAGCTGGATCAGCATCGTGCCGATCGGTGCAAGGATCGAGAGGGCGATCGCAAGGATGAAGAACGCCTCCTGCGCCTCGCCGTTGCCGCGGCCCCTTCCCCCGCCGAAACCGAACATGAGCGAGCGGAGGAACACGTCCGCGATGAG
>JAJYDL010000029.1 GCA_021777495.1 bacterium
GGCCGAAGAAGGGGCTTGCCGGAGGAGTTTGTTCTGATCGCTATTCGGTCCGGCGCAGCCCCATGCCCCCGTCTCGCTGTCCATGGCTAACCCAAAGGATCACCAGTCTTGCTGGACTGGCGATCCTGACCTACGATGAGCGGGATGGGCTTATTCTTCGAGCCTTAGTCCGATTCCGGGGTGCTCGCTGAAGTACCGGAAGTGACGGGCAAAGGTACGGGCAGGCGTTCGACCTATCTCCGAAGATGGTCCACTTTCGTATAATTGACCTATTTTTATCATTGTTGTATTATAAGCTTTGGTGTTAGGAGGATGCTATGGGAAACCCGACGTATGGAGGGCTTTTACGGCTTCAGCATTATTTCGAGGCCACGCGATTTCCCCTGACCGATTTCAGGATTAACGTGTGCCCGCAGACTTTGCTCTACGCATGCGGTCTCGAGTACCAAGGCCTGAGGTTTTCGGAAGGCACGGAAGGGGATCTTTCCCATTTCGCCGCAAGAGCACCCCGCATCGCGGCGCGCAATGTCGCCCTGTGCCGGGCGAAGGAAGGATACGGAATCCGCTTCGTCACGGGATATTTCCGTGATGCGTGCGCCTTCAACAAGGAGCACCATTCCGGCGATTTGGTATCCATGCACGCATACGGCCATCCTGATTTCGTGGACTATGTCCGGGCATATGAGGACGAGTTGTATACGATGGCGCGATACGGGAACGCATCGCCGACGTTTATCGACCGCGTGAAACTCCACTTCTTCCCAAGTTGTTATTCGTTCCCTGCGATTGCGGGGTGAAGGAGAATGGTTCCATATTTTTGGCGCGCCGTCATTGCGAGGGTGCGCCATTTTCATGCCGCTTGAATTTATCCGCGGTCTCTGATAATATTGCTTCCTATGAGGCGCCACCCAGGCCTTTTCCTTTCAATCATCGTCATCGTCGCTATTGCGACGGGATTTTTTGTATGGCCGAAGGGGATAGGGCAGAAGGTGCTTCCGTGGAAGGAAGGGCTTGATCTCGTGGGGGGCAGCCATCTCGTCTACCAGATCGACCTATCGAACGTTTCCTCCAGCGACCAGGCTTCGGTCATCGCGGGACTCCGCGATGTCATTGGCCGGCGCATCAACCTTTTCGGGGTGAGCGAGCCCAATATCTATACCACCCAGTCGGGCAATCAGGTCCAGCTTGTCATCGAGCTCGCGGGAGTAAAGGATCTTTCCCAGGCCATCAGCGAGATCGGGCAGACGCCATTCCTGCAGTTCGAGGACGTGCAGACGAACGGATCGAGCACGCAGTATATCCCCACGAACCTTACCGGCCAGTATGTGACCGGCGCGACCCTCTCGTTCAATCCGACGACGAACGCGCCCGAGGTCAATATCAACTTCAATGCCACGGGGGCACAGATCTTCCAGGAAATGACGAAGGCCGATGTCGGCAAACAGATCGCCATCTTCCTTGACGGCCAGCTTCTTGAGGCACCCGTCGTCCAGCAGGAGATCAGCGGAGGCAATGCGACGATCAGCGGCAATTTCACGATCGCGACCGCACAGCAATTCGTCCAGCAGTTCAACGCAGGGGCGCTTCCCGCTCCGATCACGCTTATCAGCCAGCAGACCGTGAGCCCCACTCTCGGCAATGACTCGATGAAGGAGGTCCTTGTTGCGGGTCTCGTAGGCACGATCCTCGTCATGCTCTTCATGATGATCTACTACCGCTTGTTCGGTATCTTTGCCGCTCTCGCGCTTTTGATCTACGTCGTGCTTACCCTCGGCGTGTTCAAGCTTTTCGGCATTACGATGACGCTCGCGGGGCTTGCCGGTTTCATTCTCACGATCGGCATGGCGGTGGATGCCAACGTGCTGATCTTCGAGCGCATCAAGGAGGAGCTCAAGAGGGGCCTTCCCCGCGCTTCGGCCGTGGAGGAAGGGTTCCGGCGCGCATGGCCTTCCATCCGCGATTCGAATGCCTCCACGATCATCACGGCGATAATCCTTTACTATTTCACTTCGAGTTTCGTCCGCGGATTCGCGCTCACGCTCCTCATAGGTGTGCTCGTGAGCCTTTTCAGCGCGATCACCACCACGCGCCTTTTCCTCAGGCTTTTTGTAAAGGACAAACCCGCTTCCGGAAAAACCGCCTCCGCATAACCGCATACCTTTCACCATGAACATCGTCGGATATAAGAAAGTCTGGTTCACCCTCTCGATCCTCCTCGTGGGCGCGGCGCTCGTGTCCGTGGCGCTCTTCCGCTTCAATGCAGGGACCGAATTCACGGGAGGCACGCTTTGGGAGTTCACCGTTCCCGGACAGAGCCTTTCGGTGGGGGATGTCCAGAACGAATTCTCAAAAAACCTGAAGATCGCCGACGCGAATGTCGAGTATGACACGACCAATCACTCCTTCCTCGTCACGTTCGCGACGCTTGACGAAGCCGGACACCAGGCGGACCTCTCCGCGCTCAAGGCGGTGTGGCCTTCCTTCACGGAGCTCAGCTTCCAATCGATCAGTCCGTCGGTAGGTGCAAGCCTTTTGCAGAGCTCCATAATCGCCATCATCCTGGTGCTCGTGGGAATTTCGCTCTATATCGCCTTCGCGTTCCGAAAGGCGTCGCGTCCCATCAGCTCCTGGAAATACGGCTGGATTACCCTCCTTACGCTTTTCCACGACGTCTCGATCCCCGCGGGAATGCTCGCGCTCCTCGGGCACTACAAGGGCGTGCAGATCACGAGCAATACCATCGTCGCCCTGCTTGTCGTTATGGGCTTTTCGGTGCACGACACGATTGTGGTATTCGACCGCATCCGGGAGAACCTCCTCAATTACCGCGGCAAGGAGCCTTTCTCCAAGATCGTGAACGACAGCGTGAATCAGACCCTTGCGCGATCGATCAATACGTCGCTTACGCTCATCCTCGTGCTTCTCGCGCTCTATTTCGTGGGCCCCGCGGACCTTCAGTATTTCGTGCTTACGCTTCTTGTCGGGGTGATTACCGGCATCTATTCTTCCATTTTCATTGCGAGCCCCGCCCTTGTGCTCGTGAGCCCCAAAGAAGAGACGAAAAAAGCCTGACCCGGGCCTTGGGGAAACGGGAATCGGGGAGGGGAGGGACGTCGGTGAGAGTTTCTTGACTTATTCTAGGTTGTTCCCTATAATAGAATCTATATATAAGATAACATCGTACCCATGGCGTCCATCACGAAGCTCGTCAATGCAGCGGTGATAGGTCTGAGCCCCCGGCAAAAGGAGGTCATTTTTTCGCGTTTCGGACTTGATGGAAATTCGCCGAAGGGCGGACAGACCCTCGCGGCGATCGGCGAAACGCTCCATGTGACCCGCGAGCGGGTACGGCAGATCGAAAATGGCGCTATCGCGATCATCAAAAGGAACATTTCCCGCAACCCCGAGCTTGAGGCCATGCTTCGTAAGATCGCCGCGTTCATCGACGGAAAGGGAGGTATTGCCAAAAAGACTGACGTCGTGAAATATGCCGCGACCCTCGCGACCGGCATCAAGGAGAACCATGTGGATTTTCTTGCCGATGCCTCGGGCACGTTCCATCTCTACCGCGAGGATGACGCATTCCATCCCTTTTACTATGTCACGGAACGGGACCTTAAGACGGCACGGACCTTTGTTGAGGGATGGGTTGCGTTTCTCAAGGGCCGCAAGGAGAAGGTCTTCGTGGAGTCCTACGAAGTGCAGCTCGCGGGATTCCTCAAGTCCAAGGCGTTGGCGCAGGAGGTCGCGGAAAACTATCTTTCCGTTTCGAAGCATATCCACAAGAATCCGTATGGTGACACGGGGCTTCGCGATTGGCCCGAGATCAGCCCTTCGACCGTTCGGGACAAGATATATCTCGTCCTCAGGAAGCACGGGGAACCCCTCCATTTCGAGGATATTGCGAAGCATATCAACTCCGCCAAGTTCGATGCGGAAAAAGCCCTTGCGCCGACGGTGCATAACGAACTCATCAAGGATCAGCGGTTTGTGCTCGTGGGCCGCGGTCTTTATGGTCTGAAGGAGCATGGCTACGAACCCGGTACCGCGCGGGAGGTCATCGCGAAGATCCTCAAGACGAAGGGAGCGATGAATACGGCGGAAGTGATGGAGGCGGTGAATCGCCAGCGCTTTTTCAAACCCAACACCATCCTCATCAATCTGCAGAATCGGAACTTCTTCGAGCGTATGCCCGACGGAAAGTATAAGGTCCGCGAATCCTGACCCCGTGAAATATCCGCGCGTCTGCGCGGATATTTTGTTATAATTACACCATATGGACATCGTGTGGGGCGTTCTTCGGGAGGCGGGAGTCGTGCTCTATTACACCTGGTGGATCTGGGTGTTCATCATCGTGGGCCCGGTCTTCGTCGAGGTGTGGCTTTTTTGGAAGCAAGAGACCTTCAAACACGAGATCGACTGGGTGCTTCTCGAACTTCGCATGCCCCGGGAGGTGAGGAAAAGCCCCATGGCCATGGAACAGGTGCTCTCAGCGCTTCATGCGCTTCGGAACGCCCCCGGCGATTTTCAGGAAAAATATCTGAACGGAGAGATCACGCGGTGGTTTTCGCTCGAGCTTGTGAGCCTTGGCGGCGAGGTGCATTTCTATATCCGCGCGCCGCGCGCCCAGAAGGACCTTATCGAGGCGGCGTTCTTTTCCTATTATCCCGACGTCGAAGTGTTGGAGGTGGATGATTATGTGGGCAACCTTCCCGAGAACATGAAGGAGGTCTACGATCAGGGCTACGAGCTTTGGGGCACCGAACTCGTCCTTGCGAAGAACGAGGCATATCCGATCAAGAGCTATCTCGATTTCGAAGCGCCGGAAGAGGAAAAGCAGTACGATCCCATCTCGCTTTTCCTCGAGGTGCTCGGCAAGACCAAGCGGGAGGAATTCGTGGGTATTCAATTCGAGATCGCCCCCGCCGGCGACGAATGGAAGAAGCACGGTGCGCACGTCGTGGAAGAGCTCCGCTCCAAAAAATCAGAAGGTTCGCACGGAGCCGGCGCATCCATGGGCATCGAGTTCCCGCATATCCTGCCGACATTTCCCGTGGAAAAGCATGAAGGAAAAGAATCGAACGAGTTTTCGAAGATGTTCATGCGGACCCCGGGAGAGACCGACGTCCTGAAGGCGGTGGAAGAGAACCTTTCCCAGGCGGCGTTCGAAACGGTCGTGCGCTTCATCTACCTTTCCCCGAAAAGCATCTATACCGACACGTTCGCGCGGCGCGGCGTGATCGGCGCGTTCAATCAATATGCCTCCAACGATCTCAATGCGTTCATACAGAATCCCGACATGAGCACGAGGGCAAAAGCGTGGGCTTGGCCGCACCTTTTCCCCGCACGGCGCGTATTCCTCCGGCGCGAGCGCATCCTCAATTACTATCGCCATCGGGAGGTTCCGCCGCACGTTCCCATCGGTAAGTATTTCATGGGACGGTTCCTGAACGGGGAGCACTCCAAACATTTCATCCTTACCTGCAGGTCTCTCGCGACGCTGTTCCATCCGCCAACCTATCTCGTGCTCACCGCGCCGCACGTCCGCCGCATCGAAAGCCGCAAAGCGGGTCCGCCCGCAGGTCTTCCGATCTACGGAGCCGAAGAAAGCGTCGAAAAATTCCGCTGAGCCATGCCCCCACCTTCTTTTACCGCGACCCTCTGGGATGCCTATGATTTCGTTGCTGCGATATTCATCGTATTGGATATCGCGCTCATCATAGGACTTGCATATTCGATCGCGCGATCCTGGAGGTTCAGGCCCGGATTTCACGCAAGCGATGCGGGCGGCCATCACGGCGCCTCCACGGCCCCGCATAAGCCCACCATGCACGATATCGTCATGAACGAGCGCTGGCACACGATCCTCGAGAAGTTCAAGTCGGGAACTCCCGAAGCGGCGAGGCTCGCCATCATCGAAGCCGACGCGCTTGTCGATACCGCGCTCAAAAGCATGAGGATCGAAGGCGAGCACCTCGCGGACCGCCTCTCGAACCTGGAGGATGAGGAAATACGGTCTATGCCGAGGATCTGGCGGGCGCACCGCGTGCGCAACGATCTCGTGCATACGCCGGGCTTTGCCATCGCGCCGCACGATGCGGAGAGGAGCATGCAGGATTACGAAGCGTTTCTCAGGGAAATCAACGCGATCAAATAGCACCGCACCATGCCGAAACCGGGAAAGATCCAGATCATCAAATATGCGCCGCCGCCGCCGGAACTCCCGATATACGGCCAGGTGGATCCCGCAGACGTGTCGTTCATCGGCCGTACGAACTATGTGGCATCGCTTGAGGAAAAGAAATTCCTTTTCGGCATCAAGCGCGTCGATCGCCGGCGTCATCTTTATATTATCGGGAAAAGCGGGGTGGGGAAGTCGAAGCTGCTGGAGCTCCTTATCCGGCAGGACATCGGTTACGGGTACGGTCTCTGCCTCATGGACCCCCACGGCGACGTGATCGATGCGATCCTCGATTTCATCCCCGAGGAGAGGATGAAGGATGTCGTGCTCATCGATCCGACGGACCTCGATCATCCGGCGTCGTTCAACCCGCTCCAGAACATCGATCCGAGCTTCAAGCACCAGCTCGCCCAGGGGCTCATCGAAGTGATGGAGAAGCAGTTCGGCGCCAACTGGACGCCGCGCCTCGAGCACG
>JAJYDL010000007.1 GCA_021777495.1 bacterium
CGGGATCTGGCGCAGGCGCGTGGCGAAGCTGCCGATCCACAACGCTTCGAACGACAGTCGAAGCGGCTCGATCAACGGGCCGACTTCCTCGACCACGGCACCCAGTTGCTCGATCTTGATCCACAGGCCCTGGTGCGGTGCAAAGCCGAAACCGTCGGCACCGACCACCACGCGGACCACGGGCCTCAGCTCGCCGCGGAAATTGTCCGATTCGAAATATCCCACCGTCGAAAGAGTTCCGTTCTCTATCGATGCGCGTATGGCCGCGAATTTCCTCGCAAGCGATTTTTCGCTGCTCGAAACATCGATACCGAGGGCCACATGCGACACTCCCCCGCTTTCCTCGGAAAACTCCACGATACTGTCCACTTTATTCACGATATCGTCGTACCGCGACGGCACTATGGGCGTCGCATTGGGTCCCATGAAATCGTTATCGCGGATCCCGACGTCCATGATCGCCTCGAAAAGTGCGCCCATCTTCCGTGACGCCTCCGTTTCACCCCCCTTCCCGAACTCCTTTTCCAGGGTTTCGATATGCCTCTTGTCCGCATCAACCTTCCCGTCGCCGTAGAGATCCCGGAACCCGTCCATGGCGATGGCGCGCTCCCGCAATGCCGGCACCAGCACGTCATAAAGCCCCTCTTCGGATTCCGAGAGGCGCTCCTCCGAAGGAGAGAACATCGTTCCTTCAGGGTTGAACCGTTTCATGAAATCTCTTATTTTGCGGAGGCTGCGGCTTTCGCCACCTTCTTCCGCGGCGCCTTGTTGAGCGTCCGAATGCACCCCGTGCAGACGAGCGTCCGCTTGCCTTCGATCGTGGCGTACTGAAGATTCGGATACTTCCGGGACCAGTTGACCGGATTATAGTGGCCGCGGAGAAGTTTCCGCGCGCCCTGCATCTTCGATGATTTACCGCATTTTGCGCACTGTCTCATGGGAATATAAGGATAAATTGACCTACAGAGTATAGCGGAACGCCGGCCCTACGTCAAACTTTCGAATCCTTCGAGCGCCGCGGCCTTGTTGTGCTCGCGGATCTTCTCGAGCGCCTTCGCTTCGATCTGGCGGATGCGCTCGCGCGTGACGCCGAATGCCTTGCCCACCTCCTCGAGCGTGTGGCTGATGCCGTCATCGAGACCGAAGCGCATCTTGAGGATCTGCTGTTCGCGCTCGGTGAGGTCGATCATGATCTCGCGGATGAGGTCGCGGAGCATCGCCCGCGCCGTGAGCTGGGACGGTGTCGCGTTGCGCTCGTCGGGAATGAAGTCGGAAAGCGTGGAATCCTCCTCGTCGCCGATCGGCGTCTCGATCGAGAGCACCTCTTGGGATATCTTCTGGATGTGGCGCACCTTGTCCACGTCGATGCCCATCTCCGCCGCGATCTCCTCCGCGAGCGGATCGCGGCCGAGCTCCTGGATGAGCTGGCGGCGCACCTGGGTGTACTTCGAAATGGTTTCCACCATGTGGACCGGGATGCGGACCGTGCGGGACTGGTCGGCGAGCGCGCGGGTGATCGCCTGGCGGATCCACCACGTGGCATACGTGCTGAACTTGAACCCGCGGCGGTAATCGAACTTCTCGACCGCGCGCGAAAGGCCGATGTTCCCCTCCTGGATGAGGTCGAGGATGGAAAGATGCGGCGTGCGGTTCACGTAGCGCTTCGCGATGGATACGACGAGGCGCAGGTTCGCCTTCATGAGGCGCTGACGCGCCTCCTCGTCGCCCTTCTCGGCGCGTTTCGCAAGCTCGCGCTCCTCATCCTTGTTGAGGAGCGGCGTTTTGCCGATCTCCTTCAGATACATCTGCACCGCATCGGGGACATCGCCCTCGAATGCCATCGAATCGTCGAAGTTCGCATCGCCGCCCGCGCTTCCCGCATCCTTGGAAAAATCGATGAGGGCGCTCGTTTCAATCACCTTGATGCCCGCCTTCTCGAGGCGGTCATAGATTTCGTCGAGCAGCTCGACGTTGTCCTCGATCTTCGGGAAATAATAGAGAATCTCGTTGTCCGTCACGAACCCGCGCGGACGGCCGCGCTCGATGAGTTCCTTGATCTCGTTCTCGTTCGCCTTGAGCGCCTTCTCGAGCTTCACGAGCTCCTTCGCCCGGGCATTCGAAATACGGCGCTTCGGGGCGGCCTTTTCGGGCGCCTTCTTCGCCTTTTTCTTCGGCGCCTGCTTTTTTACGGACGGCCGAACCGACTTCTTTGGGGAAGTTTTCTTCGTTTTCATGGGGAAACGCTTGGATTTCCTGACCGATCGTGGCTTCGGCATAGAGGAACGCTCTGGATGTATTACCCTATTATCCGCTATTTCTTACATTTTTGCAAGATAACCGCGGCCGGGGCTCATTCCGCGGGGAGGCTCCGCAACTCGTCGAGCGCGGCCGCAAGCTCCCCGTCATCACCCCTGGCCTCCGCGTTGCGGATGGCGAGCGCAAGCACCTGCCGGCGCTCTTTATAATATTCACGCGCAAGATCGGCTTTGAGCGCCGCGATGTCCGTGGGCGACACGGACGAAAGCTCGGCCGTGTCGCGGAGAAGGATCCCGTCCAGAACGATATCGAGCGCGGGATCGCTGCTCGTGCGCTCTCCCCTTGCAAGGATCTCGAGCGCCTCCCGCTGGACGGGAGCAAGCCAGACCTCACCGCCGGCGAGTACGGCGAAATCGCCGCGCGCGGCGGCAATGGCAAGAAGCTCCTCGCCGATCCGTTCGCGCCGGGAAACCGCGCGCGCTTCCGCGCGCGCACCGCCATCGTCCTCTCGGGGCGCCGAAGGTCCGCGCTGCTGCGGCGCGCGGAACACGCTCTCATCGCCCGCACCGCCGCGCGCGGCCTCCGCTTCGAGCGTCGTTTCGGGAATGCCCGTGCGCCGCGAAAGTTCCTTCATCCACGATTCCCGCTCGACGGGGCTTGCCATCCGGCGCAGCTTGCCGAGCACGGCGCGCAAACGCTGAAGCCCCTCCCGGGACCGCAGCTGCGCCATGAGTTCCGGCGACCCCGCGGACGCCGCAGGAAGATATTTTTTGAAATAGAACTCCGGCGCGGGAATGGCATGCGCGACGGCGCGCTTCATGCTTTCCTGATCCGCCTTCACCGCATCCGCGGCATCCTTGATGCTTCCCGCGGGAGCGCCGGGCACCTCGATCGCCGCGATCTTCACCGTGAAATCGTTCGCCTCGGCAAGATCGATGGCCCGCTCGGAAGCGTCGCTGCCCGCCGTGTCGTTGTCGAACGCGAGCACCAGTTCTTCCGCAAGCCGGTGCACCGTGCGGAGATGGTCCGCCGTAAGCGCCGTACCCGAACTCGCGATCACGTTCCGCACGCCCGACTGCCAGCTCATCAGAAAATCCATCTGTCCTTCCACGAGCACCGCGGCCTTCGCTTCGCGTATCCCCTCCTTGCTCTTCCAGAATCCGTAGAGGAGCTTGGATTTCTGGAAGATGGGCGTCTCGGGGCTGTTGATGTATTTGCCCATATCGCCGCGATCGAGCTGCGGCAGGATGCGGCCGGTGAACCCGACCACCTTGCCGAGATGGTTGTGGATCGGGAACATGATGCGCCCGCGGAAACGGTCGAGCATGAGCCCCCGTTCCGTCTTTATGGAAAGCCCCGCCTGGACGAGGTCCTGCGGCGACGCGCGGCCGCCGTTCAAGAGCGACATCGTGAGCGCCTCCGTCTCGTTCGGCGCCCAGCCTATCTCGAACTCGTCGATCGTCTCCTTCGAAAGTCCGCGCCCTTTGAGATACTCCTGCGCCACCGGCGCGGCGGCGAACGCTTTGCGGAAGAAGTCCTTTGCGGCGAAGTTCAGATCGTACAAAAGGCCGGAGTAACGGTATTCGGCCGGGTTTTCGTGCCGGAGCTCCACGCCGGCCTTCTCCGCGAGGAGGCGCAACGCCTCCGAAAACTCGAGGTTCTCATACTTCATCACGAAAGTGAAGATGTCGCCCCCTTCGTTGCAGCCGAAACAGTGCCACGTCTGCCGCTCCGGCGACACGATGAACGAGGGCGTCTTTTCGCCGTGGAAGGGGCACAGGGCCTTCATATTCTTGCCCGCGGGCTGCAGCGTGATATAGCCCTTCAGCACCTCTGCGATATCGAGCTTGCTTTTGATGAGTTCGGTGGTCGAGGAGGGCATCGTGATTCGATTGTAGGACGTATCACCGAAATACTCCAGGCCCCTCCCGCCGCTCGTCAGAGGATCGCCGCATGAAGGATCCCCACGTTCTGGTTGAAGAGAATGAGCAGCCCCGCAAGGACGACGACCGTCATGCCGCCGAGGATGAGGTGCGGGAAGCGGACGCGGACCTTCACGAACAGGTTCAGGATCACCGCGCCCGCAAAGAGCACCATGAGCGCGTAATAGAAATCGTTCGTAAGCGCCGCGGGGTTCGAGACGAGCCACTGGAGCGCGTTCACCTGCTCCGCCGGCTGCGCGGAAATGCTCGCGCCCGCAACCGTCGTCGTGATCGCGGACTCCGCCGCGGGAACGGTGATGGCGATCGGCGCCGCGCTCGAAGCCGCCGATGACGTGGCAACCACCGCAGGCACGGATGCCACCGGTTTCGGCGAGGATGGGGCCTTCGACGTCGTTTTCTTCGGAGCGGGAGCGGAGGCCGTCCCCGCGGAAGGCTGCGGCGCGGGTGCCGGCGCCGCGGTCGGCGCCGTTTCCGCGGCCGCCGCCGAGTTCACGAAGGCGATCGGCGCGGATGCCGGCGTGCCGAAGAGTTCGACGACGTACGTCGCAGGATGCCCGTCGTACGTCCCCTGGGCGGTCGCGATGCCGATCTGCGTGAACTGCCCGTCAAGGATGTTCGCGCGATGCTCGGGGGAGTTCATCCATGCGGTCGTCACGTCCTGTGAATCGACGAAGTTCACCGCAAGATTCTCCCCTGCCGCGCTGAACATATATCCCACCTTCTCGAACCAATACCAGGGAGTGATCCCCGCGGGGCTCGTGTGCGCGAAGTAATCGTTCGCCACCATATCGTTCGCCTTGTCCTGCGCGGCGGCCGTAAGGAGCGGACTTACGCCGAGCGCGGCCACGCCGTTATCCTGCCGCTGCTGGTTCGTCTCGTCGACGAGCGCATTCGCATCGATGATGCCGAAGAACTTCGTGCGCGGCACGAAATACGTGGCGGCAAGGAAGAATCCCATCTCCGCGGCGAGCGCGATGAGACATACGAACGCCACCGTTTCGGGCCTCAAGAGATGCGGCCTGTGCCCGTTCCCTTCGTGGGGGAAGAAGACGTCCCGTATCCAGTGTCCCGCGGCCTTCATGCGGCCCTTCATGCTCATGAGTATATTATACCATATACATTGAAATAAAACAACACCCCCTGCTGCAGCAAGGGGTGTTGTTTCGTCTTTATCGCTTCGTTCCGCGATGCGCCCCGCGCACCGTACATCCCGCGTCAGAACGCGTAACTGTACGATGTCGCGAAGTCATCGACCTTGTAGGCCGGTATCGGCAGATTGAGCGAAGGGCATTCGATGAGGTTGATCCACCGCCACGTCGCTTGATAGACATAGCCGGTAGGAGTGAACTCCGTCGGAAGCCCGAGCGGCACCCACGGGAGAAGTATCTCCGTGTGGTACTTCGTCTGGAACCGGTTCACCGCCGCCTGCGTGAGCGGGCCATAGTAGCCCGTGATCGGAAGGCTGGTGCCCAGGTTCGCGTTCAGGAACAGCTGCAGCTTCTTCACCTGCTCAGAAGTATTCAGATACTTGCGTATCGGGTGAATGTACTCATCGAGGTAAAGGCCGCAGGTCGAGGTTCCGAGCACGATGCCCGGGGTCGAGGTTCCGAGCACGATGCCCGTGGAGGTCGGAGAGCCTCCGCCGACAATGACCGTTCCACCGCCGCCCCCTCCCGCGACGGTGATCGTCACGCTCGAGGTGTTGTTTGCGGAGTTCTGGTCATTGACTGCCAGGGATTCGCTCACGGTGCCCGTGTTCGTGATCGTCTCGCCTGCGGGATCGGCCGCATCGACCGTCGCCGTAATGACGAGCGTCGCGGACTGGCCGACGTTCATGTTGCCGATCGTCCACACGCCGCTCGAAGGATCGAACGATCCGAGCGAGGACGATGCGGAGACGAACGTCACGCCTCCCGGAAGGACGTCCTTTGCAACGACGCCAACCGAAGGCGAAGGGCCCGTCGCGGACACCGTGAGGGTATAGTGGATCGTCGCGCCCGCCGAGGGATTCGCGTTATCCACCGTCTTCACGATGCCGATCTCCGCCGTCGGGACGGAGCCGCCTCCGCAGTTCACCGTGCAGCCGCCTCCGCCGCTCTGCGGCGTGATCGTCGCGGTCGCGGTGTTATTGGCGGGGTTCGGGTCGGTCTCCGAAGAGGACTCCCCGATCGTCACGGTGTTCACGATCGCCTGCCCCGAGGTTCCGGCATTCACCGTCGCGGCGATCGCAAGGGTCGCGGTCGCGTTGATCCCGAGGGTTCCGATCGTCCATGCGCCCGTCGAGGTCGAGTAGGTCCCGACCGAAGGGTTCGCGGAGACGAAAGTGAGTCCCGCGGGAAGCGTATCCGTGGCCACCACATCGGTCGACGCCGCGGGACCGTTGTCCCACGCCGTGATCGTGTAATGCACGGTACTGCCCGTGAGCGGACGCGCGTTATCCACGGACTTCGCAACGGCGATATCGGCCTGAGTGCCGACATTGCCGCCGCCCTGCACGTACACCGAACTGCTTGCGGTGTTGTTCGCGGGGTTCGGGTCGGTCGTCGAGGCGGAACCCCCGATCGTCGCAATGTTCACGATCGTGGTTCCGGCGGTACCGGCATTCACGAGCGCTGCGATAGCAAGGGTCGCCGTCGAGGACGGCGCGAGATCGCCGATCGTCCACGTACCGGTCGAACTCGAGTACGTGCCGACGGAAGCCGTGGCATTCTCGAAGGTCAGGCCGGACGGAAGCGTATCCGTGGCCACCACGTCGGTCGAGGTCGAGGGACCATTGTCCGTCGCCGTGATCGTGTAGTGGACGGTGCTTCCTTCCGTGGTCGTCGCGACATCCGCGGTCTTCGTGATCGCAAGATCGGCCGAAGGCACGCCGGGCGTCGCCACCACGATCGTCGCCGTCGCGGTGTTGTTCGCGAGGTTCGGGTCGGTGATCGAGGAAAGCTGGGAGACAGTCGCGGTGTTCACGATCGTCTGGCCTGCCTGATTCATTCCGACGACCGCCGCAAGTTCGAGCGTCGCCGTCGCGTGGGGTCCGACCGTGCCGATGGTCCAGTCTCCCGTGCTCAGGTTATAGGTTCCCTGGGACGTGGTCGCCCCGAGGAAACTGAGCGCGGTCGTAGGAGGCAGCTGGTCGTGCGCCACGACGTTGGTCGACGTCGAGGGGCCGTTGTCCGTCACCGTGAGGGTGTAGTGGATCGTCGCGCCCGGATCGGGGTTCGCGTTATCCACCGTCTTCACGATGGCGATGTCGGCCACCTGGCAGCTTCCGCATCCGCCGTTCGGCATGACGTACACCGAACTGCTTGCGGTGTTGTTCGCGGGATTCGGGTCGGTCGTCGAGGCAGACTCCCCGATCGTCGCGGTGTTCACGATCGTGGTTCCGGCGGTACCGGCATTCACGAGCGCTGCGATAGCAAGGGTCGCCGTCGAGGACGGCGCGAGGTCGCCGATCGTCCACGCACCGGTCGAACTCGAGTACGTGCCGACGGAAGCCGTGGCATTCTCGAAGGTCAGACCGGACGGAAGCGTATCCGTTGCCACTACGCCGGTCGAGGTCGAGGGACCGTTGTCCCACGCCGTGATCGTGTAGTGGATGATGCTTCCTTCCGTGGTCGTCGCGACATCCGCGGTCTTCGTGATCGCGAGATCGGCCGAAGGGATCACGGGTGCCGCCTGCACCGTCACCGGTGCGGACGCGATTGCCGAGCTCGAGGTGCAGCCGCTCCCCACGAACTCCGCCGTCGGATCGTTCGGGATCGTCTGCCCTTCCGTACCCGGGTTCACCGTCGCGGTAAGCGTGAGCGTGAGGACCTGGGTCGAGGCGCCGTTCAGCGTCCCGATGTCCCACACGCCGGTCGAGCTCGAGTAGGTGCCGGTCGACACGGTCGCCGAAGCGAACGTGAGACCCGCGCCCAGCATGTCGTGCACGAGCAGATGGGTCGGCTCGGTGAACGCCGTCGCGCTGTTGGTCAGCGTGTAGACGATCGTGTCGCCCACCCGCGGAGCCGCATCATTCACGGAGTTCGTGAACGATGCCGACACCGAGCAGGAACCGCCGATCGATTCCACGAAGACCGTCGCCGTCGCGCTGTTGTTCGCGAGGTTCGGGTCGGTTTCCTTGGAAGACTCGCCGATCGTCGCGGTATTCGCGATCGTCTGGCCCGCGGTGCCCGCATTTGCGGTCGCAACGAGCTCAAGCGTCGCCGTCGAGGACGGCGCGAGCGTTCCGATCGTCCACGCGCCCGTCGAGGTCGAGTAGGTCCCGACCGACGTGCTTGCGGAAACGAACGTGAGGCCCGCGGGAAGCGTGTCCGTGGCCACCACGTCCGTGGAGGTCGAGGGACCGTTGTCCGTCGCCGTGATCGTGTAACGGATCGTGCCGCCTTCCGTGGTCGTCGCGACATCCGCGACCTTGGTGATCGCGATGTCGGCGACCGGTGCGGTCGGACCATTGTTGCACTTCACGTAGACCGACGCGGCCGCCGTGTTGTTCGCGAGATTCGGGTCGGTCTCCGAAGAAGACTCCCCGATCGTCGCGGTGTTCACGATCGTGTGGCCGGCGGTGCCGGTGTTCACGATCGCCGCAATTTCGAGGGTCGCGGTGGCGTTCGGCGCAAGCGCGCCGATCGTCCACGTGCCCGTCGAACTGCTGTAAGAGCCCGCAGAAGCGGTAGCATCAAGGAAGGTCAGGCCGGACGGAAGCGTATCCGTTGCCACTACGCCGGTCGAGGTCGAGGGACCGTTGTCCCACGCCGTGATCGTGTAGTGGATGATGCTTCCTTCCGTGGTCGTCGCGACATCCGCGGTCTTCGTGATCGCGATGTCGGCGACCGGTGCGGTCGAGGTCGGAGCGACCCCGCCCTGGACGGTGATCGAAACGCCGGTGACCGCCGAGCTCTCCGTGCAGTTGCTCTGCACATAGGTGATGCCCGGGGTGTTGGCGATCGTCTGTCCTTCCGTGCCCGCGTCGACCGTCGCCGTAATGGTGAGGGTGACCGCGGAGGCGCCGTTCAGCGTACCGACATTCCACGCGCCGGTCGAGCTCGCGTAGGTCCCCACGGACGGATCCGCGGAAACGAACGTGAGTCCCGTGCCGAGCGTATCGGTCACGGTGACGGTGGTGGATGCGGTGAACGCAGGAGCGCCGGTAAGCGTGTAGACGATCGTGTCGCCTACGCGCGGCGTTGCATTGCTCACGCTGTCCGTAAGCGCCATCGCGATCGAGCAGGTTCCCATGCCGGTACCCGAGGTCGAGCTCGCAGTGGAGCTCGAGGTCGAGGAGGAATTGGAATAGCTGGTCGCGCTGGAACTTGCGTTCGAGGTTGAGCTTGCAGTGGAGCTCGAGGTCGTCGTGCCCGATGTCGAACCGGTACCCGAGGTGCCCGAGGTCGAACTTGCGTTCGCCGTCGAGGAACCCGAAGAGGAACCGGATGCAGACCCGGAGGACGAACCCGACGAAGAGCCGTCACCCGAGCTCGTAGAGCTCGAGGTGGTGCTCACCGTCGACGAAGAGCTGGACGTCGAGCTGGTGGTCGACGTGGAGCTCGAGGTCGTGCCCGTCGTACCCGTGCTCCCGGTGCCGGTGCCCGACGTTCCCGAACCGGTGGAACCGGTCGAGGACGAAGCGCTGCCGGAATCGGAGGACGAAGACGAGCTGCTGCTCGAACTGCTGCTGGAACTGGAACTGGAGCTCGAACTCGAGCTGCTGCTCGAGGACGAGACGGTTCCGTCCGCATGCGCCGTATTCACGGAAGGAATGTATGCCGTCGGGAAGAGCGAGCTCGAGATGACGATCCCGATGAACGCAGCCCTGACCAATCCCGACGCCACAGCCTTCGCAGGCCGAAAACGTTTGAGGATTGTGTAATACATCCTGTTTAGTATTTATTTTTTCACGACACTTTTAACTTCAATGAAAATGTAAAAGGGCCGGAAAAAATGTATTTTTCAAGGTGCAAGACACAAAAAGACGCTGTCGTTTGTATACCACAAAATTAGTAAAAAGGCAAGTCTGCGCCTCCTTGAAAAGATTGACCCGGACCCGCCCGCGGTGGCACACTTAAGGGAGACCCCACGCAGTACGCGCGAGGCCGGAAGGACGGCGCCATGACCGTGCAAAAGCTCTGCGTTTTGCGTATCGTCTATGCCCTCCTCTGCGGGCCGGTGATAGTCTTCTGGCTCATTATGGGAGTGCTTTCGTGGGTGCACCCCGATTTCCTCAGGATCCCCGTCCTCCGTGCAGGAACTGCGATCGTAGATCGGCAATGACCTTATGCGCGGGACATCAATCCCCTGCCGGCGCTTTCCGAAAGGCCGGCTTTTTTCTTTCTATTTTTTTGAAACGCTGAGCGGGATACCGGAATCGGACCGGCGCCTCAACCTTGGGAAGGTCGCGTACTGCCACTATACTAATCCCGCACGCCGACAACGGGTCCATTATACCGTTGCATAAGCCGCTTCGCAATGGTATAATGCCGCCCGGCACACAATACCCTGGGAGGGGTCAATGACACCAACGACAACCACCGTCGATATCTACGGCCATCGCGGTCATCCGCGCACACTGAAGGAACTCACCGATATGGCACTCGCACGGCTCCTGTTGAGGAGGATCTGGTATCTCCAGGACGAACGCGGAACGGCCAGCGGAATGCCCGCAGGACGCGAACCGCGCAACCGCCTCCTCGAGGCGGCCATGCACCTTTTGCCGCTGCAGCCCATCGCCCGGCGCCTCGATCTCGAGATGCTGCCGTTCGAGGATGTCGCCGCGGAAGTCGCCCGGCGCCGCTCGCTCCATGCGAAAGCCCCGGAACGGCCGTACGCGCACCGTCCGTCGCTCGGCGATATGGGCGATGCCGAACTCGCCGCACTCCTTCTTCGGACGCTCAAGTCCGTCTATCGGAACGCGAAAAAACGCGACTTCAGGGACCGCCTGAGGGACGAACGCGAGCTTCTCGATGGCGCGCTCGCGCTCTACCCGCCCCAGCGGGCCATCCCCAAACCGCTCCCGTGGACCACGGAGCAGATCGTGGCCGAAGCCGACAGGCGGCGCTATGCGCCGCTCCTCAAACACTGAAAGCGCTCCGGCGCCTTCGCACCATCATAGGGACCGCATCTCGTTGCGCGGTCCCTTTTTCATATCTCCCGCATACGGGTCCCTGCCGGCGAGATCAATCGCTCACCGAAGTCGACGAGGCGGATGAGCTCGCCGAAGGGACGATGATGATCATCTTCTCCCCGGGATTCACATAGTTGAACCGCGAACGGAGCTCCTTTTCGAGGTTCAAGGGGTTCGCAAGATATTGCTCCTCGCTCTGGAGGTTCGCTTCCTGCGTCTTCACTTTCGCGAGCGCGCCTTCTTCCGAAGCGAACGCGGCGGACAGCTGATGCACCTGGCGGAAAAACGAGAACGCCTGCACTCCGAGGATCACGAGGATTATGGAAAGTCCGATGATCGCGGCGATCTTCATATGGTTCCAGTGTACCGCACGGCGCGATAAATACCAAAGATTATTTCTTCAGGATCTCCCGGAACACTTCCGGCTCGATCGTCACGCGCGCGTTCTCCTTGAGGCGCTCTTTGCCTTTCTGCTGCTTCTTCCAGAGCTTCATCTTGCGCGTCCGGTCGCCGCCGTTCTTGCCGAAATTGCCGAGCTCCTTCTTCATGGCCGGGATCGTCTCGCGCGCGATGATGCGCCCCTGCGCCTTTGCCTGGAGCGCCTGCGAAAACTGCTCGCGGGGAAGAAGCTCTTTGAGCCGTTCTACGGTCTGCCGCCCCTCGCGCTCGATATCCTTCTTCGGCACGATCCTCGTAAGCGCGGGCACCACCTCCTCCACCACGAGAATCTCGAGCTTCTCGACGTCGGTCTCCTGCTCCCCCGCCACCTCGTACGTGAACGACGCATATCCCTGCGATGCCGATTTCAGCCGGTCATCGAAATCGCGGATAAGCTCTCGCAACGGCATCTTCGCGCCGATCAGGAGATTGTCGCCGATATTGTGGACCTCGGCAATCTCCACGTCGAACACCGTCTGCATGCCGAGCACGGTGCTCAGATACTGCTGGGGCGTGAGGATCTCGAGGTCCACGACCGGCTCCCACACCTTCTCCGGCTTGTCGGGAAAATCCTGCGGCTGGGTGATGACGAATTCGCGGCCCTTGTCCTGCACGCGGTAGGCGATGGAAGGAAAGCTCGTCATGAAATCAAGATTGTATTCGCGCTCGAGGCGGCTCGACACGATCTCGAAATGGAGCTGGCCGAGGAATCCCGCCTTGAACCCGCGGCCGAGCGCCTCGTTCGAATCGGGTTCGAAATGGAGCGCGGCGTCATTGAGGCGCAGCTTTTCGAACGCGCGCTTGAGGTCGTCGTACTTCGTGTCCCCGTCCGGATAGAACGAGATGAACACGACGGGCGCCGGCTCGCGGTAGCCCGGAAGCGCCGCGGCGCGCGCTTCGGCGGCCGCTCCCGTGGGCGTGAGGTCCCGCTCCGCAACGATCGTATCGCCGATCTTCACGAGCGACGGCTCCTTGAGCCCGGTCGCGATATAGCCGATCTCTCCCTCCCCGAGCGAAGGGGCCGCCTTGAGGTCGGGGGAAAAGAAACCGACCTCCTTTGCCTTGAACGCCGCGCCCGACGCGGCGAAACGCATGTCCTCCGCGGCGAACGACCCGCCGAACACCCGCACGTTCGCGATGATCCCTTTATGATCGTCGTACATCGAATCGAAGATGAGCGCGCGGGATACCTTCCCTGCATCCCGCTTCGGCGGCGGCACCTTCGCGATCGCCGCTTCGAGGAGCTCCCTCACCCCCGCGCCCGTCTTCGCCGAAACGCGGAAGACCTCCTCGGGCCGAACACCGAGAAGCGCGGCGGTGGCCGCAACCACGTTCTCGATGTGCGCCATCGGAAGGTCTATCTTGTTCACCGCGGGAATGAGCGTGAGCCCCGCCCTCTGCGCGGCGCGGAGATTGGAAAGCGTCTGCGCCTGGATGCCTTTCGTACCGTCCACAAGGAGAATACCGCCCTCGACGGCGTTCAATGCGCGCGAGACTTCGTAGGAGAAATCGGAATGCCCTGGCGTATCAATAAGATTGAGCTCGAACCTCTCTCCCGCGTGCGGGTCGGATGCGGCGACGTATTCCATGCGGACCGGGGCCATCTTGATGGTGATCCCCCGCTCCCGTTCGAGGGGCATGCGGTCAAGATACTGCTCCTGCATCGCTCGCTGGGGCACCGTGCCCGTGATCTCGAGCAAACGGTCGGCAAGCGTCGATTTTCCGGAGTCGATATGGGCGATGATGACGAAATTGCGGATGCGCTCCATGTGCGCCCATCATACTATCTTTCCCTGCGAAATGACAGGCCTTTGCCGCGATTCCCTCCGCACGCGGCGGCGGGCCGGCGCTCTCCCGACGTTTTTGCTATTGATAGGTTGCGTCAATCCATCCGAGGAACGTCTTTGCGTCCTGTTCGTAATTCTCCGAACCAAGAATGATGAACGCGATCGGACGCGTGGTGGTCGCCGCCGCGGTTGCCGCAACGGACGATGATGCCGCGCCGCCCGCCGCCGTGGCCGAGGCCGTTTCCGCCGCACGCGCGAAGGGTTCGTTGAACACGGAGATGATCGTGCCGCTCGCGCCCCCGTTCAGCCCTATCTTGCCGCCGACAAAATCGGGATCGTCCGCGAACACGTTGAAGTTCTGGAGTCCGGTGAACGCGCCCGGCCCGTACACGTTCGGCGTTGTGGTGTTCGTGGTCATGTCGAGGATGAAGCTCCTGTTGTCGTACAGATATTGCGCGAGGAGAAAGAGGTCGTGCGCCGTTGAAACGTCTCCCCAATCACTTCCCGTCACATCGGTGAAATGAGTGTTCGCCATGCCGATCGCCGCGGCCTGCCCGTTCATAAGCTCCACGAAATACCGGGGACCGAGGAAATGCGAGATGGCCACCGCGGCCTCGTTCGACGATTCCTTGAGGAGCGGCTGGAGAAGATCATAGAGCGAGTATGATTCCCCCACCCTGAGCCGGGGTATGGAGGTCTTCACGATCATGTCCGGCGTGATCGTGATCGTCTTTTCGATATTCACGTATTCCACCGCGACAAGCGCGGTCATGAGCTTCGTGATCGACGCGATAGGAAGGACCTCGTCGGGATCCTTCGACGCAAGCACATAATCGCTCTTGAGGTCCGCGGCGAAATAGCTCCGTGCGGCGATCGGCACCGCTGCGGGCTGTTCCTGGAACCCGTCGGGAGCGAAGGCGTCGCTCGACACGAGCACCGGCGTGCCGACCGGCACCATCGGATAGAGCGCCTTCGCATCCGCGGTCGAGAGTCGGATGCATCCTCCGGAATAGGTGCTCGCGACCGGGGTGCCATCGGGATAGTAAGGCCATCCGTGGATGAGGAAATTTCCCTGGAAATCGAGCGCCCACGGACTATAGACGCCCGCCATGCGCGAATAGTCCGCCGGCGTTTTTGCGATCACTTTATAGAGTCCCGCGGGCGTCTCCCACCACGAACCCGGTCTTCCTTTGGAAAGGATCGGCACTTCGTCCGCCACGGCCCCGTTCTTATAGAACGTGAGGGTCATCGCGGAAAGGTCCGCTTCTATAAACGTCGCGCCCTGGGCGATGAGGCCGGCGCGCGTCTTCGCATAAAAATCGGGATTGTCGAGCGCGGGCCAGCTTCCGTACACGAACGGAGTCGTGCTCGCGGCCGCGGACCCCGGATCGAGCGTGATCGCATAGTTATACACGACGCCCTTCCAATAGACGATTCCCGCCGCGGCCGCGGACCCTGCGGCAAGAAGCGCGAGGATCACCGTCCATACGGGCACCGTTTTCCGGAATGCTCCCATGGCGGAACGGAATTATATCGTCTTATATCCCACCTCCCGCACGCCGCGCACCGTCTGGAGGCGCGCGACGATCTTCTCGACCTTCTTCTTGTCGTTCGTCTGGATCTCCACTTTATTCATATGGAACTTGCCGCCCTTGGCCGCCTCGGTATGGAAGCTCAGGATGCCGATGCGGGACTGCGCGATCGTCCCTGAAATATCCTTAATGAGGCCGACCCGATCCTCCACGAGAAGTTTGAGCTCGGTGCGCGCGAGCGACCGCGATCCTGCGGCGGCGGCGCGGATGGCCGACTCCTTCTTCCTGAGCGAAATCCTGATATGGTCCCTCGCGATCGAGGTCTTCACGAACCGGAGCCAGTCCTCCGAGGGCTTCTTCCCCTTCTGCGTCACGACCTCCACGACGTCGCCCGACTTCAAGAGATAATCGAGGGGCACCACCGCGCCGTTCACCCGCGCTCCCACGGCGGAATTCCCCACCTCGGAATGGATGTGGTACGCGAAATCGATCGGCGTCGAGCCGAACGGAAGATCGATCACGTCGCCGCGCGGCGTTACCGCGAAGATGCGGTCCTGGAAGAAATCGATCTTCATCGAACGGAGGAATCCCTCCGGGTCCGCCGCCGACTGCCCCGAAAACTGTTCCTGCCAATTCTTGAGCTGCTGGACCCATTTGAGCTCGGCCGCGAGCTTCTGCCCCGACGGCGCCTTCACCCTTCCCGACGGATCGGTCTTCTGTTTATAGAGCCAATGGGCGGCCACGCCGTACTCGTTCTCGTCGTGCATCGCCTTCGTGCGGATCTGGAACTCGATCGTCTTTCCCTCCGGCCCGATCACCGTCGTGTGGAGCGAACGGTATGCGTTCGGCTTCGGCATTGCGATATAGTCCTTGATGCGCCGCGGCAGCGGCGGATACGCCTCGTGGATCACCCCGAGCGCCGCATAGCATTCGGGAAGAGTGTCCACAATGACGCGCATCGCGACAAGATCGTAAACGCGTCCCATGTCCATGTCGCGCCGGAGGAGTTTCTTATAGAGCGAACTGTAGCGCTTCGCGCGGATCTCGAGGTCGAGCGGCTTGATGCCGTGTTCGGCGAGGAGCTTCTCGACCTGGGGCTTGATCTCCTCCAGATACTTCATCCGCTCTTCATAGTGCTCCTTCGATGTCGAGAGGAGCAGCCGGTACTCCTGCGGATAGAGATACGGAAACGCCATATCCTGGAGCTCGCCGCTCAGATTGTGCATGCCGAGGCGGTACGCGAGCGGCGCATAGATCTCATCCGTCTCGAGCGCGATGCGGCGCTGCTTTGCGGGAGGGAGCGCGCCGAGCGTCCGCATATTATGGAGCCTGTCGGCGAGCTTGATGAACACGACGCGGAGATCCTCGGAAAGCGCAAGGACCATCTTGCGGAGATTCTCCGCCTTGCTCTGCGCCGCGGCCTCGGCGGTCCCCTGCTCGCCCCGGTACTTGATGTGGCCGAGCTTCGTCACGCCGTCCACGAGGAACGCCACCTCGTCGCCGAACTCCTTCCTGACCGTCTCGAGCGGTACGCCGGTGTCTTCCACTGTGTCGTGGAGAAGGCCCGCCGCGATCGTCGCATCGTCGAGATGCCACTCATGGAGGATCTCCGCCGTAGCGCGCGGATGATTGAAATAGGGCTCGCCGCTCTTGCGAAGCTGCCCTTTGTGCGCGCGTTCCGCGAATGCGTATGCCCGCGCGATGAGTCCGTTCGGCTCTTTCGTAATGAGATCCTTGATTGCGTTCATGGTCCTTCGCTTACTCCCTTCCTCCGAGCTTCCTCAGAATGTTCTCGAGCTCCTCCTCCGAAAAGAACGTGATGCTGATCTTGCCGTTATGCGCGGTCTTTTGGATCTCGATCGGCGCGCCGAGCTCGGTCGAGAGCTCGTCCCTCAGCATGCGGACCTCGGGCGGAAGGACGACCGGCTTGAGCGGCGGACGTCCGCGGCGGGGCGCGGCAGGCACGTCCCCCTTCATGCCGGGCACGATGCCGAGATTCGTATTGCCCTCGACGGCCTCCTTGCCGCTCAGGAATTCGTATCGCTGGATGCGCTCGCGCACGTCGCGCGTCGTAAGCTTGTCCTCCACGATCTCCCGGAGCAGGCGACGTTGAAGGCCCGCATCCCCGATCGCGAGCAGGAGCCGCGCGTTGCTCTCGGATACCGTACCGTCCTCTACGGCCTTCAGCACCTCCTCCGGAAGGTCGAGCAGGCGGACGCTGTTCGCCACCACCTCGCGCGACTTCCCGAGCTTCGCCGCGATCTCGCGCTGGGTCATACGGAACTCCTCCTGGAGCCGCTGGAACGCCCTCGCCATTTCGATGGGATTGAGGTCCTCGCGCTGGATGTTCTCGATGACGCCGAGCTCAAGCTTCTCGCGTTCGAGATTCACATTGCGCACGATGGCCGGCACCCGGGCAAGCCCGAGCATCTTCGCGGCCATATAGCGCCGTTCGCCCGCGATGATCTGGTACTCCACATCGACGCCGCTCGCGGACTCCTTCTTCACCTTCGAGACCACGATCGGCTGGAGCAGGCCGAACTCGCGGATCGAGTTCGCGAGGTCGCGGATCCCCTCCTGATCGAACGTACGCCGGGGCTGGTCCGGGTTCGGTACGATCTTTTCAAGCTCTATTTGAAAGATGGCCTGCTGGGACTGGGACTGCGGCGAAGACGACGGATGTGATTGCGGCAGGGGCTGACGCTGCGACTGGGGCTGCGATTGATGCTGGGGCTGCGATTGAGATTGCGGAACGCGCGGCCTCTCCTCTTCTTGCCGATGTTCCCTCTGCGGAAACCGGGCCTGCGCATCATGCCGCATATCGGCCGGCGGTTCCCGTTTGGGAATGAGCGGCGACGGGGATTGTGCGGGCGCCGCGGGAGATGAAGGCGTCGCGGGCTGCGCGGCGGCGCTCCCGGACAGGGAGGACGGCGCGCCCTCCTGCGGCGGACGCAGAACGCCCTGCGGCGGAACGTTTCCGGCAGGAAGATCCCGAGGCCCCTGCCCCTGGTTCCCCTTCTGCGGTATCAGTGATTCCAGTCCTTTTCCGAGCATAGGTTAGGATGAGCTCTATACGATAAATAGTACGTCAAATGTTGAAATTTCCGAAATCTTCGCTCGCGAAGACATGGCGCGCGGGGTCGAACTCCTCTTCCTGAGCGATCACTTCCTTCGCAAGCCGTTCGTACGCAAGCGCACCGGGAGAGTCGGGACAATACAGGGCGATGGGCTTCGAGAAGCTCGGCGCTTCGGCGAGCGCGACCGCGCGCGGGATCTCCGCCTCGAACACCTTGTGCGGGAAATGCCTCCTGATATTCCCCGCCACCTCCCTCGAAAGATGCTCCCGCTTGTCGTACATCGTGATCACCGCGCCCGCGATGCGGAGGGGGTGCTGCATGTTCGTCCGTATGAGCTCGATGGTCTCGAGCAGCTGTCCGATGCCCTCGAGGGAGTAGTACTCCGTCTGCACGGGGATAAGGATCTCGTCGGCCGCGATCATCCCGTTCACCGTGAGCAGGCTGAGCGAGGGCGGGAGGTCGATAAGGATGTAATCGTACTCGTGCCGCACGCGGTTCACGAACCTCCGGAGGAAATACTCCCGCTCCGGCATGTCCACGAGCTCGACGAGGGCCCCGGCGAGGTGCGGCGATCCCGGCACGAAATGGAAATTGTAGATCATGCTCGGCAGGATGACCTGCGAATGCTCCGCGGCACCGAGAATGCCATGATACACGGAAAGGCCGTCGGGCACCTGCAGATGTCCGAGCGCCGAACTCGCGTTCGCCTGTGGATCGAAATCGATGAGCAGCACGCGCTTTCCCTGGAGGGCGAGATATGCGCCCAAATTCACGGCGGTCGTGGTCTTTCCCACGCCGCCCTTCTGATTGCTTATCGCGATGACGCGTGCCATGGTTGCGTATAATGTACCTTTATTTTACGCCAAAGACGCGCCTTTCACAATAAAAAAGCCACGCGCAGACCGCCGCGCGTGGCATGGAACAGTGATGTTATGCCGCATATTCGCCGGCGCGGAGCGCGAGCGCGAAATTGCGGTACCGAAGATCCTCCGTCACCTCTTCGAGGATCGGGAGAAACGGCGGCAGCACGATCTCCTTTGCCGCCTCGGTGAGCTCCACTTCAAGGATGCAGACGCCGGGAGGATTCTCGAATACGTCGAGTTCGAAGTACTGGTTCTCCCAGAGAAAGAAGTGGCGCTTCTTCCGCACGATGCCGCGGGAGCGGTCGCGGGAACGCATGAGCTCCGCGAACCTCCTCCACGGGATCATCTCCTCCACCTCGACGCGCTGCCCCGGAAGACCCGTCCCCTTCTTTTCAGTGAGATAGTACGTCGCCGCACCGGCGCCGAACGAGCGCCGGCGCACCCGCACCTCTTCCTGGTCCGCACGCCACGGTATGATGTAGGCCTGTTCGATCTCCACCGTCCGATACGGGACCGGAATGGAGGAAAGGTCGGGCTCGTCCATCCGATACTTCCGTTCGATCTCGAGCGGCGCCGGCACGCCGAGCACCGCGCATACTTCGCGGAGCACCTGCGCCTTCTTCCCCTCGAAATCCGTTTCCCGGTTGCCGACCACCCGCAGATGCGGATGGCCGAGGTAGGCCTTCTCGACGAGCCCGTCGAGCCGACGGGCCATCGCGGGGGTCTCGGTGCGTGCCGCATTGTTCGCGAGCGCGTAGAAACGTTCGGCGCCGTCCGCCGCGGTCGTGAGCTTGATCACCGCATTGCAGCGCTCCATCACTCCTATCTCCGTAAGACCGCTCTCGGCGAGGAGATTCGCATAAATCTCCCGCCCTTCGCGCCCCTCCGGAAGATACGGAAGGATATCCGGTATCCAGCGATCGACGAGGAAAAGCGAATCCCCTCCTTCGATCTCCGCACAGCGTTCCATCACCGCAAGGTTCTCGAGGTTGTGCCGCATGAGCACCGCCTCGTATTCGACGACCCTTCCCAGGTCTCCGAGAGCAGCCGCCTGCTTGAGGCGCATGCCCTGTTCGATGAGCGTCGTTGCGGATTCCTTCAAGACGTACACATTCCATCCGAGAAGCGACACTCTCTCCGAAAGCATACTGAGTACGGACGTCTTTCCCGCACACGGCCCTCCGGTGATTCCGATGACCACCTTCTTCCCCATATGACATCCTCCTTATCAACCGAACGGCGATGCCGTTCGCTGCCCTCACTATACGAACCCCTCCCCAAAAGCACAACCACAGAAACGTCCTTGCCGATGCCATCGGATCGTTCCCCCGCGAAACATCCGTTTCGCAAAGCCATCCTGCGGAAGCCTCATTGAAATAGCCTCTCTTTTTACGTATAGTAAGTCTTGGTTTGCACTCCTATCGACCGATTGCCCGGGTGGCGGAATGGCAGACGCAGGGGACTCAAAATCCCCCGATCGCAAGGTCGTGCGGGTTCGACTCCCGCCCTGGGCACTGAAATAAAATGAGCATCGAAAGATGCTCATTTTATTTCAGCGGTTCGGTGAGGAGTCGAACGCCGGAGGAATATTTTTCCGCGGAAAAATATTCCGAGGCGGTGCCCAGCGCGTTTCCGAGCGACGGCGAGGAAACGACGCGCGGGCGACTCCCGCCTTGGGCACCAATAAAAAGAACGCTCGCTAGAGCGTTCTTTTTATTTTGATCGTACGTGTGCTATTGGATAGTGCCGACGGGAGGAATCGAACCTCCGACCTTGGCCTTATGAAAGCCCTGCTCTAACCGCTGAGCTACGTCGGCTTGACACAGACCACTATACGCGAAACGGCTCGAATTTTCAATTCCGGCCACCCCCTTTCCCCCTCTTTTTTTGCGAACATACACCTCAAACCGATCGCTGCGGACAACGCGCATAAAAATCGGCCCGGCACATTTTTTGTACCGGGCCCCTCATGTTTCTTTTCGCTCAATGCAAAGGTTTCTGGAAGTGTTGATAATCCTTGTAGTCCCTCCAGTCCCCTCCCCACTCCCAATCGTGAGCCTTCAGGAAGCGCACGATAAACGAATCGGGGGCAATCGCCCCGCGACGCGTCGGATCGTACCTTTCCGCTCCTGCCGGCCTCACGACGCCGTTCTTTTCGAGCGGATTGAACCACGGGTTGATGTCGATCGCACGGCCGAGCGCGTGCCACGAAAGACGGTTCGTGCCCGCGATCGCCCGATAGTTGAATCCGGACGTGTTATTCGCAATCATCGAACGCTCGTCGTTCCATCGGAACGGCGGATACGAGATGGGAATGGCCGATGCAATCGGAAACCGATGCGCAAAGATCATATCGAAGAGCTCCGTGATCTCATCGGCAACCCCCCGATCGACCACGATCACCCCCGCGCTTTTGCGGCGCCCGAACGTGTAGAACCGCCCCGGCACCATCACCTGCCGTTCGAAGACCTCCGGCGGGCATGGCGCTGCGGGATTCTGCTCTTCCTGAGATAACTTTCCTAAAATCATCTATATCCTCCCCTCACTGCCTCCTTTATATCCTCCCGGGAGCATATTGGCAAGCGTTTGCGCGGTTGTTATACTTATCCCCATGTTCGACCAACTCAAACAGATACAGGAGCTCAAGCGGCTCCAGGACTCCATGAAGCAGGAGCGCGAGACCGTCCAAAAGAAGGGCATCACCGTCATCGTGAACGGCGCGCTCGAAGTGGAGCGCATCATCCTCAATCCCGCGCTCGGCCAGGCGGAACAGGAGCGCGTGCTCGCGGACTGCATCAATGAGGCGCAAAGGACCATCCAGAAGCGGATGGCGAAGACGATGATGGGCGCGGGCAGCGCGCTCAAAGGATTGTTCTAGACGTCCCTTCCCCGGCGCGACTCATGGCCGCGCCGCCCCCGTTCCTCCCCTTCCCTGCGGGGTATTTTCTTTTTATAAATTTTATGATATAATTTAGCCATATGAAAAACTTTAAGCGAGAAGGCGGGTTCCGGCCTGACGGCGGAGGGCGGCCGAAGTTCGGCGGCGGATTCGGGGGTGAAAAGAAGTTCGGCGGCGGCAACCGCGGATTCGGCGGACGGCCAAGCTTCGGCGGCGGCAATCATGAACCGAAGAGGATGTTCAATGCCGTGTGCGCGCAGTGCGGCAAGGACTGCGAAGTCCCCTTCCGTCCCGCGGGCGACAAGCCCGTGTACTGCCGCGACTGCTTCATGAAACAGCCGTACGTGCCGGGACGGAATTCCAACGGCAGCGATGGTCCGCGCCCCCAGGATGCGCGCCCCGCGCCCCCGCAGGACGACGCCATCCGTGACGTCCGCCATCGGCTCGGTACGCTCGAAGCGAAGATGGACCGCCTCATCGACCTCTTCGCCGCGAAGTCCAAGAATGCGGAAGTGGCTGCCGCGCCTTCATTCTCCGCTCCCGTGTCCTCTCCTGCTCCCGTACCGGTCCCTGCGGAGATCTCTCTCAAAAAGAAGCCGGCCGCCAAAAAAGCGGCGCCCGCAAAATCTTCAAAGAAGAGTTCCGCCAAGACGGCCAAGCGGAAATAACAGGCCGGCGCCCGCATCAAAAAAAACACCCGCAAGGGTGTTTTTTGTTATCGCGTCTACCTTGGGAAACGGCCTTATTGCGGCAACAACTTTTTGAGTTCTTCCGCATCGAGTGTATATGCCCGCACGAACGAATCATCCACATGGGCATAGAGGATCCCGTTCCCTTTCCCCTGGTCAACAAACTGGCTTGCGAAGGTGATCGTTTTTGCCTCGCTGTCTTGAATAAACGGCTCGGGCGAAACCCAATCGATCTTGCCATGTTCATAGTCGTAGATGAAGAGCCCGACGGAGAACATGCCATACCGCACTTGATCGCCTTCGTGCCGGTTCGCTTCGCGGCCGTTCATGATGCCAAGCAGTTTCCCTTCGCCAACATCGATGAAGTCCTTTGGAAGCAACGGCCCCGGCGACGCATGTCCGGCGATCCACGGGATTTCATGTTCTGCGGGATGGAAGACCTCATCGCCCCATTCCCACGGTTTCCCCATATCCTCGGCCTTGGCGACGCGCACCGTGGAATAGCGGTCCGTTTTCCGGTCGCTGCTCTCGAAAAGGTTATAGCGGAATCCCTTGCGGTTAAGGGGCGCAATGGAAACTTCTTTTGCCCGTCCCTTCGTATCGTCGGCCATGAGCACGGGCTCCGTCATTTCGAGAGAGGTCAAGTCCTTTCCCACGGCATGGCCAAGATGCGTGACGGTTCCCTTCCTGCTCTTGTGGCGCAGCGGTATGGTGAAATAGACATGCATCAGATCCGTCTCTCCGTCGATCCAAATATCGGGATCTTCGAGGCCGATGAATTCGAACTCATCGCCCGCGAGCTTCTGAACAACCTCGTTCTCGTTCTTTATCTGCAACCGATCGCCGATCTCGAAATGATCCAATGAACCACCCTTCACCGTATGAAGCTCGCTCCGATCGACATATCCCAACACTTCCACATCGCCCGTGCGGCTCATGATGCAACGAATAATGCCTTCTCTGCCGTCCGTGCGCGGATCGAGCGCGATCGCCATAACATGTTCGAAACGTTCATCGCGTTCGACCGCTTTCCCCTGATGTTCGAAATATCCTTTTGATTTTTCCATACTATTATCGACGGTTTCCATTTTCATTTTCTATAACCAAAATCATCAACGGACGCAGATCCCCTGCGCTCCATTGCCTTAATAATAACATCGTCAATCGTGGTTGCGGGAATTGGAAAACTTCCGAACCGCTTTGTTAGGAGAAAATTTTCTTTAGTGAAATGAAAAAGGCCGCGGGACTGATTTGTCCTGCGGCCTCTGAGAGGGAACGCACATCAATTGCATGTCTGGCGGTTATGCCAGACCAGGGGCGGCCTTCTTCGCGTCGGCCTTCGCCTGCCAGTAGGGTTCGTCGTTGTAGACGGCGACCCACTCGACGGCGACCTCTGCCGGTGTGCGGTCCTGATACCAACGGAAGCTGAAGTCCCCGTACTTGCGCCAGTCGATGTGCTGTTCGCACACAGACAGGAGGCGTTGGAAGTAGAGTTGCACCTGCTTTGGGTCTTGCTCGGCGGTGAATGCCAGCTGGGCCTCGGGCTGTTTGAGCGCCTCAATCCATGCTTCTGGTTCTTTCCCGTTGTCCACCAAGCTTTCCTCGGGGCAGTTATAGAACATCGCTGACCCGATCCAGTTGGCGAGGAAATGGAGAATGGTTACCGCCGCAGCCGGATTGGCCGTTGCGTATCCATCCAGGACTTCGAGCAGTGGCTCGGTGAGCTTGCCGATATACAGCGGATGCTGATGGGTATCGATGCACTGGTTGGTTGACCAGACACCGAAGCGCTCTGCGCTGTAGACGAGCTTCTGAAGCGCCGTCCATTCCCCCGGGCATTCGCCGGCCATTTCACCGATCGCCGACTGGATTTCCGTCGGCAACGCCTCGATGGCAACCGCCCAGCTCTTCAAGGTGGCGACGATCTTCGCGATGCGAGCAACTTCCTTGCCCTCGTTCAGTTTGGAGAGGATAAACGATCGATCCAATGTCTCGATCATCGAGCCGTCTCCATAGAACCCACGGGTCTCGTCGTAGCTCCACCCCGACCGCCACTCGATGCGCCGTCCGAGGATGTAGGTGCTCTTCAGCTGGCAGTAGCCGGTCGCGTTGACCGCTTCCACCGCCTCAAAGATCTTCGTCCACCGATTGCGACATTCCGCCTGGAACCTTGTGGTGTCGGTATAGTCGTCTGCCGCGATGCCCGCTGTCTGGATTTCCCAGGCCAGCGTGTTCATGCGAGCTTCCAGAGCTTCCGGTTCACACGTCGCATACAGTCGCTCGCGGATCGCGGGATCTGCGAGAAGGTTGGCGAACGTGCGAGTGCGGAGGTTCCGTTTGAGCACCGCGTCGATGTACGGCTTGAGGCGCTCGTCGCTCGGGTTGTTGTCGAGAACGAAGGCCGGAATATCCGGGACGACGCTCAGCATTCTGACGCTGAACCCGATGATTTGGGCCAGCTTGTCGCAATCCGCGGTAAGAAGCAGAGCGTCGGGGATCGTGTTGACGAACTCCCGCATCTGCCCCTGGAATGCGCCGAGGTCCTGTGTGTAGTCGCCGGTTTTTTCGACGTTCAGGCCGGCGGAGATTTTGGCACGGAGGATGTCGGGATAGTCGGAGCGCAGCCGCTGGGCCGCTTCCTGATTTTTCCGTTCATCCGCTTCTTGTTGGCTGAGTTTGGCTTGCTCGAGGGCAATTCTCGCCCTTTCGCGCGTCTGGTCTGCAATTGATTGTGCGTTCATGATGTCTCCTCCTAGACATCTGCCGCCCAGCGGCAATTCTGCGGGGCAAATGTCTAGGAGGACAATCGCAAACGAACTGAACATATTGTATCACTATATTATCTATATTGTCAATAGCACTCTTTTCCCTTTATTTATAAGCATTTAGAGGGGTAAGTTATCCCCAGTTGTTGCATTTTCCCGTCTAGGGAGTAATATATAAGTAAGCTCATTTACCATGTGTAAAAGGAGTTCGAGATCCGCCCTTCACCGGGCGGGTTTTGTTTTTGCACAATGCTTTTGATATTCACTTTCAAGTCGCTTCCGGGTATGCGGGTAGTTAATGTAAATCGCCGTTACCAGATAAAATTTCTTTCTCTCGATCAAAACGACCAAGAAATTTTCTTTTTCCAGAAATAAATTATGGCGCAAATCCCGCTCGTGCTGCTTCGGCCATTCCCACACCTCCGGATTGCCGCAATGCTCAATGATAAGGCGTATCCATGCAACCCGTTCGCAACGCCGCAGGTTTGGCACCCGTTCGCCCGTCTGTTTATCCTTTTGCGAGGTTACATGCCAAAAGCATTCGGGCTTTCCGTTGAACAATGCAGGATTCCCCATGAATACCGGCTTGCCATGGAAAATTGGCTGCGAATCTATAAAATCCTTTTTGAAAATCGAGAACAGGTGATCGTTGTATCTGTTCCAATTCCCTGAAAATTCAGTGAGTTCTATAATCGGCGTGAGCCATGTTGGCGATTGCGGATTGGACATCGGATTTAGCCATGATTGCCCCAGTAAAAGATATTGGTCTTTTTTTCGAGGAGCAATGTTGATTTTTTGAGGTCGTAGCCCGACCTCTCCCGAATCCTCTCCACGAGCTGTTTCTTCGCATCGCTTTTGATATCATTCCGGTTCACAAATTGCATGGCGCCGATCATAATATCCGCTATCTGCAAAATACCGATTTCGTGCGATTTCACCTGCTGGATATTTTTGACGATATCGCGGCGGAAATCATACATATTATTCGAAAGCACTTCCCAGAGCTTCGCCACTTTTTTTCTCCCCTGCGTATCCTTGATATCAAGGTAAATAAAATATTTGTTCGCAGGCTCGAGGATCTTGCTCAAGAGCTCGAAATACATCTTGTAATAGAACTCGTCGTGCGTCTGCTGAAATCTCTCATGGTTCAGATGGCTCTTATCGATCAAAATCGCGCGGAAATGTATATCATCGTCGTCAAAAAAATAATCGACGAGATCCTTATAAAAATCGATCTTCGCCGGGGAAATTTTCGTCCATTTCGCCTCGAATTCGGACGCCAGGCCGTGTTTCGCCTTAATTTCGCGTATTCGCGTATTCACCTTCCTTACCTTTTCCGTGGGCACAAAAACGGCCCCCAAAACCATGTGGGGTACCTTATCGCGCTCAAGGTGGTTGCTTTCGTCGCAGTAGATGTTGAAATCCACCCCACAATTATGCTCGTTTTCCAGCGTTTTTCAACTATTGAAGCCCCACTTCGAGTTATCAACACATACGCTTTGGACACCGCTTGACGCGCTCCGGTAAAATGAAGGAAAACGGCCGTGCGGCCAAGCAGCCGGGCCGCCCGGAACTTTCCTTCATTTTAACTGGGAAGGACTGTAAATGCGCACTGTTGCGCTCAACTATGACCATGACCACCATCGCCGACTTCTATCGTCCCGTCCTGACCTCGAAGTGGTTTTATATTTCGATCGTCGCCACGGTCTTCTCGTACATCGCCCTTAACGAATCGCTGTACGGCTTCGTCCACGATTACCTCCGGTTCGGACCAGACATCGCCTCCTTCCATATCCCCCTCCTCCGCTTCTTTTTCCTTTCCTTCCGCTATAGCGTACCCCTGACCGAGATCGCGATCCTGAGCAATGAATGGTACACGCCGATTGCCGAGCCGAAATTCGCGGATGCCTCGCCCGCCGCGGCCAAACCCCTTAATCTCGATCCGCTCGCGTTCAATCCCGAAACGGGCGTCCTTTCATACCACGGCAAGACCTGCGAAATTCCGTTCAAAACATACCAGCACACCCTCTGCGCGAAGCTCTTCGATCAACCGGGCGGGCGCGTGCCGGAAAAGGACATCATCCGCGCCATCGACTGGGAAATGGACAAGTCGGATTCATACCGCCTCGTGAAGGACGCCGTCTACGCGGTGAACGCCAAAGCGAAGACCGCGTTCGGCGTCGATCGTGCGCTCCTTTGGGAAAAACTCACCGCGTGGGTGAATGACGCGTATCTCGCATAATTCCTCGGTGAATGCGGTGAATCGCCGTTGAATCACCGCTCCAAAGCGGAAAATGGGCTTAGAGCCCGTTTTTTTATACGCGGGCTCGTACAAAAGGTCGAAAAAAGACCACCAATGAAAATGTACGATTCCGATTTTTTCTTCAAAACCTCCGACCTCGCCTTGGCGACGGCGATTTCCGTTTTGGGCGTGGCGATCGAAGCGATGCAGCAGACGGATTCCGAGCGGATGAATTTCACCTTCACGAAATCCGAAAAAGTGCAGGACATTGTGAACCGCTTTTGGCGCGGCGAGTTGCTCGTCGAGCCGCAGGCGTACTTCAACCAGCTGAAGGTCTTAAAAACGCGAATCTACCGCCACTAGGATGCTGCCGCCCGAAGCCATACAAGAATTCAAAATTGTCTGGCGCGAAGAATTCGGCGAGGAGATCGACGACGATTTTGCGCGAGAGAAGGCGACGAGCCTGCTCGAGCTTTTCGCCATCGTTTCCCAAGTTGAAGCTCCGCCGGGCGGCGATAACCATGACGATGCAACCGATGAAAAATTTTCTTGACGGATACGCGAAGCGTTTTCAGAAAACCTCTTACGATCCTCAACTCCCGATCCGGCCGCGCGATAAGAAAACGCGGCTCTGGATCGACAACGAATATTTCGAGAAGCGGTACGCGGCCGCGTTCCCGCAGAGCGTCTCGCTCGTCTATGCCGTGCTCGCGAAGTACGCAAACGCGCGGACGCAGTCCTGCTGGCCCGCGGCGCAAAAGATCATGAACGAAGCGGGCGTCGCGAGCCGCGAGACGCTGTTCACGGCGATCAGAACCCTCGAGGCGCACCGCATCATCGCCGTGTGCCGCTCGAAAGGCCGCCATCCGAACGTCTATACCCTCCTCGACTGCGCCATATGGCTTCCCCCGAACGGTGCCGGAAAACGTACCGTTCGGACGGGAGCCGATAGTACGGCTGCCGGACCGCAACAGTACGGAAACGACCCGGCGAACGATACGGAAAGCGGCACTCCAATTCATAAGATGAAATCAGAAAAAGAAATCATGGAAGATTTTTCTTTCAAAAAAGAAGAGAATGCCCTTGAAGGAAATATTTTATCCACGCTCGATCCCATGAGGCGCGTTACCATCATCGAACATTTCGATGCGGCTCAAGTGGAGGGGGCGTTGAAAAATCTGGTGGACTCCGGCAGCATATTGGCAAACCTCCGGATTACGGAAATAGTCCATTATCTGAGGCGGTCAGGGGTTGCAGAAACGAAGCCTATTCGTTGGCTATAACGCGAAACACCATGACCATGAACAATGACACGAAACCCATCCATTACGTCCTCTACGCGCGGAAATCGTCCGAATCCGAAGATCGGCAGGTGTTATCCATCGACTCGCAGATCGACGAACTCAAGGCGCTCGCTTTGCGGAACGAGTTCGCGATCGCCGAGACCCGCTTCGAGGCGCATTCGGCGAAAGCGCCGGGTCGTCCCGTCTTCAATCTGATGCTCGACGATATTGAGCGCGGAAAAGTGGACGGCATCGTCGTTTGGCATCCCGATCGCCTCTCGCGCAATTCGATGGATACCGGGCGGCTGATCTATCTTTTCGATCTCGGCAAGCTCCGCGAGATCGTTACGCCCGGACAGATCTTCCGCAACACGCCGAACGATAAATTTCTGCTGAACCTTCTCTGCTCGCAAGCGAAATTGGAAAACGACAATAAGAGCATCAACATCAAAAGGGGCTTGAAGGCGAAAGCCGACCGCGGGATCTACCCCGCGCCCGCTCCGGTCGGGTATCTAAATGATCGCGCAACCGAGCGCGGCAGCCGAATTATACGGAAAGA
>JAJYDL010000008.1 GCA_021777495.1 bacterium
CATCGAGCTTCGTGCCGATGACAGCCACGGCATGCATCGCACGGAGGTTGTCTGCAGGAACTGCGGCGCGCACCTGGGGCACGTCTTCGATGACGGTCCCGCGGACAAGGGGGGCAAACGGTACTGCATCAATTCGGTGTGTCTCGATCTGGAAAAAGAAAGATGAGATATAAAAGCGCCGCAAGATAATGCGACGCTGGACTTGATAATCCCTTATTTTCCGGCAAGCAGGCGTGCGAAGCGTAATGCCATGGGCATACCGGTTTTGAACTCGACCCATAACCATTGGCCGTTGGGGTTGAGGTCAAGGAAGACATATTTCCCCTCGGGGGTAAGTATTGCGTCCATTGAGGCGAATTGAAGATTGAACGCCTTGGCGATCGCAGTACTTTTTAGCGAGATTTCTTCGGGAAGCTTATAGGGCGTACAGGGGAATTCCTGGTCAGTTGCTCTACGCCAGTCGTTTTTTGCGCGTGGAACGCGCTGTGTGTCCATTGCCGCCGCAAATACGGTATCGCCCATAACAGTGATGCGCAATTCCAGTTTTTTGGGTATGGTCGCCTGGAATATACACGGACAGAGTTTGGCGTCACCGATCTTCATCATATCTTCAGAGGTTAAACGATGGGAAAAAAACGCCCGATATCCATCTTCGGAAATGACATATTGGCTTGCGAGCGTTTTAACCATCACATCTCCATAATTCTCGACAAAATTCTTGATTGCAGCGACGTCATTACTCACGAGCGACGGAGGGATTTTCCATCCGACACGGCGAGCAATTGCGAGCTGTTCAATTTTTTTTGAAGCACGACGGAGGTGGTGTGGATGGTTAACCCATAATGCATCGGTTCGGAACCAAATGCCTTCCATGAAATCTCGAGTCTCCTTCAGTGCAAATTCCCTGGAAGATGGTGCGATGATGGATGGGCTTGGAACGGGGTCGAGAGGTCGGCGATACCATATCGAGCTTATCTCCTCGAATGCAACGGTCCTTTCGCCGATTACAAGATAGCTTTTCTCGAAATCATCGCATATGACCGCACCGGCATCGATATTCGTCGGAAAGAGTTCCGTGTTGCATCGAATACATTCCATTCCCTCGGCTTTGATGAGTGGGGTGAGATAATCGACGTGTGGATCATCCCGATTGGTGATAATGAGAACGACATTGTTTTTCATGACGCCCTTTCTTTTTCAAGTGAAGTAACTACAATGAAGATAATAAATAATGGCAAAAAAAGTCAAGGAGCAAAAACGCGGGCGTTCATTGAATAAGATTTTAAGAGATGAGTTGCTGCGTATGGTGCGTGACGATCAGGCAATGCGTCGCGGGATTGCGTATGACGCTCGCGTTGACCGTGCGCATGTGCGGAGCGTGAAGCGGATTATCAAAAAATACGGATGGCCCGGCATTTCTTTTGTAGGAAAATCGGGAGCAAAAGGTGTTTGGTTGTTGGTGCAGCATGCGGACCATGATATTCGGTTTCAAAAAATGTGCCTTGGTCTTTTGCGGCGCGCAGCAATGGAAGGCGAAGCCGAGAAGAAGTATGTCGCATATCTTACCGATAGAGTTCTCAAGAATACCCATCATCCCCAGCGCTTCGGAACACAATTTTATCTCAATAGAAAGGGGGTGATGGAGCCGTGGCGCATAGCGGAAAAGGAGGATCTAGGAAAAAGACGGAAGGAGTTTGGGCTCGGATCGTTTTCGAAATATCGAAAAATAATCCGTGATGCGGAACGGCGATTTTCCAAAAAAAAGCCCCGCAGATGAGTCGCGCGGGGCAGTTGTTGATCGATGGGCACTAGACGTCGCTATCATCCCAGCCGCTGGATGGGCCGCACGTGCTTCTTGTAAGCATGTGAATTGTCGGCGATTCCTTGGTGGGAGGTGCGGGGGATTCCGCAAACTGTATCATGAGGGGTGTGGCATCCCGAATAGGCGAGGACCTTCCCTCACTAAAAGTTTCAGGGTAGGGAATTGACTGCGCAGCCATAAGCTCCTCCATTTCTAAGTTGGCAAAGTGGGTTGCTCGAGAGTATGGGCCAACTCACTTATTTTAATTTAGGACGGGAGGATGGAAAATGCAAATGAGCGATTTTGGCCACTAGAGCGCGCCGAGATCCAGCGTGTGGTCGATCCGTATCTGTTTCACGAATTCCTCCATATGGCTCACGAGGACCATGGCGCCCTCGTAGCGGTCGAGCGCCGCGGCGATGACGGGGAGATGTCGGAAGTTGATATGGTTCGTCGGCTCGTCGAGGATGAGGAGGCCCGGCGCCTCGAGCGAGAGCTTTGCGAACGCAACGAGCCCCTTCTGTCCTTCGGAGAGCGTGCCGATCTTCGCGCGGAGCAGCTCCGCATCAAAGAGGAATCCCGCGGCATGGGAGCGGAGCTTTTCTTCGTCGCCATCCTTCATGGCATCGGCAAGGGTGTGCCAGACGGTATCGTCGAAATCGAGCGTGGAAAAATCCTGGCGATAGTAGCCGATCTTCGTACCGGGCTCTGTCGTTACGCCTTTCGCGGTTCCCGAAGCGAGGGCCTCGAGGAACGTCGTCTTGCCGATGCCGTTCGGGCCCTCGAGCCGGAGCCGTTCGCCCTTCTTGAGCGTGACGGGATGGGCAAGCTTCTTCTGCGACGCTTTATGGTGTTTCACGATGGAGACGGATCCCATTTCGACGATCTTCCCGGAAAGGTCCCGCTGGCAGGGGATGGCGAAGTTGCGGATCGTCCTATCCTCGCGCCGCTCGTCCGGGATGTCCTCCTCGAGTTCGTCGATCTTCTCCCACATCTTGCGCGCGACGTCGCGCATATGGCCGCCCTTCTGGGCGAAGAAATTGGCCTGGTCCTTGCGGTGCTGGATATCCTTTTCGATGCGCACCTTCTTCATGCGCTCGCGTTCGAGCCGCGCGGAGATCTCCTTTACGACGTCGAAGTAGTTGCCGACGTACTGCTCGATCTTCTTCGTGAACACGTCGAGATAGAGCACTCCTTGCGTGAATGCGTTGAGGAAGTCCGCGTCATGGGAGATGACGATGCAGGTCTTCTTCGAGTCCCTGAGGAACTGGGTGAGATGGGCGATACCTTCTTTGTCGAGGTTGTTGGTCGGCTCGTCGAGAAGCAGAAGATCGGGATCCTGGATGAGCGCCTGGGCGAGGAGGAGGCGGGCCTGCTGGCCTCCTGAAAACGAGCGGAGGGTGCGGTCGAGGGGCGCCGAGAGGTTCACGACGTCGAGGGCTTTTTTGATGCGGGGTTCGATGTCGTAGACCTTTCTGCCGGAGAACGCCTGCGCGAAGAATTCGAGCACCGTGCGGTCGAGGAGATCGCGGGGGACGACCTGCGTCGCGATCGCCATCGTCATGCCGTTCTCAAGGGTGATGTCGCCTTCTTCGGGATGGATCTCGCCCATAATGAGGCGGAAGATGGTCGTCTTTCCCGCGCCGTTCTGGCCCATGAGCGTAACCTTCATCCCCCGGCGCAGCGAAAACACCGCCTCGTCGAGGATCTTCTTCTTGCCGTATTCGAAGGTGACTTCGTTGAATCTGAGGATGACTTCGTTCGCCATGGGGGTCGTCTCAAAAAGAATACGCGCGTCGCGCGCGTTCCTTGTGCCTATGATACCAGAATAATCGCGATCGGTAAACAGGAGGGCCTTATCGCTTCGGGGTTTTCTCGGAGGCCTTCTTGGGGGCCGCGTTTTCCTTCCCGCCGTTCTCGATGTCGTTCAGGATGCGCTTCATGGCGCCTATGCTCGCGTCGTCGAGGATCGAGATGGCGATCGCGCCGCGGTCGATCCGTTTCAATGCGGCCAGCTTCTTTTTGAGAGCGTCGGGCGCGGCCGCATCGGCCTTCGTGAGGAACAGGCGTTCGGGCTTTTTGAGGAGTTCTTTGTTGTAAGCGCCGAGCTCTTTGCGGATGGTTTTATAATCGTCCGCGGGCGATTCCGATTCCGCGGATATGAAATGGAAGAGGATTCGGGTCCGCTCGATGTGCCTCAGGAACTTTATGCCGAGGCCCTTTCCGGAGGAGGAGCCTTCGATGAGGCCGGGAATGTCCGCGAGAATGAGGCCGTAGTACACCCCGAGGTGCGGCTCGAGCGTCGTGAACGGATAGTTCGCGACTTTGCTTCCGGCGTTCGTGAGCTCATTGAGGAGGCTCGATTTTCCCACGTTCGGCAGTCCGACGAATCCGATGTCGGCGATGAACTTGAGCTCGAGGCGGAATTCGAAGGATTCCCCCGGCAGGCCGGGCTGGGATTGCGTGGGCGAGGTGTTCCGGGAGGAGCGGAAGAGGAAATTCCCCTTCCCCCCGTTGCCGCCTTTCGCAAGGAGCACCCGCGCGTCGGGACCCGTGCGTTCGATCTCGATATCCGTGCCGGTCGAAAGGTTATGGGCCACCGTGCCGACGGGGACTTTGAGGATGAGGTCCTTGCCGTCGTGCCCATCGCGGAACTGGCCGCGCCCTTCCCGGCCGTTTTCGGCGGGAAATTCTTTTTTATAGCGGAACTGTCCGAGCGCCGAGAGATCGGATACCCCTTCGGCGTAGACGCTTCCGCCCTTGCCGCCGCTCCCTCCCGCGGGACCGAGGGACATCAGGTTCTTATTGAATGCGACCGCTCCTTTGCCGCCCTTGCCGGCGGATATGCGAATGGTGACGTCGTCGATGAGCATGGGTGTGCGGGAATCGCCGGGGAGAAGGCGAAAAGAAAGTCCTTACATTTCCGCTTCGGGCTTTCCGGATTCGATGAGCGCGATGGTCTTCGCCGCGACATCTTCGGGCGTGTCCACCTCCATTTCCGCCGCATGCGGGCGGTTCCCGAAATCGATCCGTTCGCCGAGGGCGTTCTTCCCGAAGTTCGTGGCGGTCATCTTGGGGTGGATGACCGATACGACGATATTGTCTTTTTCGAGTTCCGCACGCGCGGTGAGCGAGAGGGCGTTCAATGCGTACTTCGTCGACGCGTAGGCGCCGAGCATGGGAAAATAATTCTTCGATACGCGGGAGCTCACGTTGATGATCGTGCCGCCTCCCTCCGCGCGCATCTTCGGGATGACGCGCTGCATGGCGAAAAGGGGACCGAACACGTTGAGATTCATGACGTGGCGGTACTGGTCCATATCCACCGATTCGACCGGGCCGTAGAGGCCCTGGCCGGCGTTGTTCACGAGGATGTCGATGCGGCCGTGGATCTCGAGCGTGCGATCGATGAGGTTCTGGATCTGGTTCTCGTCGGCCATGTCGGTCCGGACGGCGACCGCCCCGTTACCGAGCGCATGGGCGAGCGCGGAGAGCTTCTCCTCGTTCCGTGCCGCAAGCACGACCTTCGCGCCTTTTGCCGCAAGCTGTTCCGCGATGGCCTTCCCGATGCCCTCCGAGGCCCCGGTGACGATCGCCACTTTTTCGTTGATGTTCATAGGTACAGTATACTACACCTCTTTGGGGGCGGAAATTTCTCCGCCGGAAGGATGCTCCGCGTCCGCTCCCTCGAGCATGGCGAAAAGCTTTTCCTGGATGAGCTGGGCTTCGGCCGTCCTGCGGAGCGACGGTTCGTCGCGTTCGGGATAGCGGAGCTTGAGCCGTGCGATGCCGATCTGGACTTCGCGTTCGGAGGGATCGAGCGCCTCCTTCTCTTTGATGGCGCGGATGACGAGGCTCGTCTTGATGTCCTCTTCGATGAGTCCGCGCTCCTCCTTTTCGAGGTCCTCCGCGGTCTTCTTCATCTGTTTCAGATATTCCTCCATCGAGAGGCCCGCCTCCGCGATCCTCCGGTCGCGCTCTTCGGTGAATCCTTCGAATTCCTGTTTCACGAGCATTTCGGGGACTTTCACTTTCGCCTTCGCGACGATTTCCTTGATCATCGCGTCGCGCGTGCGGTCCTTTGCGACCATCTCTTTTTCCTGGGAAAGGTTCTTGGCGATCTCGGCGCGGAATGCGGCCACGTTCTCGAAAGGCCCGAATTTCTTCACGTCGGCGTCCGTGAGCGGAGGAAGCGCGTCGCCTTCCTTCGCGGGCATGCCGATGCCCGTCATCTCGCGGATCCGCCCCACCGCTTCGTCGATCTCCTCGTCCTTCACCGCGGCCTCCTCCTTCTTGGAGGCGACCTCCTTGGCGAGCTTCCTATAGTCGGGAAGGGAAACCTCCGGTACGAGTGCATAGCGGATCTTGAATTCGAGGGGGGCCTTGGGTGCGATCGCGACCACCGTGAGCTCGGGCCTGCCGAGCACGTCGAGCTTCTCGTGTTCCGCAATCTCCTGCATGGCGTCGCGGAGCGCTTCGTCCGCCGCGCCTTCGAGGAGCCGCACTTCTCCCACGTGCTCGCGTACGAGGTGATGGGGGACCTTGCCCTTGCGGAATCCCGGGAGCGCGAGCTCTTCCGCATAGTGCACAAGCTCTCCGAGGACATATTCCTCGAGTACTTCGGGGGATATGTCAGCCTTGAATTCTGCCTCGCCGTGCTTTTCCGAAAGCTTCTTGAGATTGGAATATGATGTCGCCATGGGTGTTGATTATACCCCGCCGCGCGGAAATAAAAAAGCGCCTGCCGTGAGGGGCCACGGGGAAGGCGCGGACGGATATTATGGATGATAGAGTATCCGGTCGAGAAGCGTGAGGGAATAAGGGATCATGGAGGTCTCCACGGGGCCTGCGAGCGCCGTTCTCCCGGGGCCGTAGGGAACCTTCACGTGCAGCCGTTCTCCCGAAAATACCCGGGGAAGCCAGAAGGGATCGCCCGGCATGAGATCGTCGTGCGACGGGACCTCCTTGAACCAGGTGGGTTCGGCGACCTCGCTGGGGGCGGGGACCGGGGTGCCGGTCCATTCCCAGGCGAAGTAGAACCAGACCCTGTTCTTGACGGTCAGGCGTTCCGTCTCCTGAGTCGTGGAGTCGACGATCGCGACGAGCATGAGGCTCAGCGGATGGGCGATGAGGCCGAGCTCCTCTCTGAGCTCCCGGGAAGCGGCCCTGCGCGGGGCTTCCTTGGGGTTCGCAACTCCTCCGGGGCCGTTCCATTTTCCGACGCCGATCTTTCTCAGCTTTCTTATGAACAGCCACTCAGGCAGTCCATCCCGGCGCTTCCGTGCGGGAAAAACGACCGCCATATCGGGTGCGTATTCCTCTTTCATTGTTCCTCCTTTCGGTCGTACCGCGGATGCGGTTTCCCGCTGCCTTCACTATTTCCCAACGGGAGGGAAAATGCAAACGGAACGAGCGATCCTTACGCTTCCCGGACCCCTTCGCCGAGGAGCATGAGCGCGATGATGAGGGCGAATGCCGTGAGCGACATCGTAGGGATCGTCACGTACCCGAAGCGGACAAAGTATACGAAGGAGCAGCTGGGTCCCGTGGCGGAACAGGGGATGAGCGAATTGCCTCCGAACTGAAGGTAGACGTTATACGCGGCGACGGGAAATCCGATAGCGGAGATCGCAAGGCCCGCTTTGCGCATGAAATTGTCGAACGCGCGCCGGCGTTCCGACTTCCTGGCGATGAGGCCGACCGCGAGTACCACCGCAAGGGTATAAAGGAGCCCTCGCTGGATCCAGCAGAGTTCGCAGGGGGCGAACCCCGCGACCTCCGAGAAGAACAGGCTGCCCACGACGGAAGCGGCGCCGATGGCGAAGGAAAGATGGATCGCAGAGCGGCCGAGCCATGATGCGGCCTTCTTGCCCCAGCCCCGGTCCTGGAGCGGGGTGAGGAGGAGCGCGAAGAGGAACAGTACGAACGCGTCGGCCGCGATCGTGAGCACCGAAGAGAAATCGATTGCGAACGGTACGAGGGTGGTCATGGAACGATTATATCACGTCGAGGTCGGCATCGGACAGCCGGTTTTTGCGGCGAGCGTGGAAGGGTTCTGTACGCCGACGAGGCGCGACCCGTCGGGAAAGACCCATGTGGGGTAGTGGGTGATGCCGGCGCTCTTGCAGGAGGCGTTCTCGCTATGGTCGGGGAGCGAACATTCGTGATAGGGAAGATATTGGGCGCCCGTGCCGAATTTCGTCTTTTGCTGGGCGCAATCGGGGCACCAGAATGCGCCGTAGAATGTGGTCTTTGAACTTGCGATGCACCGTGCAAGGGCATCATAGAGATGGGGCGGCGGCGGGAGCTCGGCCGCATAAATGACGGCGCCAAGGAATGAGGAAATGACGAAAAGGATGCCGATGACGATATAATTCCTCCGGATATCCTTGCGGATCTTCGCGAGTTCCTCGGGCGTCTTTGCGGGAGGCGTATCGTGGGGGGCGGGGTCCATGGCCATGGGATTAGTCTACTTGCTTGGGGTATACTTCACAATATGGGCACGGGGCCGCGGGATCATGCCTCGGGAACGAAACAATACCCCCGGCTGCGTCGTATTATCCATATAACGATATCCCCGAAAGAACACGGCCCGCACGATTGTAGTAGGGGTGTAGCGGCGGGGTATCCAATATCTCTATGGACACACGCGATGAGCGCAGGGATGAGGAGGTAGCGGCGGACGTGCAGCGCGGCGACGCCGATGCGTTCCGGGCGCTCGTCGATCGCTATGAGCAGAAAATGGTGCGCTATGCGCGCCGTTTCCTCTTTGCGGGTGACGAAGCAAAGGATCTCGTGCAGGAAGTGTTCATTAAGGCGTATGTGAACATCCAGAGTTTCGATACCGACCGCAGGTTCTCGCCGTGGCTGTATCGCATCGCGCACAACGAATTCGTGAACGCACTCAAGAAGAAAAAAAAGGAGAGGATGAACATTTCAATATTCGATCTCGACGTTTTGTTTCCTTCGCTTACGCTGACCGCACGAGAGACCGCCGACAGCGGTTTCAACAGGCATGAAATGAAGAAGATGCTCGAGGGTTCCCTTGAGAGGATCCCCGAAAAATACCGCGAGCCGCTCGTGCTGTATTATTTCGACGATATGGATTATAAGGAGATCGCCGATGTGCTTCGCGTCCCGGTGTCGACCGTCGGCGTGCGCCTGCAAAGGGGTAAAACAATGCTGCGAAAGCTCATACCGCAATGAATGGACCCAGCGAACCTATGGAATATCCGCAACGGCCGGAGGGAAACACCCGCGATCCCGGAGGCCGTGTTCTCGAGGCGATAAAGGAACGGGACCTCCGCATGAGGCCGCGGCGGTATTTCGTGCTGCGGGCCGTCCTCGTCGCACTCGGAGCATCCCTTCTTTTCCTGATACTTCTCTATGTGGCGAGCTTTGTGATCTATGCGCTCCATATGGATGGTCTCTGGTTTGCGCCGGAGTACGGGCTTTCGGGATGGATGCTTTTCTTCTCGGGACTTCCCTGGGGATTGCTCCTGCTCTCCCTTGCGATCCTGCTCCTTCTTGCGGTGATCCTGAGGAATTACGAATTCGTCTATCATCAGCCGCTTTTCTATCCCTTGTTCGCATTCGTGGTCCTCATTGCGATCGGGGGGTTCTTCCTGGGTACGACCGCGCTCCATCCCGACCTTTCGCATTTTGCGGCACAAAATGCGCCGATGCTCGAGAATTTCTATGAATACGAGACGGCATTTCCCGCAAGCGTCCATCGCGGCGTGATCATTTCCCTGGGGAACGGAGGTTTTGTGATTGCGGACGGCTTCGGCGTCACGTCGAGCATCGTGGGAGGGCCCGTACAGGGATTCCAGGTGGGCGACGTGGTGCTCGTATTCGGTACGCGCAGGGATGATGGAATGATCAGGGCGTTCGGCGTGCAACGGGTGGGCATTGCGACCTCGACGCCCGTTCCTACGGGAACGGTGCAATGATGAAAGAAACGTTTCGCTGATATGTAGTAATGGATGCCCGGCGCAATATAAAGCCGGGCCCCGTAAGGGGAAAGGTCGCAAATCAAAAAAAGAGAGAACATTATGGTTCACTTTTGGGGGAGCGGCGGATGCCGCACTCGCTTCCGGGAGACAGGGGAGACCCGGAGGACGTAGGCGACGGATGCATATCGCGTGATGCTCATCGGGCTGCCCCGGTCCATCGGATGCAGGGAATAAGGGGAATTTCCTGCGGAGAGACGACCATATACGGGCAGGAGCACGCGAGCGCCGTTCCTCCTCCGCACTATATAACAACCGACATAATCATCTCATACTCATAGTAAACCCTCCCTCGTCTTCGACCCGAGCGGGGGGTTTGCTATATGCAGGAGGATTATGGGGAGCGGCCGTCATTGACCCGTGCTGCGGTTATCGCTACATTGAAGTGAGCAGTATCGAATGCGCAGGGAGGTTGTATGGTCGCTGCCGTATCGCGCGCCGCAAATAGTTCCGAATGTGCATGGCTTAAAGAGATTGCCGACGAAGAGCTCTATTGTCTCCTTACGGGTTCCTTCTCAAAAGAGAAGGCCGTGGTGATCGCCCATGCCATAAGCGGATTTCCCGGATGCGTTCCGTGCGCGGAGCGCATCGCGTCCGCCATGAGGATGGGGGAGCGGTATTTCACCCAGGACCAGCGGAAAGAATACCGCCTTGTCGCACTCGGAAAGATTGAAGGGTGCGTAATATGAGAAAACCCATGCACGCTGCCGGGATCCGGCCGCGTGCTTTTTTATCGCGCCGCATGCGGCTACGAGCGCCGTTCGAGCGATGCGCCGAGAGTTTCGTCGTCGGAGAATTCTATCTCGCCGCCGGTCGGAAGGCCCCGGCCGAGGCGGCTCACCCGTTTTGCGAGAGGGGAAAGCTCCTTCATGAGGAGCGATGCCTGGAAGTCTCCGAGCGAGGTGGGATTGAACGCGAGGATGATCTCGTCCGCCTGCCCTCCGAGCTCTTCCTTCACGAATGCGGCGAGCGCCGTAAGGCGCGCCTTCTGCCAGGGCTCGAGGAATCCCGTCTTCGGCACAGGACCGACGATGAAGTAGCGGCCCGTGTACCGTTTCGTATTTTCGAGCGACAAAAGATCGGTCTCCTTCTCGACGGCCATGATGATCTTCGCGTTCCGCGCGGGATTGGCGCAGATATCGCAGAGGTCGTCCTCGTTCTCATGGATGAAATAGCAGCGCGCGCAGACCTTCATTGTTGCGAGCCCCTCGATGGCTCCGCCGAGGTTGCGGAGATGGTCCGGACCTTCGTTGATGAGGTAGAATGCGAGGCGGATCGCCTGACGCGGCCCGATCGAGGGGAGCTCGGAAAGTTCGTCAACCACTTTCTGCATCGGATCCGGAAGCTTCATCATATAAGGAAAGGATACAGGATGGGGGATAAGGGGTAAAGTGCGCGCGTACGGAGAAAAATTCCTCGAGGTGATGCGGGAACAGTACGAAATCGTGATCGCTCTCGACAGGGAGGACGCGTAAGCATATCGCGGAGCGCCGGCGTGGGGATATATCCCATCGTCGTCTTTTTTATGCTGCGGGTATTCACGCGTAGCGGGACGCTACAGGGCGGGCAGTTCCTCGTACCGCTTCTCGATCGTCCGGAATGTGGCGCGTTCCCCGTCGAAGAAGAAGTCCATGTCTTTCAGGGGTCCGTTGCGGTGCTTCGCGACGCGGAGATGCACGATATTGTCCGCGGCCGATGCGGTATCGTTCGGGTTCCGCTCGTCGCGGTAGATGAACATGACGACGTCGGCATCCTGCTCGATGGACCCGGAATCGCGAAGGTCGGAGAGGCGGGGCACTTTATGGTCGCGCTGTTCGAGGCCTCGGGAAAGCTGGGAGAGCGCGAGCACCGGCACCTTGAGTTCGCGCGCGAGCGCTTTGAGGCTGCGGGAGACCTCCGTGATCATGTTCACCATATTGTCGCTCGAAATGCGCGGCTTGATGAGCTGGAGGTAGTCCACCACGAGAAGGTCGAGTCCGTGCTCCACCTGGAGGCGCCGCGCCATGGAGCGCATCTGGAGCACCGTGAGCGAGGGGCTGTCGTCTATATAAATGGTGGAATCGGCAAGGCGGTCGAGGGCGCCCTGGATCATCGCGAATTCCTGGTCGTTCGAAATGCGCCCGGTGAGGATGTTCCAAAGAGGGACCTGCGATTCCGCGGCGATGATGCGGTCCTGAAGCTGTTCGCGCGACATTTCGAGCGAGAAGATGCCGACCGTGTGGCCGGCCTTCGCGGCGTTGCGCGCGATGTCGAGCGCGAGGGACGTCTTGCCGACGGAAGGGCGCGCGCCGAGGATGACGAGCTCCGATTGCTGGAGGCCGGAGAGCGTCTGGTCGAGCTCGGGGAATCCCGTGGGTACGCCCCGGAGTTTGCCGCCTCCTTCGTGGAGTTTCGCGATGCGCTCGATGGCGGTTCCGAGGTCGTCTTTGAGCGCCACGAAGTTCTGGGGGAGCGATTTCTGCGATATGGAAAGGATCTTCTGTTCGACCTCGTCGAGCAGGTCCTCCACTTCGCCGCCTTTCACGCGGAACACCTCTTCCGCGATCTCCGCGGACGCCCTCACGAGATCGCGCATCACCTTCTTCTGTTTTACGATCTGGGCATAGTGCTGGACGTGGGATGCGGAGGAGACGCGGTTCGTGAGTTCCGCAAGATAGGTGGATCCGCCGACGTCGGCAAGCGCGTCGCGCTCCTTGAGATAGGTCGTAAGGGAAAGCACGTCGATCGGCTGCCGCTTTTCATAGAGTCCGAGGATGGCCCTGTAGATCCTCTCGTGCTGAGGGGAATAGAAATCATCGGGCAGGAGCACGTCCGCCACGCGGAAGATGGCGTTCTTGTCGATGAGCACCGCGCCGAGCACGGTGGCCTCCGCTTCGATGTTCTGGGGCGGGAGCTTTGCGGCGGGTTGTTTCGATGGGGATGGTGACATTTTTCGATCCTTTTTAACCTCTCGTTTCCTTGCGTGCTTCGGAGACGGCGTTCCTGCCTGCCGGCCGCCTAAGCTCTCAGCACCTTCGCGCTTACGAGATTCTTCTCGTCACGCAAGGAAACGAGAGGAATCAAATTGCTCAAAAAAACTTTTTTACTATCACGGAACCGTCTTCCGTATCTCTTATCTCATATCCTAACCCTTCCAATTCCGCCCGCAAGGCGTCGGACTGGACAAACTGTTTATTGCTTCGGGACGCCTTATATTCCTCGAATTTCCCGGTTATTTTCGCGGGCATCGCATCGGTAAGGGATGCGGTCTCGGTGATGTCGAGGCCGAACATCGTATCGAGCAGCGAGAAAAGCGCCTGTTTTGCTCCCGGGGTTATGATATCGCCCTTCGTCGCTTCCATGAAGATCGAAAGAGCCTTCGGAGTATTGAGGTCATCATCGAGCGCTTCGTCGAGCCGGGCCACCCATTCTTGCGGAAGAGCTTCCGGCATTACGCGATGGAGCCCCATGCACCGGGCATAGAGCGTTTCCAGTTCTTTTTTCGCCTGCGCGGTAGCGCGTTCCGAAAGGTCGAAAGGCGCGCGGTAGTGATGGGAGAATGTCATCCAGCGGAGGAGTGCCGGGGCATGCGGACCTTCCTTCTCGAGGAAGTCGCGGATCGTGACGAAGTTGCCGGCGCTCTTCGCCATCTTCTTCCCGTCGACGGTGAGCGCGCCCGCGTGCATCCAGATCCGCACGAACGGCTTCATGCCGGATGCGGATTCCTGCTGGGCAAGTTCCGCTTCGTGGTGGGGGAATTTGAGATCGAGCCCGCCGCCGTGGATCTCGTACTGCGGCCCGAAATAATACTCGCTGATCGCGGTGTCTTCGATGTGCCATCCCGGCCGCCCCGCGCCGAGGGAGGAAGGCCATGACGGTTCGGCGTCGTTCCCTTCGGTGCGGAACTTCCAGAGGCAGAAGTCGCCTTTGTTGCGTTTGTCGCGCGCCTCGTCGATCCGCGATACGCCGTCCTCGGCCTGCGCGGCGGTGCGTCCGGAAAGCTTGCCGTATTCGGGATCCTTCGCGATATCGAAATACCAGCCGTCGCCGGGGATCTCATAGGCAAACCCTTTGTCGATGAGGCGTTCCACCTGCGCGACGATCTGGGTGATGAACGATGTTGCGGGAGCGTAGGTCGTCACCGCGTCGACGCCGAGCGTTCGCATATCGTCGAAGTACGCTTCCGTGAAGAACGCCGCCACCTCCGCCGCGGGCCGGCGCTCGGCGGCCGCCTTCGCGATGATCTTGTCGTCGACATCCGTGATGTTCTGGAGATAGTGCACCTCATAGCCGCGGGCGCGGAGAAGCTTGGCGAAGAAATCGAAGAACAGATACGTGCGCGCGTTGCCGAGATGGAGATAGTCGTATACCGTGGGTCCGCACACGAAGAGGCGCAGCATGGGCTGGTCGGGCAGCGGTTCCTCCTTGCGGGAAAGACTGTTATAGAGGGCGAGCATAAGGACATTATACCCTCCGCGCCGTAAATCCCAAGCAGGGGCCGGCGGTCAGAACCACCCTTTCCTCTTGAAATAGGTCGCAAGCGCAATGATGCCGGCCACGATCGCGCCGGTGATGATCCAGAAACTGCCGGGAAGGCCGACGAGCGGCGTATCCCTGGTGTTCATGCTGAAAATGGCGGCGAAGAGCATGAATGGGAAGGTGAGGAAGCTGAGTGCGGTGAACGTCCTCATCACGGTGTTGATCTTGAGGTTCATGAGCTGGTTGTTCGTGTCCTCGAAGTCGCGGATCGCTTCGCGGTAATCGTCGATCTGGTTCACCACCTTGAGTTGATCGCCCATGAGATCGTTCAGATAGACCTCGGCGCTCGCCCCCCAGAACTTCCTGCCTTTCGCCAGGAGGGAGCGGAGGATGGGCTCCTGGGAGCGCACGATGATGCGGTATTCCGAAACGTCCCGTTTGAGGTAGGTGATCTGCTGGAGCACCTCACGCTCTTTATCTTTGAATATCTCGCGGCCCACCGCTTCCACCTTCTCGCGGATGTGGCGGAGCTGCCGTTCCTGGAAAAGGACGAGGTTGCCGATGAGGCGGTACATAAGCGTGAGCGACGCATCGTAGCCCGTGATGTCGAAGCCGTCCATCGCGTCATGGATCGATTCGTAGTGCACGGTCACGACGGCGTCCTTCGTCACGATGAAATCGATCTCGGTGCGGACGGACGCCTCATCGTCCTTGTCGTAGAGCGGGAAATAATAGATGAAGAAGAGATAGTCCTTGTATGCTTCCGCGCGCGCGCGCGCGGAAGGCTCCTTCAGTTCCTCGAGGATCACGGGGTGGATGCCGAACTCGGTGCCGAGCCATGCGATGTCCTTTTCGGTCGGACGCTTGATATCGATCCAGCGGACGCCCCTCCCTTTTTTTATCTCCATGGAATTATTGTAGCACAGCCATCGGAGAGGGATGGGACGCGGGGGAGCGGGATACTTTGCAATTTCATGTCTGCGTGGTATGGTATTTCACAGTAGTTTCCCCCAAGGCAAAAAACAACACAAAAACAGAAAACCCAGGAGGGGTTTATGGATTGTTGTGTAAAAGAGAAGAAGGGATGCACCCGTGCGTGCACTCTCCGCGCCGTCCGCCAACAAGAAGTTGAAACGCCGCTGGTCTTCAGGCTGCTGGATCCCCGTCCGATGCATCACCCGCAATACGCCACAGGGGTGCACGACGGCTACTTCAAGACGATCGAGCCCCAAAAGCTCGAATGCAAGGCATATCTCGAAGGGACGATGGCCGGGATGGAGTTCTGGGAGCGTATGATGTCGCTCTCGGAGGATGAACGGGAGGCACTCGTCCTCGGCATCCGTCGCATGCGCCGCCGCGCATGGGAGCTCTTCCGCAAGCCGAAGACCGAGGATCTCGCCCTCGCAAAATCCTGCGTCGCAGGGATGAGGGGTTGGGATGCCGAGGTGATCGCCGGCATCCTGGCCGATGCGGATTTCGTGGTACGGCTGGGTGTGGTTGCGGCAGTTCCGGCGCATCATTAGATCGCCTGGAACGTTGCGGTATGAGATGAGATCGTTTTCCGATCGCGGCCAAGAACCCCACTTGGCCGCTTTTTTTACCCATACTTTAAGATCTCCGCCCGGCTTGGCAGTCACTTGACTCGATTGCTAACGGGCGTATAATGAAAAACGATGACGGAACGGACGGAACAGATCCTCGAAGCGGCCATCCAGGAGTTCATTGCGGCAGGGGAGCCGGTGAGCTCCGGGTTGCTGTTTCAAAAATACGAGTTCGGGATCAAGCCGGCGATGATACGCCTCGAACTCGATGCGCTCGAGGATCGGGGATATCTCGAACAGCCGCACCATTCCGCGGGGCGCGTGCCCACGGATGCCGGGTATGAATTTTTCGCCGCGAAGCTCCTCGAAAACGCCGCACGCAGCGCGCAAGAACGCGCGCGGGCGAGCGCCGCACGCGCGGCCTCGCTTCGCGAGCTCCTTGAGGAAAAGGCGTGGCCCGACCTCATGGGCCGGCTTTCCGCGGAGCTGGGACTTCTGAGCGTCATTGCCGATAACGCGCGCGAGGAAGTGTACAAGGCGGGGCTCGAGGCGCTCGTGGACCGCCTTGACTGGCAGGATCGGGAGGGCATCCGTTCGGTGATACGGGACTTCGAAGAGGTGGATGCGCGCATGCCGGCCGCGGCGCCGAAGATCGGCGGAGGGTCGCATGTATACATCGGACGCAAAAGTCCGATCACGCGGAGCGAAGAACTTTCGGTCGTCGGCGGGAATTACGATGCGGGCGACGGGGTGACGGTCTGCATCTTTGCGATCGGGCCGAAACGGATGGATTATGAAAAGGTCATACGCACACTGAAAGAACTTAACGATATTTGATCATCACCATGGACACGGAATCGCAGAAGGACGGCGCGGACACGCAGGGGGCGGATGCCGGCGCGCCCGCAGCGCCCCGGACGGACGGGGATCTTGCGGCGAAGCTTGCCGAGGCGGAAACGCAGCGCGACGAGTATCTTGCCGGATGGCAGCGCGCGAGGGCGGATTTCCTCAATTATAAGAAGGAGGAGCTCAGGCATCTTGAAGAGGTATCGCGGTACGGCAATGCCGATATGATGAAGGAGCTCATCGGGATCATGGACAACTTCGATCTCGCGCTCCGCACCCTCGAGAAGGACGGGCCGGTGGAAAAGGGGATCTACATCATCCGCACCCAGATCGAGGATATTCTGCGGAAGCGGGGGCTCGAGAGGATCCCGGTGAAGCCGGGAGATCCGTTCGATCCCGCGATCGCGGAAGCGCTCTCCGCCATCGAATCGGACCAACCGCCGGGAACGGTGGTGGAGGAGATAGAGCCCGGCTACCGGTTGTATGAAAAAGTGCTGAGGCCGGCGCGGGTGATCGTGAGCAGGGATCATGGCTGACGATATCGTGCGGACTGCGGAAATTATCGAGAATAACTTCACATAAAAGAAAACAATACCATGGCAAAGATCATAGGAATCGACCTCGGGACCACCAATTCCGCGGTCGCCGTCATGAAGAACGGCGAACTGCAGATCCTCGAGAACAGCGAGGGCAACCGTACGACGCCGTCCATCGTCGCGCTTTCGAAGAGCGGCGAGCGGCTCGTCGGCCTTCTTGCGAAACGGCAGTCGGTGACGAATCCGAAGAACACCATCTTCTCGGTGAAGCGGCTCATCGGCCGCAAGTGGAGCGATCCGGAGGTGCAGCGCGACAAGGCATGGCTTCCGTACGACGTACAGGAGGGTCCGAACGGCAGCGTGCAGGTGAAGATGGGCGACAAGTGGTATTCGCCGGAGGAGATCTCCGCGATGATCCTCGCGAAGCTGAAGGCCGATGCGGAGGCGCGCCTCGGGGAGAAGGTGGATGAGGCCGTCATCACGGTGCCGGCGTATTTCGACGATTCGCAGCGCCAGGCGACCAAGAACGCGGGCGAGATCGCGGGACTCAAAGTGGACCGCATCATAAACGAGCCGACGGCGGCGGCATTCGCGTACGGATTGAACACCGCAAAGAACCAGAAGATCGTGGTATACGACTTCGGCGGCGGCACGTTCGACGTGTCGGTGCTCGAGATGGGCTACGACCCGGAGACGAAGGAGCAGACGGTGGAGGTCCGCGCGACGGGCGGCGATACGCATCTCGGCGGCGACGACTTCGACAAGAAGATCCAGGAATATCTCGTGGAGGAGTACCGCAAGCAGGAAGGGATCGATATTTCGAAGGACCCGCTCGCGGTCCAGCGCCTCAAGGAGGCGGCGGAGCGCGCGAAGCACGAGCTCTCGACCGCGATGGAGACGGAGATCAATCTGCCGTACATCACGTCCGACGCCCAGGGCCCCAAGCACTTTCAGATGAAGATGACGCGCGCCAAGCTCGAATCCCTCGTGCAGGACTATCTCGATCTTTCGATCAGACTCACGCAGGGGACGGTGACCGAACCCGCGCCGAAGGGGGCGGGATTCAAGCTCTCGGAGATCGACGAGGTGATCCTCGTGGGAGGCCAGACGCGCATGCCCGCCATGCAGGCCGCGGTCGCCAAGCTTTTCGGCAAGGAACCGCACAAGGGGATCAATCCGGATGAAGTGGTGGCGCAGGGCGCCGGCATCCAGGGGGAGATCCTCGCGGCGAAGGCCGAGGGGCGCAAGACGGAAGGCGAAGTGAAGGACATCCTCCTTCTCGACGTCACGCCGCTCTCGCTGTCGATCGAAACGCTCGGCGGCGTGGCGACGCCCATGATCCCGAAGAACACGACCGTGCCGACGGCGAAGACGCAGGTCTTTTCGACCGCGGCCGACAACCAGACGTCCGTCGAGGTGCACGTACTCCAGGGGGAGCGCCCGATGGCGGGGGACAACAAGACGCTCGCGCGGTTCATTCTGGACGGCATCCCGCCCTCTCCCCGCGGCATCCCGCAGGTCGAGGTGACGTTCGATATCGATGCAAACGGCATCCTCAATGTTTCCGCGAAGGACAAGGCGAGCGGCAAGACGCAGTCGGTGAAGATCGAGGCATCCACGAACCTTTCGAAGGACGAGGTGGAGCGTCTTAAAAAGGAGGCCGCGGAACACGCGGCGGAGGACGAGAAGAAGAAGGAGCTCATCGAGGTGCGCAACCAGGCGGAGTCGCTCGCATACCTCGCCGAAAAGTCCCTCCGCGATGCGGGAGAGACCCTTGCGGCGGACATCAGGAGCGGCGTCACCGAAAAACTGGATGCGCTGAAGAAAGTGAAGGACGGGGAGGACAAAGCCGCGATCGAGGCCGCGACGGCCGCGCTTTCGGCGGAAGTTCAAAAAATAGGACAGGCGGCGTATAATACACAAAATGGACCTGAGGGAAGTGATCACGGGCAGCCGGCCGACGGCGGTAACGGCGGAGGAGCACCTGATCAATCCGGAATCTGACAGCGCGAAGAGGGATGCGATTCGCGCGGCACGGGCGAGGCTGATCTCGCTCGACGTGTTCGCCGTTCTTGCGGCGGCGGCCTTTGGATGGACGTACTACGCATATCTCACGAAGGGATTCCCCGTATGGACGCTCCTTGTTTCGCTTGCCGCGTTCTCGACGCTTTCCGTGCTCGAGGTGTTCCTCGCGGAGCGCACGGGCCGCGCGTGGGCGGTGCTCTTCCTCGAATCGCTGGGCATCGTGGGATTCTTCTGGCGGGTCGACCCGAGGGTGTTCTTCGTGACCCTGCTCGTCGTGCTCGTATTCCTCGCGTGGGGATATTTTTCGGCGCGGCGCAGGCTTGCGAACAGCATCGAGATACCGTTCTTCGGCACCGCATCCGAAGATCTCGGCAAACTGACCACGGGACTCCTCCTCTTCATGATCCTCATCTACGCCCCGCAGGCCGGCAATAATCCGCTCCTCGTGTCCCAGAAGGGGTTCGGGTCCTTCTTTGATTGGGCATCGAACGTCGCGAACGGCTTCTACCCGGAGCTTTCCTTCAACGGCACGTTCGGCAACTTTTCGGAGAGCGTGGCGCGGATGGAGCTCGCGAACAATCCCAATTTCCAGAATCTGAATCCCGACCAGAAGACCGCGGCGATCGAGGCGCAGACGTCGCAATTCGAGAAGAACTTCCTGCAGAACGCCGCGACCTCCACGACCGCGGTCGCGTCGTCCTCGCCCACGAGCGATGCGTTCTACAGCGTGCTCCAGGGCATGGCGAACGCATGGGCTAGCGAGGCGGGCGGCTGGTTCCTCGTCGGATGGATCGCGGTGATCTTCATTGCATTGCGCAGCGTGGGGGTCATTTTCGTGTGGATCGAGGAGTTCGTGGCACTCGTGTTCTACGAACTGCTCCTTGCAACGGGATTCATAAGGATCCATGAGGAAGAGCACGTGCGTGAAGTGATCGGGTTCTGACGGATATATCATAAGAAGAGAACCACCATGAAGGATTATTATCAGATACTCGGCGTGGCCAAAACGGCCTCGGAAGAAGACATCAAAAAGGCGTACCGCAAGCTCGCCCACCAACACCATCCGGACAAGGCCGGCGGGGACGAGAAGAAGTTCAAGGAGATCAACGAGGCGTATCAGGTGCTTTCGGACAGGACGAAGCGTGCGCAGTACGACCGCTTCGGCACCGCGGAGCCCGGAGCGGGATTCGGCGGCGCGCAGTGGAACGGCGCGAACGTGAACTGGGGCGGCATGGGATTCGACCCTTCGCAGTTCGGGGACATGGGCGATTTCGGCGATATCTTCGAGACGATCTTCGAGGGGATGGGAGGCGTGCCCCGGAAGAAGACCTACGAAAAAGGCTCCGACCTCGAAGTGCGCGAAGAGATCACGCTCGAGGAGGCGTTCCGCGGCGTCGTGAAGACGCTTCGGTTCCGGACTTTTACGGCGTGCGCGAAGTGCGGCGGCAAAGGGGCGGAGCCGGGAAGCACGTTCGAAAAATGCGCCGCATGCGACGGCCAGGGGCAGGTGCGCGAACAGCGTCGGACATTCTTCGGATCGTTCTCGCAGGTGCGCGTCTGTGCGAAGTGCCACGGCTCGGGGGAGGTGCCCCAGAAGCCCTGCACGGTGTGCAGGGGTGCGGGGCGCATCGAGGCGGACCGCGAGGCGAAGATAGAGATACTTCCGGGAATAGAGGACGGACAGCTCATCAAGCTGCAGGGGATGGGTGAAGCGGGCGAACGAGGCACTTCCGCGGGCGATCTTTATATCCGCGTGCGCGTGAAGCCGCACGCGACCTTCGAACGCCGCGGTGCGGATCTCGTGGTGACACGGGAGCTTCCGCTCGTCGATGTCATGCTCGGCAGGACGATCTCCGTCCCGTCGGTCTCCGGCGGTACGCTGCAGGTGGAGATCCCGCCGCATTTCAATTTGAAGGACCTTCTCCGCGTCCCGCGCGAAGGCATGCCGCGGTTCGGTTCTTCGCATATCGGCGCTCCGGCGTCGCATCGGGGCGACCTCCTCGTGAACTTCATCGTGAAGGCCCCGAAAAGGCCCGGCGCGAAAGCGAAGAAGCTCCTCGAGGAGCTTGAAAAGGAATTGTAACCTTCCGGAGTTCCTTGAGGTTTTCTTTACCCCTCGTGCGGTATGATGCCTCCATGGAAATACAACCGGTGAGGAAGACGGTGGTGAGGAAAGGGTTCGGCGAGTTCGGCGGCGCGGCGGGATACCGTGCGGAAGGGCCCGTGGAGGAACTGCGGGAGATGCTCCGATTTTACGAAGTGCTTTTCGAGGAGCTCGGATGCGAACTGAACGTGATGGCCGACGTTCTCATGGCCATGGATCTCAGGATGGATCTTCTCGAGGAAGAAGTGGACGGAATGCGCAAAGGGGCCGCGCCGCGGCTGGGAAATGCGCCGCCTGTTTGATAGAATTACCGCATGCAAAAAAAGAAGGACGCGCGGGATGACGGCGGGGTGGCGATCTCCGAAGGGGCTCGCGCAGCGGACCCCGCGGAAGCGGCCGCACTTTATAGAGAACTTGGATGGGGGACCGAGGCGCGGTATTCCCGGGCGCGGATGAAGAAAGCGCTCGAGGGGTGCGACGTCGTGATCGCCGCGCACAACGGCGCGGGAGAGCTCGTGGGTCTTCTCCGGGCACTCACCGATTCCGCGCTCGATACGAAAGTGCTCGATCTCGTGATCGCGCCGGAGTACCAGCGCCAGGGTATCGGACTCCGCATGATGGATCGCCTTGCGCGGCATCCTTTGGTGCGCGGTACCGCGGTCTATTTCGAGACGGAACGGAGGAACTTCGGATTTGCGGCGAAATGCGGATACGCCCCGCGGAAGGGGCTCACCGTGTTTTGCGCGGGAAAAGCTCTCAAAAGCTCGAAGGGTGCACGTGGAAAAGATTCCCGATGAAGGCGCCCCAGACGAACGTGGCGACGGCGGTGCCGACGAGGAGCGCGGCGGCCTCGCCGAATTCGCGCCAGAATTTCCGTTCGAAGACGACCGCACCGTAGATGGTGAATCCGGCGATAAGGAGCACGCCGAGCGAGGTGGAAATGGCGAATGCGGTGATCATGGTGCGGATGAGGAAGTAGGGGAGCGCGAGGAGGATGACCGACGCGAAATAGGAGAAGCCCGTGAGCATTCCCGATGCGATGGCCGACTTCGTGGTGTCCTGCTTCGCCTGGAGGTATGCCGCGGAGCCCATCGAGATCGCCGCGGCGAACCCCACGATGACGCCCGCAACTCCGGCGATGAGCGTGGAGCCCGTCACCCCGAGGAATCCCGCATGGACGCCCGTGATCTCCACGATCGCGTCCGCGAGGCCGAGCACGATGAAGCCGATATAGTTCACCCTCGCTTCCTTGATCTGGCCGATGAGCGCGCGTTCGTGGGAGCGCTCGTCCTCGATGATCCCGGAGAGCCTTTCCTGCGCATCCGCGGGGAGCAATGCGCGGATCGCCTCGTACTGTTCGGGGGCGCCGTGCTCATGCCCTTCGAGGAGCTTCGTGAGAAAGGTCACGCCGAGGATCGCGCGCAGGAATCGCATCCATGCGATCGTCCCGTTCCGGGGGCGGAGCGCTTCCGCGGCGGCGGGATTCTCTTTTGCGAGGAGTGACTTCCAGAATTCATAGTGCGACAGTTCCTGGGCCGAGAGGCGTTCGAGCGTCTCGCGGTTGCCGGCATCCTTCTGCCGGGCCGCAAGCGCCGCATACACGAGGTGCTCGGTGAGCTCGTTCACCGCGTTCGCGCGGTAAAGCTCCCGCAACGAGGCGGACGAAGATGCGTTCGATGATGCGCGGCTTTCTTCCATTTCCCCTACAGTATACTACACCGCCGCTGGAAAAAACCGGCCGCCTCATTTACTATGATGTGCATGACCCTCAATGAGGTCCGGAAAAGGTTCCTCGAATTCTACAAGGCGCGCGGCCATGCGGTGATCCCTTCGGCGCGCCTCGTTCCGGAGAACGATCCGACGACCCTCTTCACGGGGAGCGGCATGCAGCCGCTCGTGCCCTACCTTCTCGGCGCCGTCCATCCGCAGGGGAGGAGACTCGCCGATGCGCAGAAGTCGTTCCGGGCGGAGGATATCGACGAGGTCGGCGATAACCGTCATACGACGTTCTTCGAGATGCTGGGAAACTGGTCGCTCGGCGATTATTTCAAAACGGAGCAGCTTCCGTGGGTCTTCGAGTTCCTGACGGGCGACAACGCGAAGGGAGGGATAGGGCTCGATCCCGCGCGCCTCTATGTGACCGTCTTCGCGGGGGACGAAGCGACCGGCATTCCCGCCGACGAGGAATCGGCGGCGATTTGGAAGCGCCTGTTCGCGGAAAAGGGGATCACGGCGGAATACGTCGCGCTTGGTTCCGAGGAGAACGGGAGCGCGCGCGGCATGCAGGGCGGAAGGATCTTTTCCTATGACGTGAAGAAGAATTGGTGGAGCCGGGCCGGCGTCCCGGCGAATATGCCCGCGGGCGAACCGGGAGGGCCCGATTCCGAAGTGTTCTATGAGTTCGCATCGGTGACGCACGATCCGAAGTTCGGAGCGTACTGCCATCCGAATTGCGACTGCGGGAGGTTCCTCGAGATCGGCAACAGCGTGTTCATGGAATACAAGAAGAACGAGGACGGGTCCTTCGAAAAGCTTGCGCAGCGCAACGTGGATTTCGGCGGCGGACTCGAACGGATCGCGGCCGCGTCCATCGACGACAACGATATGTTCGCGATCGACGTGTTCCGCGAAATGGCGGCGGCCCTTCCCGCGGGAGGGGACACGAGGAAGATGCGCATCATCCTCGATCATCTCCGCGGTTCGGTATTCCTCATCGGGGACGGCATCCTGCCCTCGAACAAAGGGCAGGGGTATATGCTCCGCAAACTGCTCCGCCGCGCCGCGCTCTTTTCCGATGCGCTGAAGCCGGAGGAGGGTTGGCTCGACAAAATGGTCGGGACCGTATCCTCCTATTATAAGGAACAGTATCCGGATCTCGATGCGCGCCGGGACGAGATCGCGAAGGCGATCACCGAGGAATTCAGGAAGTTCGGCGCGACCGTGAAGGAGGGCCTGAAGGAGTTCGCGCGCCGAGCGGCGGGAGGGTCCGTAACGGGGAAGGACGCGTTCGACCTCTATCAGAGCTACGGGTTCCCGTGGGAGCTTACCGAGGAGATCGCCACGGAGCGCGGCATTTCCGTCGACCGGAAGGAGTTCGAAGCGGAGTTCACGAAGCATCGGGATCTTTCCCGTACCGCATCGGCGGGCGTGTTCAAAGGAGGGCTTGCGGATGCGTCCGCGGAGACCACGCGCCTCCATACGGCGCATCATCTTCTCCTGAGGGCGCTCCAGACGGTCCTCGGTTCCGGCGTGAAGCAGCGGGGAAGCAACATCACCGCGGAACGCCTGCGCCTCGATTTTTCGTACGACGGCGGCAAACTCACCGAAGAGGAGAAGCGCGAAGTGGAGCGCATCGTGAACGAGAAGATCCGGGAGGACCTTCCGGTGATCCGGAGCGAGATGTCGCGCGAGAAAGCGGAGACCCTCGGCGCCGAGCATGAGTTCGGACAGAAGTATCCCGAGCGCGTATCCGTCTATTCGGTCGGACCCAAGGATGCGACGACGGCGGATCCGAAGTTCGAGGATGCGTTTTCGATAGAATTCTGCGGCGGACCCCACGTAACGCATACCGGGGAGATCGCGGGCGAGTTCAGGATCGCGAAAGAGGAGGCGGTGAGCGCGGGCATCCGCCGCATCCGCGGCGTGATCGCGCCGCGCGCATGACGCGGTGTGGTAAAATGAAGGTGTGAAGCTTTCCTCCTTCCTGCATCCCAAAGAGCGATTCCTCGTCCTTGAGATCATGACGTCCGGAGCGAACGGCCTCTTTTTTTACATCGATGACGATCATACCCTTGTATTCGAAAAATTCGTCCGCGGCATCGATCTCAAAAGGTTCTTTGCTCGCCCATGGCGCCGCGCGGCACAGCAGTCATGGGAAGGGGAATATCTTTTCAAGGATCGCCGCAGGGTGATGGCGGTTGCCGATCCTTCCCGCGCGACGACCATCCCTATCCCGGTGGAATTCGTACGCGAGCCTTCGGATGTGAAGCTGCCGATCACGGTGCCCGAGCTCGAGAACCGCATCGCCCAGGAGACGGCGAAGATCTTCAACCGCTGCCGTGCCGAAGCCGCGGCGCGCCTCGGCGTCCATGAGCTCGATACGGTGCTCGTGGGGGAAAAGGCGCGCGCGTTCAAGGTGGACGGCGCTCCCGCCGCGAATCCCGCGGGGCTTGCGGGAAAGAAAGTGACGCTCCTTCTCGAGCTCACCTTTACCGGCCGCGAGCTCTTTGAAACGCTCAAGCCCTTCTTCAATGCGCCGGAGGATTTCTATTTCGCGGAATCGCCGCAGTCGCGGCTTTCGTCGCTCGCGAAGGTCGGCAAAGTGCCTCTCGCGATCATCGCTCCCGGCGATGCCCCGAACGCGGGAGATGGCAAGGATGCCGGAGCGGGGGAGGAAATGCGCGGCGGCCATGCGGCGCCGCATTCCTCGCTTTTCATACTTCAGTCCGCGCACGGCCGGCACGCATACCCCGTGCTTTACCGGGAGCCTTTTTCGTGGGAGTTCGAAAGGGTGTTCGGGCGCATCGAGCACGCGTTCGGCGTGGGTCCCGGAGTGGCGCGCGAACTGTATGCCGCATACTGCGGGGGAGGCTTTTCGGAATCGGGAGGACGCGCGTTCAAAAAGGTGATCGAGCCGGCCTTCGAGGAGCTGTATGCCGAAATGGCGAAAAAGAAGCTTAAGGGCGCGGTCTACGTGGATGCGCCGTACGGACTTCCCTTCGCGCTCCCGCATCGCGAAGGCGAGGCCGTGTTCGAATCGATGCCGCTCGGAGAGGCGCTCGCGCTCGCGGGATTTGCCGAAGGGATGCAGGCGCACGGGGGAAAGAAGGGAGCGGTACCGCATGCGAACGCGCTCTCGCATCATCTCCTGCCGTTCATCGAAGCCTATTTCGACCGCAGCGGCACGGACCTCAACCGGAAGCTGCGCCGACGCCTTCACTGGCTCGCGTCATGATATCCGGGGCGCCCATATGATGTGATATACTTAAAAGCATGAAAAAAATCGTACTCGAAAAAGCCGATGGCATTGCGGAGGTCATCGACCAGATGCTTGCCGAGCCCGATACGAGGATCGTGCTCGTGGTGCCGCGCAGTTCCGCGATCGTGCGTTCGATGAGCAATTTCCGCCTTTTGAAGCGGGAAGCGGATTCGGCGGGGAAGGAGTTGGCGGTGGAATCCGTCGACGAAACGGTGCTCGCGTTCGCGAAAGAGAACGGCATCCCTGCGTCGCATCCCCTGTGGCGGGGCGTAAGGGCGGAGGGGGATGATGCGGATAAAGGCATGTCCGATATCGTTCCGAAGTCGCGGGCCTTGGCACCCACGACATTCAAAAAGAAAAAGTACGAACCGGAGCCGGAATTCGAGGACGAGGAAGGAATGGAGGAAGATTCCGACGACGAAGAAATAATAGAGGAGGAAGAAGAGGAAGAGACCAAAAAGAAGCCCCTGAAGGGGCGCCGCACCGTTGCGGCGATCCGCGAGGAAGAGGAGATGGAGGAAGAATCGATGGAAGAAGAGGAGGAAGCGATGTTCTCCTCCTCCAAGACCCGCAATCCTTTGGGGAATGGCGGAGAAAAGGGGTTCCGGGGAATGCGGAGGCCGTTCGGCGGCGATGACGACGGCGATGACGACGAGGAAGATAACGGTCCGAGAAAGCGCATCGGCGGGAAGGTATGGGCCACCATCATCGCGGTCATCCTGCTGTTTCTCGGCGGGGCCTATATCGCGGGAGCCTATTTCAATAGCGCGACCATTGCCATCACGTTCAAAAAGACGCCGTGGACGTGGCAGGGAAATCTTACCGCGGATAAATCGGTATCCTCGGACGATCTCGCGAACGGCGTCGTTGCGGGGCAGGTGTTCACCTCCAATAAGAATGTGACGGAAACCTTCAAGGCGTCAGGTGAGCAGAACGTTTCCCTGAAGGCGAAGGGCACGATCACCATTTATAACGATTACAGCACGAAGCCGCAGGAGCTTGTCGCCACCACGAGATTCCTCACGCCCGACGGGAAGATATTCCGCATCACGAATAATGTCACCGTACCCGGTGCGACGAAGACCGCTTCGGGCGCCCTTGCGCCCTCGTCCATCGCGGCGCCGATCGTGGCGGATCAGGCGGGTCCCGCCTACGACATCGGCCCCGTGGCGAAGCTCACCATTCCCGGGTTCCAGGGCAAGCCGCAGGAAAACGGATTCTGGGGGACGATCACGGCATCCACGACGGGCGGATTCACCGGCATGCGCGCGGTCCCGACCGCGGCGGATATCGCCGCGGCGCAGGCAAGCACCACCGCCGATCTCCAGGCGAGCATTCAGGGAGGATTCAGCGGAAGTTATCCGAACAACTTCAAAATCCTCGATGGCGCGACGCAGATCGGCATGGGCAAGCTCATGGTGAATACGACGACGGATGCGCAGGGGAATTTCACGGTGTTCGCCACCGCGACGCTTTCCGCGATAGGGTTCGACGAGACGGCGCTCAAGGCGGCGCTTCTTGCGGCGGCGCAGGGGACGGAACAAAGCTCCACCTTCGCGGACATCAATCTCACCTACAGCGGCGTTTCGGCGAACTTCCCGAAGGGACAGGTATCCTTCTCGCTTTCGGCTCAGGGAGATCTCGAGCCGGCGTTCTCCGCGGTCACGTTCGAACAGCAGATCCTCGGCAAGGATACCGCCACGGCGCGCGCCGTCATCGCCGGTCTCACCCAGCTTTCGAACGCGGAGATCTCCGTATACCCCGTCTGGCTGAGCACCGTTCCCTCGGATCCCTCAAAGGTGCATATCACCGTGAACTAGGGTTTGACAAGGTGGTTCTTGTCGGCTATACTCTTCACATTGGTTTTATGACAATACTCCTGCATCGGACTTCCCGTTCCATGAGAAATTGCGAGTTCTTCGTATATTGCTGATGGAAAAAGGGAAAGCGGTTGAAGGAAAGGTGATCGAAGCCCTGCCGGGGCTTACCTTCCGGGTAAAGGTGAACGGCCTTCCCGAAGAGGTACTGTCCCATTTGGCCGGGAAGATGAAGATCAACAACATCAGGGTATTGCCCGGCGATTCGGTCCTTGTGGAGCTGAGCCCCGACGGTCATCGGGGAAGGATCGTACGGCGGCTCTAACCGCGAAACCAATAAGGACGGTGCGTCCCTTCTGATCCCAACACATTATCCATGAAAGTCCGGAGTTCCATAAAGAAGATATGCGCAAGCTGCCAGATCGTGAAACGGAATGGCAAGCTTTATGTACGCTGCAAGAATCCCAAACATAAACAGCGTCAAGGCTAACCTACCGACATGCGTATTTTCGGCGTAAACATTCCGGACAACAAGAGGATCGAGATCGCGCTCACCTATCTTTATGGCGTGGGTCCCGTGGTGAGCAAGCGCGCGCTTGCGGCGGCGAAGGTCGCCGAAGGGAAGCGGGCGAAGGAGCTTACCGCGGACGAGATCCTCCGCGTGCAGAACTTCCTCGAGAAGAACTATCCGGTGGAAGGAGAGCTGCGACAGCTCGTGCGCGGGAATATCGGCCGCCTCAAGGACCTGCAGACGTACCGCGGCATGCGCCATTCCCGAAAGCTTCCGGTGAGGGGGCAGAGAACGCGCACCAATTCGAGGACCGTCCGCGGAAACGTCCGCAAGACCGCCGGAAGCGGCAAACGTAAAGTTGACCTGAAGTAACGCCCATGGGAAAGAAGAAAGTCACCACACAACCGGAAGCCGCGGCCGTAAAAGAGAAGGCCGCCGCGGGGGATGCCGTCGCGAAGGCGGCGACCGCCAAGAAATCCAAGCGCATCGGCGCGGGGAAGGTGTTCGTGAACGCCACCTATAATAACACCGTCGTCACGGTGACGGACGAAAAGGGCAACGTGATCGCCTGGGCGTCGGCGGGTTCCCTCGGGTTCGCCGGCCCCAAGAAGGCGACGCCGTTCGCGTCGTCCAAGGTGATCGCGGCGATCGCCGAAAAGATCCAGAACACGGGCCCCCAGGATGTTGCGGTGATCGTAAA
>JAJYDL010000030.1 GCA_021777495.1 bacterium
ACTGGCGCTGCGTGATTTAGGTTCGACTCATGTTCTCCTTGCACCCCGCATCTTCTTCAGTGACCGGCAGCCGCGCTGGGCGCGCGGCCGTCTGGCCGTTGACTGGATCCGGGTCGCCTGCCGCGCTTCTCGAGGACGAGCAGTCGCTTGTGATCCCCGTGCTCGAGCGCTCCGGCGTGGATATCGAGCGGCTCGATGAGCAGGTGGAGGAGGAACTTGACCGCATCCCGCCCATCCTTTCGAATTCCGCCGTCGGACAGCTGTATCTTTCGCAGGAGCTCATGCGCGTGCTCGATCAGGCCGCAAAGATCGCGGCACAGCAGAAGGACGAGTTCGTTTCATGCGAGCACTTCCTTCTCGGACTCCTCGATATCCCCGGCGCGGCAAAGTCGCTCCTCGAGAAGTTCGGCGTGCGCCGCGAACAGGCGTTCCGCGTCCTTGCCCAGCTCCGCGGTTCGGTCCGCGTGACGGACGAGACGCCGGAGACCAAATTCCAGGTGCTTGAAAAATATGCCATCAATCTGAGCGAGAAGGCCAAGGCCGGCCAGCTCGATCCCGTCATCGGACGCGAAGAAGAGCTCCGGCGCCTCATGCAGGTGCTCTCCCGCCGCACCAAGAACAATCCGTGCCTCATCGGCGAGCCGGGCGTCGGCAAGACCGCCATCGTGGAAGGCCTCGCCCAGCGCATCGCGTCGGGCGACGTACCCGAGCTTCTCAAGGGCAAGCAGGTGCTCATGCTCGATCTCGGATCGCTCATCGCGGGCACCAAGTTCCGCGGCGAGTTCGAGGACCGTCTGAAGGCCTTCGTAAAGGAAATCAAGAATTCCGCGGGCCAGATCATCCTTTTTATCGACGAGATCCATACGATCGTGGGCGCAGGCGCCGCCGAAGGCGCCATCGATGCATCGAATCTCCTGAAGCCGGCGCTCGCCCGGGGCGAGCTCCACGCGATCGGTGCGACGACCATCCGCGAATATCAGAAATATATAGAGAAGGATCCCGCACTCGAACGGCGCTTCCAGCCCATCACGGTGGAGGAGCCTTCCATCGAGGATTCCATTTCCATCCTCCGGGGGCTCAAGGAGAAGTACGAGATCCATCACGGGATGCGCATCAGCGACGAAGCGATCGTGGAAGCCGTGAACCTTTCCGCCCGCTATATCACCGACCGGTTCCTTCCCGACAAGGCGGTGGATCTCATCGATGAGGCCGCCGCCGCGCGGCGCCTCGAATCGGAGAGCCTTCCGAAGGAAATCGACGGCATCCGCAGGGACATCACGCGCCTCGAAGTGGAGAAGCAGGCGCTTCTTCAGGAAGGGGAGAGCCCGCGCACCGCGGAGCGCCTCAAGGAGATCGAGGTCCAGCTTGCCAAGCGCAAGGAGGATAACGACGAGCTTTCGAGCAAGTGGCATTCGGAGAAGATCAAATTCGAAACGCTCCATCAGCTGCGGCAGAAAGTGGAGAACCTGAAGCGAGAGGCGGAGGTCGCCGAACGCGAGGGGAATCTCGAGCGCGTGGCGCAGATCATCTACGGCGAACTTCCCGTGGCGGAAAAGGACTTCCAGATGTTCGAAAAGAAGAACTTCGGCGCGCCGTCCGCCGCCGCGCGTCGCCGCGCCGCCGCACATAAGGCGGCCGCAGGCACCGACGCCGATGCGCCGTCCGCCGCCCGCACCGCCGCATCCGCGGACCGTTTCCTTAAAGAGGCCGTGGACAAGGAAGATGTGGCCGCGGTTGTGTCCGTGTGGACCGGCATTCCCCTCAAGCGCATGCTCGAGACCGAGACCGATAAGCTGATCCGCATCGAGGACGTGCTTCGCGAACGGGTGATCGGCCAGGAGGAGGGGATCACCGCCATCGCGTCCGCGCTTCGCCGCGCCCGCGCCGGCCTTTCGGACGCCAACCGCCCCATCGGATCGTTCATGTTCCTCGGTCCCACGGGCGTCGGCAAGACCGAGCTTGCCCGCGCGCTCGCCGAGTTCATGTTCAATGACGAAAAGGCGCTCATCCGGGTGGATATGTCCGAATACATGGAGCGCCATGCGACGAGCCGCCTCGTGGGATCGCCCCCGGGCTACGTGGGCCACGAAGAGGGCGGCCAGCTCACCGAGAAGATCCGTCATCGTCCCTACAGCGTCATTCTGTTCGACGAGATCGAAAAAGCGCACCCCGAGGTGTTCAATCTCCTCCTTCAGGTTCTCGACGAAGGGCGCCTTACCGACAGCAAAGGCAAGACGGTGAATTTCAAGAACTCGATCATCATCATGACCTCGAACGTCGGAAGCCAGTATCTCCGCGCAATGTCCCGCATCGGGTTCAGCGCGGAAGGCGCGGCGGGATCCGCCGAGGAAGTGGATTACAAGGACAAGGTCATGGAATCCCTCCGCCAGAGCTTCCGGCCCGAGTTTCTCAACCGTATCGACGAGATCGTCGTTTTTAATCCGCTCCATAAGGCGGATATCGAGAAGATCGTGGACATCCAGCTCGGCCGCATCGGGCAGCAGATTGCCGACCGGAATATCCGTCTCGATATCGGTCCCGATGCCCGCGCATATCTCGCAAAAGAGGGATTCAGTCCGGAATTCGGCGCGCGGCCCCTCAAACGCCTCATCCAGAAGGTCATCCTCGACAGACTTGCGGACAAACTCATCCGTGGGGAGGTGAAGGAGGGCGGAAAGATCAAGGTGGGATTCAAGGCAAACGCGCTTACCTTCACGCCGTAACGCGGGAAGGATCCCCTTGCGGACCCTTCGCTATTCCAAAGGCCCTTCCTTCCGGAAGGGCCTTTGCGATATGGTATAGTCTACTTATATATGTTCGATACGCTCATAGAACGTCTCCGGCCTTTGCGGGGAACGATGGTTCGTGCGCTCGCTTTCGGGCTTGCGTGGGCCATTCTCCCTTCCTGGCTTTTTGTCATCCTTGCCCTCTATCTCTTCTTCGTGCCTCCCGCGCAGGCGGGCACGGTCATCGTTCCCTTTATCGTCCTCCTCGGTCTTGCGCTTCTCACGCCGGGAGGATCCCTCCTTGCCGTCGTATTCGGCCTCCTTTTCTGGTATATCCTTCTTATCAAGGAGTTGTACCTCATCGACAGGAAGACCGCCTATGAGGTCCTTTCCTTCGTGCTCGTGTTCCTCGTGTTCCGCCTTTTCTATGACCGGCTCGGCGGCGGGGCCGATGCGGCGACCTTCTTCTTCGCCGCACTTGCCGCAATCGTCACCGGGATGCTTTTTTCGAGCTTCATTGCCGCATTCATGCCGGATCGTCCCGCGGAGGAATCCGGCAATGCCGCTTCCGCCGTCCGCCGGTTGCGGAGGGTCGCCTCGGCAACCATCGCATTTCTCGTGTTCGAGATCCTTCTTGCCGGACTTTTCCTTCCTCTCGATTTCATCTATCAGACGGCGGTGACCTTTCTTATCGCGCTCCTTCTCATGGACCTTGCCGCGCGGCATCTCCTTGAGGGGCCCCTCTCCCGGGAGAGGATCCTTATTGTTTCGGGTACGGTAGGCGCCCTCCTCGTCATTCTCCTCGGTTCCGCTGCCTGGACACTCTGAACCTCCCCGTATCCGCCCTCCGGCGTTTGCTATAATGGAGTGACCATGAAAAAAGTCACTACGCTCGTACTCCCCATCGCGGGACTCGGCAAACGGCTCATGCCGCTCACCAAAAAGACCCCCAAGAACCTCGTTCGCGTGAACGGCAAGCCCCTCATCGAATACGTCCTTGAGGAGGCCGTTGCCGCAGGGATCAGGAAGGTCGTCCTTATCGACGATCCGTAACATCTCGGGGATTTCCGGCGCTACGTGACGTCCGCGGCGCGGCGGTTCCCGTCGCTTTCGTTCGCGGTGCGTATTCAGCCCACGCCGGGCGGTAACGGCCATGCGATCGCCCAGGCCTACGACCTCATCAAGAACGAACCGTTCGCGGTGCGCTTCTGCGACGACGTGCTCTTCACCGAGAAGGACACCCCGGGCGCCCTTGCGTCGCTCATCGACGTGTTCTCCCGCGTGCGCGGTTCCATGAAGAGCGTGGTGCTCCTCGAACGCGTGCCGCGGGAACTCGTGCACCGGTTCGGCGTGGTCGGCATCGACCGCGGCAAGACGCGCTCGATCGACGGCGGAACGGCATACCGCGTGACGAAGATCGTCGAGAAGCCGGCGCCGAGCGCCGCTCCTTCCACCCTCACCATCGTGGGAGGGTACGTGTTCACCCCCGACGTCGTGCGCAACCTCAAGATGGTCGCCGACACGCTTCCCGTGGTAGCCGATGACGCGCTTCCCGTCGCCGTCGCCATCCAGATGCAGATCGCCATGCGCGGCAACGTGTACGGCTGGGAATTTCCCGGCACCCGCCTCGATTGCGGCACTCTCGAAAAGCTCCGGCAGGCGGAGGAGTTCCTTGCATCTACAGGATAGCGGACGCTTGCGCTTGCCGCATTTCCGTGGTATTCTTTGCGCATCATGAGCGATAGCGGCAAAGATCGTTTTGTGTTCACAAAGTCCTACGAAATCGCGTACGCCCTCTTCCGCATTGCCGGAACCCTTCAGGAAAAGGATTTTGCCGAGCGTCTTCGGGGTGCGGCGGGCGCCCTTCTTGAATCCTCTTCCGTACGGGAGCATTCCGGCACCCGGCGCGCGCTCCAGTCCATCGAATGCTTCGTGAAGTTCGCCGGCGACGTCAATCTCCTTGCTCCCGCGAATGCCGACACCATCCTTCGGGAGGTGTATCTCCTCGATGCGGCGGTCGTCGAGCGGATCAACTCCGCAAAGTCCCCGGCGAACGGCATCGATCTCTCCGAGATCTTTTCCCACGCCGAAGCAGAGACGGTCCGCGCCGCCGCGGTACCGGAGGCCGCGGCAGAGGAATCCGTCAAGGGATCCGTCATCGATCCCGGCATGGATCCCGTCACGGAGACTGCCGATTTGCCGATCTCCGATGCGGCAACCGAAGCAGGGGAGAGGATGGAGTATCCTGCGGCCGCGGAGACGTTCGTTGCGGACGCATCCCCCAAAGAGCACGGATTCATGCGTGCGGAAATGCGGCAAGATACCATCCTCGATAGAATCCGGCAATCCGGCAATTGCCGCTTGAAGGATATCCAGGAAGTGTTGCCGGGCTGCAGCGAGCGGACCATCCGCTATGATCTGCAGGCGCTTATCGAGCGGAACCTCATCGAGCGTATGGGTGCGGGAGGTCCTTCCGTCACCTATCGAATGCGGCAAAATTCCGGCGGTCCGATCGCCCGGAATGCCGTCTCCGGAAGGGGGTAACTTTTCCGAAAAGGGGACGTTGTATTTAGTACGAAAGCGGGTGGAGGAGCGAACAGTTTGTCCACACCTTTTTTCGGGAAGTGTCCGTATAATTGAACATGTGAACCACGGTTTGGTGTGAGGCCCGACCGGATGAGGATGAGAGTTCGGTAGTGGTGAAGAGCGCGGATGCCTGCGCGTCCATGGTCTTCACCACTTCCCTGTCCTTTTCCCCTGTGCCTCGCCCTTCCGGCGAGGTTCTTCTTTATTCGCAATAACCCCGTAGCCGTCATACTCTCTCCTTTAAGTTCTTTCTTGCGAGTCCTCACCCCGTTGGATTCCTTGAAGAGAGTGATATGCCGGAAACGGCGACCAGAATCAGAAATGAATTCACACAAAAGGTCGACGTCCGGGCTCCGTACGACAGAAAGACGGATCCTTGGTCGATAAATTAGAAAAAAGTTCGAACATAAATACACAATGAGCATAAATAAGAAATTGGTTTCCGCTGCGCTTGCGGCCACCACGATTTTGTGGGCGGTCGGCGCGGCTGCGCTTCCTCTCGCGAATGCTCAGACGACGACCTCCGCCAATCTTCAGGCGCTGATCGCGTCTTTGCAGCAGCAGATCACGCAGCTCACAGCACAGCTCAACACCAAGACGACTGGTACTGCTACGGCGACCACCGGTTCGTCCTACAACTTTGGTACCACTGACCTCACCATTGGTTCCAGGGGCGCAGGCGTCACGGTTCTCCAGCAGTTCCTCATCGATCAGGGTGATTTGACGGCAGTCTCGGCTCCGACGGGCTACTTCGGTACTCTTACCCAGAAGGCGCTCGCGAAGTTCCAGACAAGCAATGGCATTAAGCCCGCATCGGGCTACTACGGTCCCATCACTCGCGCGTTCCTCGCGAAGTATGCGGCCTCTTCTTCGACTTCCACCTCGACGGGTACTTCGACCGGCACCACTTCTGGCACCGGCACGAACACCACGACAGGTACTACGGCTCCGGCAACGGGTCTTCAGGTGGGCTTGGCTAC
>JAJYDL010000031.1 GCA_021777495.1 bacterium
CTTCGGTTTGCGGGTTCCGCGCGGCTGGGCGCCTTCACCTCCGCCGTACGGATGATCAACCGGGTTCATCGCGCTTCCGCGCACGGTCGGGCGGATGCCGAGCCATCGTGAACGTCCTGCCTTTCCGAGACTCACAAGGCTCCACTCCGCGTTCGAAACCTGGCCGATCGATGCGAGGCACACCCACGGCACCCTGCGCACTTCGCCGGAATTGAGTTTAAGATCCGTGTAGCCGTCCGCATTCGCAAGCACCTCCGCATAAAGTCCGGCGGAACGGGCGAGCTGGGCTCCGCGTCCCGGCATCATTTCAATATTGTAAACCTGCGTCCCGACCGGAATATTCCTGAGGAGCATCCGGTTGCCGATCGTGAAGGGAGCGGATTCCGCGGTGACGATCACATCGCCCACTTTGAGTTTTTCGGGTGCGATGACGTACGAAAGCGTACCGTCCTCATATTTCACCTTGGCAATGAACGCCGTGCGATAGGGATCGTACTCGAGGCTCTGGACCGTCGCCTTCTCATTCATGCGATTCTGTTTGAAATCGATGATTCGGTACAGCTTCTTGTTGCCGCCTCCCTGGTGACGGGTCGTAATGCGGCCCTGGGAATTCCTTCCGCCATTGGACTTCAGCCTCTTAAGGAGCGGCTTGTGCGGACGGACGCCCTTGGTAAGGACGCGATAGTCCGGAGAGGTCATATTGCGGCGCGAAGCGCTTGTCGGCTTGTAGGATTTCATGGAATTAATGGATGTCGATCTTCTGCCCCTCCTTTACCGTGACGATGGCCTTTCGGTATCCCTCCTGGACGCCTTTGCGCGCACCTCCGAAACGCTTCCGCTTGGGGGGGCGGTTCACGACATTCACATCGGTCACTTCAACCTTATAGAGAGCCGCAACGGCTTTCTTGATTTCGGGTTTCGTCGCCTTTTTCTCGACGAGGAAAATGTACTGATTCGCCTTTTCGGCAGCGGCAGTCGCTTTCTCGGTGATCCAGGGCTTCTTGATAAGCAGTGTGTTGGCCATAGGAGCGGTTTGTATTAAATCGTGTAATGCTTTCCGATGGCTTCGATTGCCTCCTTGTCGATAAAGAGGTTCTTATGATTCAGCACGTCGAAAATATTGAGGGAATCCGCGGCAATAGCCTTCGTTTTCACGAGGTTGGATGCGGCACGGAAAAGATTCTTGTTCGCCACCTCGGACACGAGGAGGACATCGTAGCGCTTGCCGCTCTTTGGAAGGGAAATCATGCCATGAAGGGCGCCGGCGAGCTCCTTCGTTTTGGGCTTCTCGATCGCGAGCGAATCAAAGACCTTGATCTCGCCGTCCTTGGCCTTCCGGGAAAGCGCGGAAAAAAGTGCGACGCGCTTCATCTTCTTGTTCACCTTCTGCGAATAATCCTTGTCGTTCCGAGGGCCATGCGCCTTACCGCCTCCCACCCACAACGGCGAACGGGTCGAACCGTGCCGCGCGCGGCCGGTCCCCTTCTGTCGCCAGGGCTTCTTGCCTCCTCCCGAAACCTCGCTGCGATCGCGGACATGGGCCCACGGCGCACGACGGTTCGCAACCTGCGCATCGAGCACCTGTTTCACAAGGGTGGCATTCCACTTCGCCCCGAATACCGCCTCCGGGAGATCGAGCGAGCCCACCACTTCATTCCGCAAATTATAGACGTCAACCTTCATGGTAGTGTTCGTGCGCAATGCGTACTATTTCAGATTCGAAATCTCTATAAGTCCGCCGGTGACCCCGGGGACCGCGCCTTTGAGGAATATCAGATTGTGCTCCTTGTCCACCGCGGCAACGACAAGATTCTTGAGGGTTACGCGGGTCATACCCATATGTCCCGCCATACGTCGGCCCGGAACGACGCGCTGGAATGCCGTGGATCCGATGGAGCCGGGATGGCGGAAACGGTTTTTCTGACCGTGGGTCTTGGGACCGCCGGCGAAATTATGGCGCTTCACGACCCCCTGGAACCCCCGTCCCTTCATGATGCCGCTCACGCGGACCTTCTCGCCCTCCTTGAATGCCTCCACCGTGACCTCCGCATCGATCGAAAAATCACCCATAGCGATAGGCTCATGGGAAAGATTGCGGAATTCGCGCTTCTTCTTGCCGAGAGAGACCTGGACGGCCTCATATCCATCGCGCTCCTTATTACGCACAATCGAAACCTTGTTCGGTTCCGCATGGACAACCGTGACCGGAACGACTTTGCCGTCCTTCCAGATCTGCGTCATTTTAAGCTTTTTTCCGAGTATGAAAGACATTGCTTTGAATAATGTCGGAGCCGGATCGTTCGACCGAGCTCAAAAAAAATCGGGGCGCGCCCCGGAGTCCGCTTGAACCACCCATGAAACCAATGCCCTTAATGAGGGCAGTGGCGAAGGATAAACGAATCACGTTTTCCCGCAACGGTGGTTGTTCGCATAAAACTCCGAGGAAACCTTGGTAGAGAGTATAGCAAAACTCGGAAAGATGTCAAATGGTCACGGGCGCGGCCGGCCCTTGAGGTTTTTTTGATGGCCTCCGTGCTAGCATACGGGCCATGTCCATACGAAAATATCTGCCCATTGCGGTGATTGCGGGATGCGCGTGTTCCCTTATACCACTCCACTCCGCGGGTGCCGCAGCGATACTCGCGGAACAGACCGATGGTTCGGCATCGGCGGAAATACGTACGTCATGCGACAATCGCTGTTCGGACATCACGGCAGGCACCCAGACCTTTACGGCAGCCGCAACGGGAACCATAGGTGCCATAAGGATATTCACGGCGAACTTCGGCACCTACAGCCGGTATCCGGAAACGAACAGCTGCTACCTCACCGTGCGCGACGACGCCGATGGCACCCTGCTCGGCACATCGGACAACGGCTTCTCGGGATACGGATGCGCCGGTGACCTTATGTTCACATTCAAGAACTCGCGCCCGTTTCTCGCGGGAGAAAAACGATATCGGTGGAGTTATGTATTCGGCGGACAGAATTTCTCCAGCATATCGTTCCTCGGTTCCGCACGCGGAGGAGCGGAAGGAACGTTCAGTCTCGCCCCCCTCGCGGAAGCGAAATTCATGGTGTATGCGGAAATCCCATCCCCTTCCCTTAAAGGACAATTCCAAGGGGCAGACCCCGCATCGAACAATGAAGGGTCGTCCATTCCTTTGGCGGGAACCTCTTCCTCGTCTACAATCGCCTTCACGGCCGAGGTGGGGACGCCGCTTCCGGACGATCTCGGCATTCAGGTGGAAGTCGAGCCATCCTTTATAGGATTTTCCGGGGCCGCAAATGCCGTATCCCTTATGAGCAGGGTTCAAACCACCTCGCTCATGCGCGCATTTGCGCAGGAACTGCCGAACGGGGGCTATCATTGGCAGGCACGGACCGTCGACGGACTCGGCAACGCTTCTCCCTGGATAGCACCTCAGAAAAGTCCGGAAGGGCCGGATATTTTCATTGAAGATCCCGCAAAGGGCGATGCCGTGCTCGAGGATAGGTCCACGATCTACAGAAAGGATACCCAGCCCGATCCCTGCTTCGGGGACGGATCCCCGCGCGCATGCGCTCTCGTCCCCTCGTCGACCTTGTATGCGGTTCCCGGCTCTTTCGCCATAGCGAAAATCACCTTCGATTGGATGAACATCGGGAGCAATAATTGCGATGGATACGGACACTACGGCGCAGTCATCGCTCCCGTGGAAATGCCGAATGCCATCATCGCAACCTCGACGAATGACGTGTATCTTGGCTGCGGCCGGGGCGAACAAGGTGCGGGCGAGCTTGATTTCGGGAATCAAATCCTGCCGTCGCGATTCCTCCTTTCGTTCGGGGCGTTCGACGGCGTCCTCCAAGGAGGTTCGGATGTGCGTGTTTCGAACGTGACGATCCACGGCACATTTGCGGACGATTCCTCCACATCAACGCCCCCCATCTCCACGCCACCGGGAGAAACGACGTCGACGGACGATGCATCGGGATCCGTCGCATCCGCGCAACGCAGGCCCGTTGTGATCGTTCCCGGAATGCTCGGCTCGAGGATCGAACGGGAATACGACGGACGCGAACTGTGGCCTGCCGCAGATATGCTGATCGCTTCGAGTTCCGATGCGTATCTTGAAAATCTCGCGCTCGGACCGGATGGAAAAGAAATTTCCGGCAGAGAAGCGGATGCAACGGATATCGTACGCGCGGTCACCACGTCGATCCCCTTCGTCTCGATGGATTTCTATGGACCGCTCCTCGATTCGCTCGCAAAAATGGGATACCGGGAAGGAACCGATCTCTTTGTCGCTCCCTACGACTGGCGCCTTTCCGTGGAAGACGGCACAACAATGATCACTCCCGTCATGAAACATGCCGCGGATCTTTCTCCGGACGGCACGATCGATATCATTGCGCACAGTATGGGGTCGCTGCTCGCGGAGGAATTCATTGCTCATGAAAATAACGCATCCTTGATCGATAAAACCATTCTGATTGCACCGCCGGATCTCGGGGCGCCCAAAATGCTCAAAATGCTCCAATACGGCGACGACCTAGGATTCCGCGCGGGTCCTCTGCCGCTTCTCAATCCTTTAAGGACGAAGTCGATAGCCCAAAATATGCCCTCCGCTTATCAAATTCTTCCTTCCGAACGCTATACGGATGCGGTGGGAGGATATCTTATTGACAATCGGAGCGGCGGCCATCACGCACTCGGGTTCGAGGATACGCGGAATTTCCTTACAACGAAGTCCGTAACCGAGGGAGCACGAAACGCACTTCTCCTCGATGCGGCGGAAAAGTTTCATGCCGCAAGAGACACCGCGGCGCCCGCACAGGATGTAAAAATCATAAAGATGATAGGATGCGGCAATCCCGCAACCATCGGCGGATTCGTGCTACGAGAGGATGGCGGCACGAACATCGTCCGGGGAAACGGCGATGGAACCGTTCCTGTCATATCGGCAATGGGTCCGGGAGGGGCGGATGAGACCTACTTCTCGCTCTATTCCGAAAACGGGGCAGACCACCTCGGTCTCATAAAAGACACGGGACCACTCGAGCTTATCGGCGCCATCCTACGCGATACCGCAGGAACCCTCGACCTCAATGCGCTCGGAATGTCCACCTCCACGGAGGACTGCATGAACGGCCGCAAAGGAATCGCCCGCCGCGAAACGACCATCGAAGCGGCGGCATGGGGACCCGTACTCCTTGAGGCATACGGAAATGAGGGAACACGGACGGATACGGGGACGACAGGGATCCCGGGAAGTTCCATGGAGCGCATCGGCGATGCCGCATCGCTCCTCCTCCCCGCATCGGGAACATACCGCGTGATCCTCCGTGCGACCGCGTCCGGATCGGCGATCTTCGCAATTCGCGCATATGACGACGCGGCACGGCTCCGAAGCGCAGCTTCATATATCGGAATACCGTTCGAAGCGGCATCGGATACGGCGGAAGTCTCCTTTTCGGCGCAAGACATAGCGGATCCTGTGGCGTTCTCGCTCATGCTTTCCCTCGTGCACGCGGACGGGAGCACCACGACAGTTATACCACCCACGGCGATCCTTTCCGCGGAAGAGGCGGCGGATACCGAACCGCCGCATATCGTCGTGCCGAACACTGCGCGCATTCTTCAAAAAAGCGAGCCGCTCGTATCGCTTTTCACGGCAAGCGACACGGGATCCGGGATCGGCATGATATCCGTTTCCGTGGATGGAATCGCGGTGGCGAGCAGCACGGATGCGGGATCATTCACGGAAGGAGGCCACCTCCTCACATTGAAAGCGACAGACGGAGCAGGAAATGAACGCACCGCGGCGATTCCTTTCGAGGTTGCCCGAACGGCGATCGCATCGCCCATAGTGCAGGTACCTGCGGGAAATTCCCCCATCCGCCGTTGCAGGCCGCGACCCACAAGCACCGCTCCTCATGGAACATAAAATCCCAACAACGCCCACTATGCGGCCGCAAAAAAGGCGGGCGATGCGGCCTCCAGCCTTTCGGCCCTGCGTTCGTTGGGGGCGCTCGCCTCTTCCCCCGAAACGTTGGGGCTCCTATCGCCCGAGGCGCGCGGCGTGGCGCAAGGTGATGCGACGTCAGCTGGACTGGATGAGGGGACCCTCCTCCTCGACCAGGCCGGGCTCGCCTGGAAGCAATCGAATCGAAGCCTCGCCAACGCCTTGGTCGCGGAGGCCCTC